>JBCDIK010000076.1:0-15199 GCA_038749065.1 Pseudomonadota bacterium | reverse complement strand
GGCCGGAATCTCACCGATGAGTTCTACTATGAGGACTTCAACGCTCAGGCGTTCACCGGCTTACCCTGGAACATTGGGTTCCCGACCCGACCGCGGAGTTACGGGGTCGATCTGCGCTACGACTTCTAGGGAACGACGTTGAGTTCGCAGGCAGCGTTGCTGCGCATAGGCATTGATGTGGGAGGTACCAACACCGATGCTGTGCTGATGCGCGGCCGGGATGTCCTGGCTGCGACCAAGCAGCCGACCACCGCCGACGTCACGTCTGGTGTCCGGGTCGCCATTGCAGAAATACTGCGCTTGAGCGGTGAAGCACCCTCTTCGGTCCGTGCCGTCATGGTGGGGACCACCCACTTTGTCAACGCGTTCGTTCAACGCCGCGAACTCTCGGCACCCGTGACCATCCGGATCGGCCTGCCGATGGGGTCGGGGATTCCACCCTACGCCGATTGGCCGGATGATTTACGGAAGACTGTCGGCCAGCACGTTTATATGGTGGGCGGAGGCTGCTATTACGATGGCAAGGAGTACGCATCGCTCGACATGAACGAGCTGCTGCGGATTGCTGGAGACATCGAACGTCTCGACGTGCGCGACGTGGCTATTTCGTCCGTGTTTGCGCCAGTGCGCCCCGAGTATGAACAGCGCGCCGCTGAGCTGCTGCTATCGGCGATCCCCGGGCTACGGATTACCTGCTCCGCGGAAGTGGGCGGGCTGGGTCTGATCGAGCGAGAGAATGCGACGATCATCAACGCCGCGCTCCAGCCCCTCGCCGCGAAGGTGGTCCCGGCCTTTCAGCAGGCACTCTCCGAACTCGGACTTGATGCGCGACTGTTCCTGACTCAGAACGACGGCACGCTCATGGATACGGCACAGGCGCAACGCTACCCGGTGCTGACCTGCTCAGCGGGCCCGACCAACAGCATGCGGGGCGGCGCCTTTCTGTCCGGACTCGACGAGGCGGTGGTTGTCGATATCGGGGGGACGACGACCGATGTCGGCGTTCTGGCCCGGGGCTTTCCCCGGGAAACGAGTGAGCCCTTTGAACTGGGTGGCGTGCGCACCAGCTTCACCACGCCGGATGTGCTGTCGGTCGCGCTGGGGGGCGGCACCTGTATCACGCTGGCGCAGGGAGCGAGTGCGCCCCGGATCGGGCCCGAGTCGGTCGGCTACCGTTTGCTGACCGAAGCGCGCGTCTTTGGCGGGACGCAGCTCACCGCCACCGATGTCGCCGTTGCCCGGGGCACGGTCAGCCTGGGGACGCCCGCAGGGGTTCGTGATCTGGCACCGGCGGACATCGCCGGAGTCTCGCGGGCGATGCATGGCCTGGTGGAAGGCGCCATCGACCGACTGAAGACAAGTGCGGCGCCGGTGCCGGTGGTGCTCGTCGGTGGCGGTGCGATTCTCATCGATCACGATCTGGCTGGTGCATCGACCGTGGTGCGACCGGAACAGGGTGGCGTGGCCAACGCGATCGGCGCAGCCATCGCCCAGGTCGGAGGCAGGGTAAAGCGGTTGTTCGACTACGCGCAGGCGGGTGGTCGCGAAGCCGCGATCGAGCAGGCGCAGGCCGAAGCGACAGCGGCGGCCATCCATGCCGGTGCGGTTCCTGACAGCGTGCGGCTGGTCGAAGTGGAAGAACACCCGATGCCCTACATGCAAACCGATGCCGTCGACCTGCGTGTACGGGTGGTCGGTGATCTGGCGGGAGTGGGCTGAGGCGATGCTGATCGGTGATGATGAGACCGTCAGAGATCTGACCCGGGGCGCTGTGCTGCTCGGGACCGGCGGCGGTGGCGATCCGTACATCGGGCAACTGCTGCTGCAGCAGGAGATTCGCGAAGGTCGCAGCGCCCGGGTCATCGGCCTCGATGAACTTGCAGACGACGCATTTGTTGTGAGCGTGGCCGGCATTGGTGCGCCCACGGTGCTGATCGAGCATCTGCAGGCTCGGGGCGTGTGCGAGCGATTGCTGGCCATGATGGAACGTCATCTGGATCGTCGGATCGACGCCATTGTCCCGGCGGAAGTCGGCGGGATGAACTCGGTCATCCCCCTCGCCCTGGGCGCGCAGCTCGGCTTGCCGGTAGTGGATGCGGACGGGATGGGACGCGCGTTTCCGCACATTGAAATGGTTACCTTCAGTGTTTACGGCAATCGCGCCTGTCCGATGGTAATCGGCAACGAGCTCGGAGACACGGTGCTCATCGAGCAGGCGACGAGCGATCGCAAGGTCGAGGATATCGCTCGGGTTGTGACCGGTGCGCTCGGAGCCATGGTGTACGGGGTCCTCTATCCCATGAGCGGCGCAGAGCTGCGTCGCACAGCCATTGCGAACTCGCTTTCCTACGCCATGGAGATCGGACGCGGAATCCGGGAGGCGCGCTCCGCAAGCAGCAATCCGGTCGCTGCGTTGCTCGGAATCGTTGGGGATCGCTCCCGGGGTCGCTTTGCCTGCGAGCTCTTCGACGGCAAGATCATCGATATCCAGCGCGAGACCCGGGACGGCTGGCATCTGGCGACCGTCACCCTAGCGGGTCTGGATGACTCGGCGCAGCGTCTCGAGCTCTTGCTGCAAAACGAGTTTCTGGTCGCGCGGCAGGACGGGCGAACGCTCTGCATGGTGCCGGACCTGATTGCGGTGGTGGACCGGGAGACCGCTGAACCGATCAATGCGGAGCGTCTGAAGTACGGTCAACGACTCAAAGTGCTTGGGCTTGCGGCTCAGGAAATCATGCGTCGGCCGGAGTGTCTGGCGGTGTTTGGCCCGCAGGCATTTGGCATCGATGAGCCCTTTGTGCCCATCGAAAACCTGGTTGCCGGTTCCTGAGGCCGTTGCTTCCGGAGCGTTCGTTCCTGAACGGCACAGGGGTTGGGTGTCCCCCTGCGGTACCCCGGCGCTCGCTTAGGTGAATCGGTTGAACTGATTTTCCAGGTATTCCTGGCGTCCCGACGATGCCGTCGGCGCCTGCGACAGCGCTCGCGCCTGATCGGCCGCCTGTGCGAGCGTCATCTCGCCGCTCAACAGTGCCTGCGCGTCCGCTTCCGCCCAGCGCTCGTAGCGCGCTTCCAGGAATCGGTCCAGGGTCCCATCCTCGATGATCGCGACCGCGTTGCGCAGGGCGCGCGCCAACGTGTCCATGCCGCCGATGTGGGCGTGAAACAGGTCCTCGATATCGGTGGATTGGCGCCGCAGCTTCGCGTCGAAGTTGAAGCCGCCGGTGGTGAAGCCGCCACCGCGCAGGATGGCGAGCATGGCAGCGGTCACGTCGGCTGCGTTGTTCGGAAACTGGTCCGTGTCCCAGCCGTTCTGCGGGTCACCGCGGTTGATGTCGATGGAGCCGAAGATGCCGCAGGCCTGGGCGGTTGCGATCTCGTGCTCGAAGCTGTGCCCCGCGAGCGTCGCATGGTTGGCTTCGATGTTGACCCGGATCTCCTGCTCCAGCCCGTAGCGCTGCAGAAAGCCGTACACCGTGGCGGTGTCGTGGTCGTACTGATGTTTGGTGGGCTCGTGGGGCTTTGGCTCAATCAGCAACGTGCCCGTGAAGCCGATACGGTGCTTGTGCTCGACGACCATGTTCAGAAAGCGACCGAGTTGGTCGAGCTCCTGCTTGAGGTCCGTATTGAGCAGCGTGTCGTAGCCCTCCCGGCCACCCCAGAGCACGTAGTTCTCACCCTGCAGGGCGTGGGTCGCCTCCAACGCGTAGCGCACCTGCGCCGCGGCATAGCGGAACACCTCCGGATTCGGGCTGGTCGCTGCACCGGCCATGTAGCGTGGGTGCGAAAAGAGGTTCGCGGTCCCCCACAGCAGTCGAATGCCGGTGCTGGTCATCTTCTCTGCCAGCAGCTCGGTCACGCTCTTAAGATTGGCCTCGTGCTCGGCGAGTGACTGCGGTGCGGTCATCGCATCCACATCATGGAAGCAATAGTAGGGCGCGCCCAGGCGCGCGAAGAACTCGAAGGCGGCATCAAGCTTGGCCCGAGTGGCGTCGGGGTCCGTTGGGTCGGCCAGCCATGGGCGGGCGAGCGTCCCATCACCAAACACGTCGGAACCGGGCCAGCAGAAGCTGTGCCAGTAGCACACGGCGATTCGCAAATGCTCCTCCATGCGCTTCCCGAGCAGCATCTCGTCGCGGTTGTAGTGGCGAAAGGCCAGTGGGTTGTCGCTGTCAGGGCCTTCGTAGCGTATCGGGTCAATGTGGCTGAAGAGCGTCATCAGGACTCCAGAGCGAATGCAGTTGCGGGTAAAGCTGGCGGAACACCGTCAGTCGATTTGCGAGCGCCCCGTGCAGCGTGGGATCGGGCTCGATGGTGGCGGTCACCGGGGCGCGCGTGCAGATGTCCTGCTCTGAGCCAGCGCCGGCCGCCAGCTGCGCCAGTCGCGCGGCGCCGCGGGCGACCGCGTGCTCGCCGTCGCTGGTGAGCAGCAGCGGCTGCTGGAGCACCGTTGCGAGCAGGGTCAGCCACCACTGCGAGCGTGCGCCGCCGCCGATCGCGTACAGCGCATCGATGGTCCCGCCGGCCTGGGCGAGGGCCTGCTGCCCGTCCGCGAAGGCGAAGCACACGCCTTCGAGCACGCCCTGAACGAGCTGTGCCGGACCGGTTTCCGGGCTCAGTCCATAGAGCACGCCGCAGGCATGCGGATCGTTGTGCGGCGTGCGCTCCCCGGTCAGATAGGGGAGGAATACCGGCGGCGCTGCCTCATAGCCCAGCGTTTTCTGGGCCGCGGTGAGCGCCGCTTCGATGTCCTGCCAGCCGGCGAGGCGCAGCGCCCAGTCGAGCGCGCTCGCAGCGGACAGTGTGACCGCCATCTGATGCCAGCGGCCCGGCAGAGCGTGGCAGAACGCATGCACGCCGCGCGCCGGGTTGGGCGCGAAATGATCGCCGGCCAGGAACAGCACGCCGGAGGTGCCGAGGGAGACGAAGCCCTCGCCGTCGTGGACCAGGCCGCAGCCGATGGCGCCTGCGGCGTTGTCGCCGGCACCGGCGGCCACGGGCACCGGCGTCATGCCCCAGCGCTTTGCGATCGTGGGGCGCAGCGTCCCCGTCGGCGCGCTCCCTTCGAACAGTGCTGGCATCTGCCGACGCTCCAGCTCGCAGGCGGCGAGGGTCTCATCGGACCAGCCACGCGCAGCGACATCGACCCAGAGGGTGCCGGCTGCATCGGACAGATCCGTGGCGTAGTCCCCGGTCAGTCGCAGCCGCAGGTAGTCCTTCGGCAACAGCACCCGGTCGATCTGGGCGAAGTGCGCCGGTTCCTGCTCGCGCACCCACAGCAGCTTCGGCGCCGTGAAGCCGGGCATAGCGTGATTGCCGGTGATGCGCGGCAGCGCGGGACAGCGGGCTTCGAGTTCGGCGCAGGCACGAGCCGCGCGGCTGTCATTCCACAGAATGGCGGGTCGAATCACCTCTGCCGCGGCGTCGAGCAGCACCGCGCCGTGCATCTGGCCGGCCAGGCCGATGGCGCGCACCTGGGCCCGGGCCGCAGCCGGCAGCTGGAGCACGGCCTCATTCGTAGCCGTCCACCAGTCCCGCGGATCCTGCTCGGACCAGCCGGGTCGGGGTCGCGCAACAGTCAGCGGCGCACTGCTCTGGGCTGCTGCGGTGCCGTCATCCTCGAGGATCATGGCCTTGACGGCGGAGGTCCCCAGGTCGATGCCGAGAGTGCTCATGAGCGCGGTCGCGCGGTCATTGCCAGAATTTCTCCAATTGGATAATTTGTAATCTTGCCCCAACCGCCGTAGGAAGAAAACCGATGCCCGTGCCTCTGAACGACGACATCCGCGGCGATGCGCAGGCCGCGCTCGCTGAGCTGTCCCTCGAAGAGACGGTGGCCATGCTGTCTGGCCACGGTTTTTTTGAAGACTTTGCCGAGACGCGCCGCTACTGCAGCACGCCGTACCGGATCGGCGGTGGCAATGAGCGTCTTGGGCTGCCGCAGGGACGCTTTACGGACGGGCCCCGGGGCGTCGTCACCGGTCGCTCGACCTGCTTCCCGGTACCCATGGCGCGGGGCGCCAGCTTTGATCCAGCGTTGGAGGCGCGGATTGGCGATGCCATTGGTCGCGAGTGCCGGGCGCAGGGGGCAAACCTGTTTGGCGGCGTGTGCATCAACCTGCTGCGGCACCCGGCCTGGGGCCGCGCCCAGGAAACCTACGGCGAAGACCCGCATCACCTGGGGGAGATGGGCGCAGCGTTGGTCCGCGGCGTGCAGCGCCACAACGTCATCGCCACCATCAAGCACTTTGCCGCCAACAGCATGGAAAACGCGCGCTTTGAGGTCGACGTGCAGCTCGACGCGCGGACCCTGCACGAGGTGTATCTGCCGCACTTCAAGCGCTGCATCGACGAGGGCGCCGGCGCGGTGATGAGTGCCTACAACCAGGTGAACGGCGCCTACTGCGGTCACAACGCCGTGCTGTTGCGCGACATTCTCAAGGCTCGCTGGGGATTTACAGGCTTTGTTTACTCAGACTTCGTGCGCGGTTGCTACAGCGCGCAGGCCGTCGCTGCCGGGCTGGATGTGGAAGCCCCGGACACCATGCACTTTGGCCCCAAGCTCTTGGCCGCGGTCGATGACGGCAATGTCGCCCGCGACCAGATCGATGAGGCGGCGCGACGGGTGCTGGAAACCCTGTGGCGGTTCGAAACGGCGCCGGATCCGGAGGACTACGACCCGGCGGTCGTCGCCTGCGATGCGCATGTGGCCCTCGCGCGGGAAGCGGCGGAGCAGAGCATGGTGCTGCTGCGCAACGACGGCCAGCTCCCCTGGGATCCTGCTGCAATCCGCAGCATTGCGGTGATCGGGCCCTACGCGGATCGCGTCAACCTGGGTGATCGCGGCTCGAGCAACGTGGAGCCGCCCCATGCCCTGTCCTTTGCGGAAGGGTTACGTCGCTATGGTGGGGAGCGCTTCGAAGTGCTTTGCGATGACGGCGCGGATCTGGAGCGGGCCGCGAAGCTGGCAGCGCGCGCCGATGCCCTGGTGATCGCGGTGGGCAACAGCTATCGCAGCGAGGGCGAGTACATCCCCGGCGACATCGCGCTCGACGGTGGTACCGTCGGGGCTGATGGCGCCATTGGCGGCGACCGGGACGCGCTCACGCTCGATGGCGCCGAGCGGGCACTGGTCGCGCGGCTGTGCGCGGTCAATGAGCGTCATCTGGTCGCGGTCATGTCCGGCTCGGCTGTGCTGATCGACGACGCCTTCGAAGCGTGTCGGGCGTTGATGATGACCTGGTACCCGGGCATGCAGGGCGGCGCGGCGTTGGCTCGGCTGCTCTTCGGGGCGGTCAATCCCTCCGGCAAGCTCCCCTTCGTCGTGCCGCGTCGCGAATCGGATCTACCCTATTTCGACAAGAACGCGAAGACGATCGAGTACGGTTTCGACCACGGCTATGTGCATCTTGATCGCAGCGCGACAGAACCCGCGTACCCCTTCGGCTTTGGCCTCAGCTATACGGCGTTCGAAATCGGTATGCCAGCGATTACCGTGAACGAATCGGATCTGCAGGTGAGCGTTGCCGTGACCAATGTCGGCGCGCGTGCGGGCGCGGAAGTTCTGCAGCTCTATGTGGCACCGCCCGGTCAGGCGCTGGCGCGGGAGCGCAAGCGATTGAAGGCGTTTCGCAAGGTCTTCCTGGCTGCCGGCGAACAGCGTGTGGAGACGTTCGCAATCGCGCTCGATGACCTGCGCTACTTCGATTCGAGTCGGGATGACTGGCGTCTTGAGCCCGGCACCTACGCGTTGCTGGTGGGCAATGCTGCGTCGGCTGAGCATCTCAAGAGCGCCGAATTCACCCTCTAGGCCGCGGCACCTCAGGAACGAACAGGGCCACCACGGCCTCCGCGTGTGCGTCGACCGCAGCGTCGCTGAGCGCGTCATAGCCCAAGGAGATTTTCGGCTCCGGCGCCAGGGCGAACAGATTCTGGCAGGCCCCGGTGATCATGTAGATGATGGATTCTGGCGGTGCGTCGGCCGGGAGCACACGTCGCGCCTGCAGGCTTTCGATCAGCGCTTTGAGCTGCCGATGCGCGGGTGCGACATGCTGGCGAATAGCTCGGCGCAGGCGTGGCGTTGGCGCCACCGACTCCTGCATCATGATCCGTGCGTGCTCCGGATGCTCCGCGCAGTAGCGCACGTAGCGTTTCAGCCAATCCCGCAGGATGTCGAGATCCCCGCCTTCCAACCGCTGCAGCTCATCGGCTGACAAGACCACCGCGCGGTTCAGGCGCGCGAACAGATGAGCGACTGCGGCGAGCCATAACCCTTCCTTGGTTTTAAAGTGGTAGCGGATCATGCCGTGTGTCAGACCGGTGCGGGCCGCAATGGCACGCGTGGTCGCGCCGTCGTAGCCGCGCAGCGCGAACTCCTCCAAAGCGCCCTGCAGAATGGCCGCGCGGTTGCCGGCAGGGTCCTTCGGGCGTTGCCTGGCGCTCGACACCGGCGCGCGGTTCCTAGGGCGCCGGCTGATCAGTCGCTGGGTCGTCTTCCTTCTGCAGCGCCGGATCGTATTTCCGGAACCAGCCGATGATGTTGTCGACCTTGGCGATCAGCCGGCTCGGGCGTGCCGCAATGGAATGCGACGCGCCGGGAATGCGAATGAGCGCCGTATCCACCTTCTGCTGCTTGAGCGCCATATAGAACTGTTCTGCCTCCCAGGTCGGGGTGCGCCAGTCTTCCTCGCCCACCATCATCAGCGTCGGCGTTACGACGTTGCCGGCCTTAGAAATGGGCGAGAGGTTCCAGTAACGCTCTCGGTTTTCCCAGGGCATCGCACGCATCCAGTGCCGGGTCACGACTCGGGCGATATCGCCCGCGAGCGCCATGGTGGTCCAGTTGATCACCGGCTTGATGGAGGCGGCCGCCGCAAAGCGGTCCGTCTGCGTCACCGTCCAGGCGGTCAAAATCCCGCCGCCACTTCCGCCGGTGATGAACAGACGGTCTTCGGCCACATAGCGGCGCTTCACCAGCTCATCGACGACACTCATCAGATCTTCATAGTCATCGCCCGGATAAGCGAGGTCGATGAGCTGGGCGAAGGCTTCGCCATAGCCGGTAGAGCCCCGTGGATTGACGTAGACCGTCACATAGCCTTCTGCCGCGTAGCGCTGAATCTCCGCCGCGAAGTAGGGGCCGTACATGGCGAAGGGCCCCCCGTGAATCTCCAGCACCATGGGAAAGCTGCCGTCCGCTTTGAAATCGGGGGGTAGTGCGACCCAGGCCTCGACCGCGCGGCCGTCCTTGCGGGAGGGTATGGACAGTTCCTCGATAGATGCCAGGGCGATGTGCGCCAGCGCATCTTCGTTCAGCGCAGTGAGGGGCTTTGGCGCGGCGCTGCCACGCAGCAGGCCAACCTCCGCCGGGCGATCGGGACTCGCGAGCGTGAACGCGATGAGGGGCCGGCTGCCACCGGCTTTGCTGGCCACGGAAAACGCAGCGGCGCCGTAGGGCCGGCCGAGGGACAGACCACCGGCGCGATCGCTCAGTACCGTCGGTTTGCCGCGTAAGGGGAACAGGACCAGCGACATGTCGCCATCGGTCTCGACCATGGCGATCAGCGCCCGGCCATCGGCGCGCCAGCGGAAAGCGCCGACGCTGCGATCGTAGTCGGCGGTCAGATTGCGCGGCTCGCCCCCGGCAGCGCCGACGACATAGAGGTCGGACTGCTGATAGGCCTTGCGCTTGTCGTCGTAGCCCGCGTACGCCACCTGCCGGCCATCCGGTGAGACCTGTGGGCTGTAGTCCGGGCCGTCGCGCTCCACGAAGGGGCTCAGCTCGCCGTCTGCGACCGACAGCCGATAGATCTCGCTCTCGATGGGATCGAGCTCCCGATCCGGATCGGTGTTCCCGGTGACCAGCAGCGTGTCATCGTTCAGCCAGACCGGCTGTCCGAAGTTGCCGGCGCCTTCGGTCAGCTGCCGCGGGCTGCCCCCGTCAGCCGGCACCACAAAGATCTGGCTAGAGCCTTTCTCCAGATAGCCGCGGCCGTCGAAGCGAAACTGCAGATCATCGAATACGCGCACGGGTTTGGACCAGGTCGCGCCCTTTGGAGGCGTTGGCGCTTTGGCGAAGCTGGGGGCTGTCGCCGGCACGAACATCGCGAAGGCGATGCTGCGCCCGTCCGGTGACCAGGACGGTGCACTGGGCGCGCGGTCGAACTGGCCGAGCGACACGCTGCGCCCCGTGTCCCGGTACAGGACGCGCAGCGTGGGCTTGCCGTTGGCCTGGCCCAGGTACACGAGCCGCTTGCCATCGGGCGCGAAGCGCGGGCCGCTGTTGACGACTTCGTCCTGCAGCAGGGGTTGCTGCGCTCCGCTGTCCACATCGATCTCCCACAGTGCGCCCACGGGCCGGTCCGCGTAGCGGTCCATGGTGCGCCGGGCGTAGATCACGGTCTTGCCGTCCGGGCTGATCTGCGGGTCGGCGGCATATTCCAGGGCGAAGACCTGCTCGTGGCCAAAGCGTGGGGGATCACCTGCTTCCGTCGCCGCTGCGGCGAGGGTCGAGGCGGCGCACAGCACCGCGCCGGTCAGCACTGTCTGAATCAAAACGGGGTTCATACGGGTTCCTTGTCGGAGGCGGTTCCAAGCATGCGCTCGATGCGGTCGAAGGCATTGCCGAGCTGCGCTTCGTCCATGGTCAGGCTCAGACGAACGTAGCTGCGGGCGCTGGGCCCGAAGGCGTTGCCGGGAATGGTGGAGATGCCGGTGCCTTCCAGCAGGCGCTCGGAAAAGCTGTCGCCATCGTTGGCCACGCCGCTGGCGTCGATCATGATGAACATGCCGCCGGCCGGTTGGAAGTAGCTCAATCCGGAGATACGGTCGAGACGCTCCATGGCGTAGTCGCGACGGGCCTCATACGCCTTGCGCATGATTTCCACGTCCTGCGCGTCATTGGCGAGCGCAAAGGCGGCGCCGTCCTGGATGAACTGACTGACGCCGAAGAACGCCGCGCCGGAGAAGCGGGTTGCGGCATCCACGAGCGCCTGCGAGCCGATCACCCAGCCGAGCCGCCAGCCGGTCATCGCGTGAGATTTTGACAGGCCGTCGATGACCGCGATGTTGTCGAAGCTGTCCGTGCATTTGAGCAGCGAGATATGAGGGCGGTCGAAGGTGATCAGTGAGTACACCTCATCGCAGACGAGCCACAGGTTGCGCTCCCGGCAGGCCTTGGCAAGCTGCGCCAGCGATTCCGGCGGCACGATGTTGCCGCAGGGATTGCCTGGCGTGTTCACGAGTACGGCCTTGGTGGTGGGCTTCACGGCGCGGAGCAGCGCCTCCACATCCAGCTCGAAGTTCGGAGGCTGTAGCGGCACGGTCGTCAGGTCAGCCCCGAGCGCATCGAAGATGCTGTGGTACCCCACGTACATGGGTTCCGGCACAACGACGCTGTCGCCTTCGTCCAGGATGCTGGCGAAGACCGCATACAGCGCGGCGGTCGCCCCGGGAAAGATCGAAACCTGCTCGGCGCTGAATGGGATGCCGGTACCGCGCCGCTCCAGATCCGCAATGGCCTGGCGCAGGTGCGTTTCGCCCTGAGCGGTGGAGTAGTGTGTGCGGCCTGCCTTGATCCGCTCGATCACGTGCTCGGAGATGTAGTCGGGGGTGTCGAAGTCCGGGTCGCCCACGCTCAGCAGCAGGATGTCTTCCCCCCGCTCGTAGCGCGCCAGCGCATCGTAATGCACTTTCCAGACGTCGCTGCCCGGCGCATCCAGGCGCGCGGATACGCGGCTGAAGGGCAGGCGTGATGACTTCGGTGCGTCAGCCATACCACTGTCCACTCGGTTCCGTGATGAAATCCTCCTGCCGCAGCAACAGCAGGTTCGGTACACCTTCTGCTAGCGCGGTGGCCAGATCCTGCTCCAGCGCTTCCCAGGTTGCTGGCGCGAACACGGTCAGGCCGTAGGCGGCGCCGAGCTGCGCGAAATCGGGCGACGATATGGTGGTGGAGCGATTGGAGACACCGCGGCCTGCCAGCGAATTCTCGATTTCCTCATAGCCGCGATTGAGCCAGATGAGGGTCGTGACCGGCGCGGCGGCGTCCTTTGCCGTTGCGAGTTCGGCCAGGCTGAACTGGGCGCCGCCGTCGCCGATGATCGCCAGCACCGGCGCGCCGGTGGCGCGCGCTGCGCCAATGGCGGCGGGAATCGCATAGCCCAAGGTGCCGAAGCCGGATACAGAGTGAAAATACTGCCGCGGACGAGGCCGGTTCAGTTGCCAGGTCGCATAGTAAGTCGGCCGGGTGGAATCGCCGACGATCACATGCGTGCCTGCAGCGGCTTCGATCAGCTCGAACAGGCGCGCAAACTCCCAGTGAAAATGGGGCTCAGCCTGGCAGGCGCTGCGCAGCCGCGCGGCGCGCTCGGCGCCGCCGCGTGGGGTCTGCGGGTCATCGAGCAGCGTCAGCAGTTCTACGACAGCATCGGCGGCAGGCGCGCAGACAGGGATCGCGGGTGTTTGGTTGCGGGTCAGCGCCACCGGGTCAATATCGATCCGGATCAGGTGTTCGAGTACCGGCGGCGGCGCAGCCATCAGCAGGTCGTAGTCGGTCTCGGCAAACTCGGTGCCGATCGCGAGCACGCAATCGGCGGCCGCCAGCGCCTGTGCGATGCAGGGCATGGACGGGCTGCTGCCCACTGCCAACGGGTGCTGCGGCGGCAGCAGGCCCTTGCCGTTCACGGTGTTAATGACCGGTGCATCGAGGCGCTCGATGAGCCTCTGGAGCGCTTGCGTGGGCACGCTTAAGGCGCCACCACCAAGGACAATCAGCGGTGTTTGCGCGTTTCTCAGTCGCTCTGCCGCCGCCGCGAGCGCCGCCCTGGCCGGTTCCAACCGTTGCGAGGAAGGGTTCGCCCTGGGTGCCGGCAGATAGGTGAGATCGACTTCCGCCTGCATCAGATCGAGGGGAATCTCGATGTGAATGGGGCCCGGGCGACGCGTGCGGAATTGGTAGAAGGCGTAGTCGATCAGCGCCGGCAGATCTTCCGCCCGCTGCAGGGTCAGGCTTTCGCTGCAGAATCCGCGCGCTGCGGCCTGCTGGTCCGGCAGCTCGTGAAGGCGGCCGAGCTGTTGCCCCTGATCGCCGCGCTCAGCAACTGCCGTCACGATGAGCAGCGGTACGCTGTCCGCGCGCGCCTGGGCGATGGCGGTGGCCGCGTTGAGCAGCCCGGGGCCGCTGATCAGGTAACAGACCCCCGGCTCACCGCTGGCGCGCGCATAGCCGTCCGCGGCGAAGGCCGCGCCCTGCTCATGGCGCGTGGTGAGATGCGAGACCGAGCTCGAGTCCAGCCCCCGGTAGAGTTCCAGCGTGTGGTTGCCCGGAATGCCGAACACCTGGCGCACGCCATGGCGGGCCAGCAATTCGGTAACGGCGACGCCGCAGGTGACCATGACGCAAACTCCCTGGGAGGCTGGGTGGCGTGAACGCGGATGGGCGATCGCGCCCCGGCGCGAGTGTAACGGCCACCCTGCGACGAGGCCATCGCAGCAGGGCTCGGGTACACTGCTCGCCATGAAACTGTATGACGTAAAGCCCGCGCCGAATCCGCGTCGCGTGCGCATCTTCCTGGCGGAAAAGGGCCTGGAAATCCCGCTGGTCCCCGTCGATATGATGGCCCTGGAGCAGCGCTCCCCGGCGTTTCGCCAGAAAAACCCCAGCGGCAAGGTGCCGGTGCTGGAACTGGATGACGGCACCTGCATCGGCGAGTCGATCGCGATCTGCCGCTGCCTCGAGGCCATGCACCCGGAGCCGAATCTGTTCGGCGAAAGCCCGGCGGAGCTCGGACGCATCGAGATGTTCACGCGGATTATCGAGCTGGAGCTCATGTCGCAGGTCGGTGCCGCCTGGGTCAACGGCCCGATCGTGGCCCAGATGGCGCCCGGGCGGTTCACGCAGATCCCTGAAGCGAAGACCCTGGGCGAGAAGAACGCGCGGTCGTTCTACAAGCGCCTGAACGGCGAGCTTGAGACCCGGGACTACATCGCCGGCGATCGTTTCACCATTGCCGATATCGCGGCGGTGACGACCATCGACTTTGCCGGTGAGCGCGTGGCGCTGAAACCCGATAGCGACCTTACGGCTCTGTGGCGCTGGCATGCCCGGATCGCGTCCCGGCCCAGCTATGATGCCTGACCCGATCGGCGTAGGTAGGCACCCATGACCATCAAAGCCTTAAGCGGCAGCGAGCTTGCCGAGCGGCTGGCCATTCTCAATGCGGCATCCGGTGCGGACTGGAGCCTCAAGGACGAGAAACTGCACCGCAGCTACCGCTTTACGGATTTCGTGGAAGCCTTCGGCTTCATGAGCCAGATCGCGCTCGAAGCGGAGAAGCGCAACCATCATCCCGAGTGGTTTAACGTGTACAACACCGTCAAGGTCGATCTGACGACCCACGATGCGGGCGGCATCTCCGTCAAGGACTTCGAGCTTGCTTCGGTCATGGACCAGCTGGCCCTGAAGCTCATCCGCTGATCGACAACCTTTGCCAGGACCGGGTTCCATGAGTTACGACGCCGACAACATTTTCGCAAAGATCCTGCGGGGGGAAGCGCCCTGCCACAAAGTCTATGAGGACGATCACTCGCTTGCCTTCATGGATGTCATGCCGCAGGTCGATGGGCATACGCTGGTGATCCCGAAGGACCCTGCCCAGGACATGCTGCACGCCGATCCGGAGATCCTGGGACGAACGATCCAGACCACGCAGCGGGTGGCGGCAGCGGTCAAGGCGGCCTTTGACGCCGACGGAATCATGATTGCGCAGCTTAACGGCGCCGCGGCTGGGCAGACGGTATTTCATCTGCACTTTCACATCATGCCCCGCAACGAGGGTGTCGACTTCAAGATGCACGCCCGCGATATGGCGCCGCCGGAGCTGCTTGCCGAACACGCGGAGCGTGTCCGGGCCGAACTCGCAAAAAACTAGCCCCCGCATTTGCAGAGGCTAGCTGTTCTTCGAAGTTCGCAGTGCGAATTCTCCCGTTGCTGGCGGAGAGCCTGAGAGTTCGCAAAGCGCACTCGAGGCGAACGCGGAGCATTCGCCCCATTGCACCTGGAGGCTCTGAGAGTTCGCAAAGCGAACTCGACGCGAGCGCCACCGGCAAGGGAACCCGTACCGTGGCGCGCGCGCGAATGGCCCCTCCCGACCCGAAAGCCCCCGCTGCGTCGGGTCGCCACGGTCCCCTTGTCGAACAGGAT
>JBCDIK010000075.1:0-15299 GCA_038749065.1 Pseudomonadota bacterium | reverse complement strand
GACCCATAATATTGGTCAGCCAACAAATAAAGTTGTCGGCAAACAAAAGCGACAGCTGCAGGGGGCGGCATGAGCGAGGGTAGCAGCGAGATCGAAGAGGTGATGGCCAGCGCCAAGCTGCGCCGGCGCGGGCGCCGCTTCCACGACTTTGAGGTGGGCGAGGTGATCCACCATCACTGGGGGCGCACGATCACCGAGGCCGACGCGCTCGAGTTCAGCTATCTGACCCTCGCGTTCAACCCGCTTTACTTCAACCGCGACTATGCCCAGGCACACGGGCACCCGGACCTGGTGGTCAACCCGCAGCTCGTGTTCAACGTGATTCTCGGGCTCTCTGTCGAAGTGTGCTCCGAAGGGCTCGGCGGCCCATTCCTGGGCGTGTACGAGCTGACCTACCATCAGCCGGTGTACCCCGGGGACACGTTGACGGCGCGCTCCACCACCATCGACAAGCGGGAATCCACGTCGAAAGCCGGGCGCGGCGTCGTGTCCTGGCACAACGAGGGCTTCAATCAGCGGGACGAGTGCGTCATCGAGTTCAAGCGCTCGAACCTGGCCATCTGGAAGGGTGGACTCGAGCTGGGAGCGAAGAACGATGGGTAAGCTGGCCAATCTCACGAGCCCCGACAGCTACTTCGAAGACTTCGAGGTGGGCCAGACGATCCGACATAGCCGGGGCAAAACGGTCTCGGCGCTCGAGAACGTCAAGATCACCAACATGGTCATGAACACCGCCGACGGGCACTTCAATCTGGACCGGATGGAAAAGACCCCCTTCGGTAAGATCTTGAGCTACGGCGGCGTCAATTTTTCCATCGTGCTCGGGCTGGCTGCGCAGGACACGGTGGAGAACGCGCTCGCGGAGCTCGGGCTCGACAACATCACCCTGAAAAACCCGGTGACCCACGGCGATACGCTGTACGCCTACTCGCGCGTGCTCGCCAAGCGCGACGCGGAGCAGGACGATGCCGGCATCGTCGTGTTCAAGCACTGGGGGGTGAATCAGCACGACAAGCTGATCGCAGAAGTCGAGCGCACGGCGCTCATCAAGCGCCGGAGTCATTGGGGCGATCGCTAAGCGAAGGAGAGCATCATGCCGAAACTGAATATTCACGGTCAGCCCCGGCGCCTGCGTCGCTGCCAGCTGTCGGTGCCCGCCAGCAACGAGAAGATGGTGCAGAAGGCGGCCGCCAGCGGCGTCGACCATGTCTTTCTGGATCTTGAGGACGCCGTGGCGCCCAACGCCAAGGTCGGTGCGCGCGATATTGCCGTCGATGCGCTCAACGAGCTCGACTGGGGCAATACGGTGCGCTGCGTGCGCATCAACGACACCGGCACCCAGTGGTGTCATGACGATGTGATCAGCGTTGTCGAGCGCGCCGGCGAAAATCTCGACACGCTCATGCTGACCAAGCCCTTCGATGCCAGCGATGTGCTGTTTGTCGACAAGCTGCTCACGCAGCTCGAGCTGAAACTCAAGCTCAAGAAGAGGATCGGCCTGGAGCTACTGATCGAGGAAACGCTCGGGCTGCAGAACGTCGAAGAGATCGCCGCGGCGACCGGTCGGCTCGAGTGCATGGTGTTCGGGATGGGTGACTACTCGGCGAGCCAGGGGATTCATCCGTCCGTGCTCGAGGGGCGCTACGAGTATCCCGGCGACATCTTCCACTACGCCAAATTTCGGGTCGCAATGGCGGCGCGAGCCCGCGGCATCGACTCGGTCGATGGGCCCTACGGGAACATCCGTAACATCGAGGGCTATCAGGAGAGCTGCAAGCAGGCGCGGGCGCTGGGTATGGTCGGCAAGTGGGCGTTGCACCCCACGCAGATCGAGCACGCACAGGCGCTGTTCACGCCGGACCCGAAGATGGTGGCCATCGCTCGGCGGCTGACGGACGCCTACCGGGAATCAGAAGCGAAAGGCGAGGGCGCGGTGATGATCGAGGGCCGCTTTGCCGATGCCGCGACGGTGCGCTTCTACGCCAACACCCTCGACATGGCCGATCTGTGCGGCATGTAGCGCTGGGTGGCGCACAGGTGGCTGAGCACCGACGGGTGTTGTTGCTAGCTGCGCAGCGCGGGCGGTTGGTGCTCGCCTCTGGTGACCGCGTCCAGAAAGGCCAGCACCGCGGCATCGAACGCCGCCGGCGCCTCGATGTTGATCGAGTGCCCGCCCTCGAGATTGGCGATGGCCAGCCGGTCATAGCGCGCGCTTAGCGCTTCGAGATCGCGCTGGAACGATTTCTCGAACTGCCCGTTCGCGATCATGACCGGCACCGGGACCTGATGCAGGCGCTCGTGGAAGTTAAGTCCTTCGCCCAGCTTGCCGCTAAGCCGGATCGCGTCGATCGACATGCGATCGGCGCTGGCGACCAGAGCCTGCTGAGCCGCGGCGGGAAAGCGCCGGGCGTGGATCGGGTGAAAGGGGAGTTTGCGCAGGCCTTCGGTGCGGGTCTCGCGGTCAGCACCTTCCTGGCCTTGCGCGCGCTTGGCCGAGCGCGTCACACGCTGGGGCAGGGTGCCTGGAACTCCGAAAGCAGAGCGCGAGTTGGTGGTGACCACTGCCCTGACAATATCGGGGCAGGCGCAGGCGTAGCTGAGCATCAGTCCGGCGCCGTAGGACTGGCCGACGGTGACCCAGCGATCGATGCCGTGGCGCGTCCGGATTGCTTCAAACTGCTCGATGTAGCGCTCGATCGTGAAGGCGTCGGCCGCTGGCAGCGGCGAGTCGCCGTGCCCCCACAGCTCGATCTGCAGCAGGCGGTAGTGCTGGCCGAGCGCCGCTTCGTTGAGCAGCCATTGCGCGTTGCATGACATGAACCCGTGCAGCAGGGCAATCGCCGGCCCGGCGGCGTTGCCGGTTTCTCGAACGTTCAGCTCCATGCCGGCACGATCACACATATTGGTTTGACGATCAATAAGTGCGGCCATAGACTGGCCCAAACACTGTAGGAGCAAGGCAGGAGCACGGCGGATGACCAGCGGCTACTTCAACGATGAGCGACGCATGATCATGGAGACGGCGAGGGAATTTACCCGCGCCGAAGTCCTGCCGGTGGCCAATGAGCTGGATCCGGAGAAGGGGCAGATCCCGCGGTCGCTGATCGAGAAGATGGGCGCGATGGGCTACTTCGGGATCACGATCCCTGAAGAGCTCGGCGGGCTCGGCCTTGGGGCGTTTGAGTACTGCCTGGTGGCGGAAGAACTGGCGCGCGGCTGGATGAGCGTGGCGTCGATCATCGCGCGCGGCAACTCCTTCTACCGGTCGGTTCCCGGCGCCGGCGCTGAGCGCACGGAGAAGATCGCGCGCATGGCGGCCGGCGATTATCTGGGGGCTTTCGCCATGTCTGAGCCGAATGCGGGTTCCGACATGGCCGCAGTGCGCTGCACGGCCCGCCGCGATGGCGATCACTGGGTGATTAACGGCAACAAGTACTGGTGCACCTTCGCCGATGGAGCGGACTTCATCAGCGTGATCTGCCGGCTGGAGACCGACAGCAGTGAACGCCAGGCGGGCATGAAAGCGATCCCGATCGAAAAGCCGCGCGGCGAGTTGCCTGCCGGGGTGCAGGGCTCACCGATCCCGAAGATCGGCTACCACGGCTGGAAAACCTGGGAGCTGCACTTCGACAACGTCCGCGTGCCGGTGTTCGAGGAGCCGCGTCGCGACGAGGCGGGTGGCAGCGGCGGTTTCGTCGGCATTCAGAAGGGGCTGGAAGTGGCGCGCGCGCATACAGCCGCACGTTCCATCGGCGCTGCAGAAGCCGCTATGCAGGTCGCGATCGAGTACGCGAACGAGCGCGAGCAGTTTGGTGAGCCCATCAGCAATTTCCAGGCGATCCGCTTCAAAATCGCCACCATGGCGACAGAGATCGAGGCCGCACGGCAGCTCATGTACAAGGTCTGCTACGAGATCGACAGCGGTCGGCGCTGCGACAAGGAAGCGGCGATGGTGAAGTACTTCGCGGCGGAAGTCTCCGAGCGGGCGACCTCGGAGGCGCTGCAGATCATGGGCGGCGCGGGTTACACCACCCACTACCCGGTGGAGCGCTATTGGCGCGATGCACGATTGACGAAGATCTTCGAGGGCACCTCGGAGATCATGCAGCGGATCATCTCGGATCGGCTGCTGGGGAGGGCGACGCGGCGCTCAGGCTAGGCGGATCGCTCGCTAGCGTGGCGCCAGTGCGCCGCGCACGGTCTCCTGCACCAGCGGTAGCACGACCTTGAGGCGCACGCGCTTTGGATCCACCAGATACTGCATGGTGACGCCGCGAATGAGGCCCAGCACCAGCATGCTGGCTTCCTCCGGATCGAGATCCTGGCGGTAGTCGCCGCTGTCGATGCCGCGGCGGATCATGCGCGCGAGGTTGTCGCGAAAGCCGGCGTTGAGCTTCGCGATCTCCGGCTTGATCTCGTCGACCGCGCCAAGCGCTTCGCCCATGATCACGTAGAGCGCGCGAACACGACCCTCGCGCAGCGCGACCTCCTTCAGATAGGTCTCGATGAAGCTGTCCATGGCCTCAGTGGCGCTCTTATCCGCGACCGCCGGCCGCAGCTGATCTTCATCGAAGCGCCCGGAGCTGCGGCGGACGACTTCCTGCAGCAGGGCCTGCTTGGATCCGAAGCGGTGGCTCACGAGGCCGCCGGTGTAGCCTGCAAGCTTGCCGACCTCAGCCAACGTCGTCCGTACGTAGCCTTGTTTGGCGAACAGCTCCTGCGCTGTGCGGATGATGGCCCGTTCGGATTCCGCCTTGCGCTCCTGCTGAGTGCGGCGCTTGGTCACAGGTACGCCCTTCCCGCGTTTGATGCTTTCGCCCGTGCTGGCCATGGACTGCCTTTTTTCTAGCGCGATGAGTCGCTGCGCCGTTGACAAGATTGCCGAAGGCACTCACGATAGCAAAACTTATTGGTTTGGCAATCAATGAATTCGTGATTAATGAATGCCCGACTGAGTTGGGCGACACTCACGTCCTTGGGGGGAGCTGAGATGGGTGAGCGAACCGGTCCACTGCGCGGTGTTCGGGTCATCGACTGCACCGTGGCGTTGGCAGGCCCCTTCGGTACCGCGATTCTCGCGGATCTCGGCGCCGATGTGATCAAGGTTGAACCGCCCGGTGGCGACATGTCCCGCGGCACGCCGCCGTTTCCCGAAAACTACACCTCACTGCGCAAGGGTCCCGGGCCGGACGATGTCGACTACGGCGGTTACTTCGCGAGTGTCAATCGCAACAAGCGCAGCATTGCCCTCGACTTGAAGCAGGGCGCTGACCGCGAACTGCTGCTCAAGCTTTGCGACCAGGCGGATGTGTTCGTCGAGAACCTGCGCAACGGGGTGATGGATCGCCTGGGACTGAGCTACGAAGTGCTGTCGGCACGCAACCCGAAGCTGGTTTACGGCGCGATTCGCGGCTTTGGCGATGAGCGCACCGGGCGCAGCCCCTACACCGATCGACCGGCCTTTGACGTGGTGGCGCAGGCGATGGGCGGGCTTGCGTCGATCACCGGGCCGGAGGGCAGTGACGGCAGTGTCTGTGGCGCCAGCGTCGGTGATCTGTATCCGGGCACCCTGATGGCCCTGGGGGTGGTCAGCGCTGTGCTCAACGCCCGTGAGACCGGCAAGGGGCAGTTCATGGATGTGGCCATGTACGACAGCATCATGCTCCTGGCCGAGACCGTCGTTGCCAACTATGGCTTTGCGCGTCGCAACCTGGAGCCGCGCGGTTCCCATCATCCGACGCTGTGCCCCTTCGGTCTGTTCCCTGCTAAAGACGGGAGCATTGCCATTGCTGCGCCAAGGCCGAACCAGTGGGAGGTCCTCTGCGCGGTCATCGGGCGGCCGGACCTGGTGGATGACGAACGCACCAAGAACACGCTGGTGCGGCGGGACAACCAGCAACTCGTCGAAGGCGTCATCGCCGAGTGGACGACGCGGCATACCCGCGAAGAGATCGTGGCGGCGCTGGGTGATCGCGTGCCCTGCGGCCCGGTCAATCGCGCGGAGGACCTGTTTGCGGATCCTCACGTCGCGGCGCGAAACATGATCACCGAGCTTCCGGTGCCGGGCGATGATGGCCCGGCGGCCATCGTCGGCTGCCCGTTGAAGTTCACCGATACCCCCAGTGGCTATTACCGAGCGCCGCCATGCTTTGATGAACATCGTGACGAGATCCTGAGCGAAATCGGACTTGCCCCGGGGCAGAAGGAGCACACCGCATCATGAATGCACTGAACACGCTGATCGAACAGGCGGCAGCGCGCGGCAATGCGCTGCCGGGCACCCGTTACCGAGGCATGGCCCGCGACTGGTCCTTCGCGTTCGAGGAAGAGGACGGCGGCATGCTGCTCGTCAACGAGGGCGGAAGCTATAGTGCGCGACCGCTCGATGCGGCCGCCGAGCCGACGTTGCACCTGCGTTCGAGCGCGCAGAACTGGGCGGAGCTTGCCAAAGACAAACCGGCGCCGGGGTTCCAGACGCTCTACACGCTCGCTCTAACTGGCCAGCTTGAGCTGCACGGTGACCTACTCGCGCTGCAGCAGTACATCCTGTCGCTTGAGCTGATGCTCGGCACGCTGCCGGCACCGCCTGCAGATCTGGACGGCCCGCCGCAGCCGGAAATCGAAACGGTTCAGGGTCGTTACCTGAACCTGTCGCACCAGGGGAAGGCGCACCGCATCTACTTCGAAGAAGCCGGCAGTGGGATCCCGCTGTTGTGTCTGCACACCGCGGGGGCCGACGGCCGCCAGTACCGGGGCCTGCTCAACGATCCAGCGGTGACGGATCGGTTCCGGGTGATCGTGTTTGATCTGCCCATGCACGGCAAGTCCTCGCTGTACCCGGGAAATCCGGATCAGCACTACCGGCTGAACACAGATGACTATGTGGCTCTGACTATGGCCATGGTGAACGCGCTCGATCTGGACCGGCCGGTGGTCATGGGCTGCTCCATCGGCGGCCGCGCTGTGCTCCATCTGGCCCTGCGCCACGGTGCGTCCTTTCGCGCTGCGATTGGCCTGCAGTCGGCGCTGCAGGCGCACACCGCCACGGACATGAGCGGCAGCACGATTTCCGAGCTGTGGCGTCCGGACGTGAACTCTCCGGAGGTCAGCGCCGCGGCGGTCGCCGCCATTACCGCGCCAACCGGCGATGCGCGCGCCCGCTGGGAGACCCTTTGGTACTACATGCAGGGCGGGCCGGGCGTGTTCCTGGGCGACCTGTACTACTACTTCGTCGACGGCGATCTGCGCAACATCCCGCTGGACGGGCTCCGCGATGGGCCCTGTCCGCTGTACCTGTTGACTGGCGAGTACGACTGCTCGGCGACTCCCGAGATGACCCGGGAGCTGGCCGAGATCGTGGCCCCCAAACGCTTCGAGGTCATGAAAGACCTGGGGCACTTCCCCATGTCGGAAAACTATCCGCAGTTTCGCGAGTACCTGCTCCCGGTGCTGCAAGATGTGGCAGCGACCGGGGAGGCGCAGGCATGACGTCCGGACACGGGGTTGCCGGCGCGCTATGGCAGGCCCAATCGCGGGTCAGCGCCGGCTCGGTTCCGGACGAAGTCGAGACGGTGGCCGGTCACTGCCTGTTGGACTGGCTCGGTTGCGCGATCGCTGGCAGCCGGGAACCGCTTTCGGAGATCCTGCGCGCTGAGTTTGCCCAGGCGCAGGGGCCCGCACGGCTGCTTGGAACGGACCAGCGTGCCGGTGTACTCGCGGCAGCGCTTGTCAACGGCGCCGCGGGTCACGCGCTGGACTACGATGACACCGGCGGGATCGGCCATCCCTCGGCGCCGCTGTGGCCGGTGGTACTGGCGGTTGCCGAGGAGCAAAGCGCCAGCGGCGCCCAGGCCCGGAATGCGTTTATCGCCGGGTACGAAGTCGAAACACGGATTGCCCAGATCTTCGGCAGCGGTCCCTATGGTGCGGGCTGGCACACCACGTCGCTCTACGGCGTGTTTGGCGCGATGGCTGCAGCGGCGCATCTGCTGCAGCTTGATGAGCCGGCCTTTGGCTGCGCCCTTGGTCTTGCGGCCTCTCAGGCAAGCGGGCTGAAAGCCAACTTCGGCACGATGACCAAGCCGTTTCACGCCGGCCACGCCGCGGAACGCGGGCTTCTGGCCGCCCGGCTTGCCGCGCGCGGCTATACGGCCAACCCCGAGGCGCTCGAGGGCAACCAGGGCCTGTTGCAGGCGTTGGGTTGCGAGCGGGACGCGATCGAACGTCTGGAGGCGGTGGCTGATCGCTGGTTCGTGCCCGACACGCTGTTCAAGCACCACGCGGCCTGCTACCTGACGCACGCGACCATCAACAACGTGCGCTCGGTCGCCGCCGAGCTCGCGCCGGAGGCGGTGACGTCCATGACGCTGACGGTTAACCCGTCGATCCTGGATGTGTGCGGCCTCTACGATCAGCCGCGCACCGGGCTCGAAGGCAAGTTCAGCCTCAAGGGGACGGCGGCGATGGCCTTGCATGGCATCGACACCGCGGATCCGGGCAGCTACTGCGAGGCGGTGCTCTGCGAGCCCGTGCTGCAACAGAGCATGGCCAAGGTCCAGCTCGAAACGGATCCGGGGCTCACGGTCATGCAATCGGCCCTGGCGCTGGCAACGTCGGACGGTGCCGAGCACCGTGCGCACGCCGATTCTGGGACGCCGAACCGGGATCTGCCCCAGCAGGCCGGGCAGCTGCGTCGTAAGTTCGCGGCGCTGGTGGGCGGCGGCGCGGACAGCGAGTCGTTGACGCAGTCGCTGCTCAACCTCGGCGGCGCGGCCAGCATTGCACAACTATTGGGCACGCTACCCACGCACGACTGACTTGATCGACTGCGCCGAAGCCCGGCAAGATGAGGCTTCTCCCGCTTCGAGCTGTTGGACAACGTCATGCTGTGCTTTAGCAATCGGGTGCGACGCCGATGACCGCCGCCACAGCGACGATGGACATGACGGCCAACCGCTGGCGGTTGCTCCTGACCTGTCTGCTCGCCACCTTTCTCATTTCCGGCGGCGTCGCCACCATCGGGATCGTGGTGCCGGAAGCGGCCGCGCGATTTGGCGTCTCGGCACCGAGTATGGCGGCCACCTTCAGCTGGTTCACGGTCGGCATCTTCGCCGGCAACGTCATTTCCTTTGTGCTGTTCAGCTATTGCTCGATCCGCTCGGTGCTCCTCGTTGGTTACGGCATCTGCGCGGGCAGTCTGCTGCTGATTCACAGCACCAGCAGCGGCGCGCTCCTGGCGCTGGCCCTGCTCAGCTATGGGCTGTCCATCAGCTGCGTCATCTGCGGGGCCGGCACGTTGATCACCCAGCTCTGGGACGGCCGCGCCCGGCAAACGGCGCTGGTGGCGCAGGACGCCATGTTCAACGGCGGCGGTCTGCTCTTCAGCGCCGTGGTCACCGGCCTGGTGGTGCGCAGTCTGAATTTCTCCTGGCTCTACGTGCTGCTTGCGGCCTTCGCGGTGTTCGCGCTGCTGCTGGCCCTGCTGTCCGACTTTGGGGACGGCGACGCGGGGCGAACCGATGCGGCAGGGCCGCAAACCACCGAGTGGAATCTGACCTTCGTCCTGCTCGGCGTCAGCCTGCTGGTATTCATGCTCGGTAAGATCTCCCTGTTCGTGTGGGCGCCGCAGCTCATTGATGAGCGCTTCGGCGGGACCGGCAGCGGTGGTCTGTTCATGAGCAACGTCTTCCTGGCCGCGTTCTTCGGGTCCCTCGCCGGCACCTGGCTGGTCACGCGCTTTGCCGCAGGCCTGCTCGTGTACGGACTGGTGTTGCTGTCCGCAGCCGCCACCTTCGGGGTGCTACGCGTCGAGAACGCGGCGCTGCTGTTGCCGCTCGCGATTGCCTACGGGTTCTCGGTCTCTGCGACCTTCAACGCCTACTGCGCGCATGCGCTGGCCAAGGTCGGCGTCCCCACCCATCGCAATGTGGCGTACCTGCTGCTCATGTCCGGGCTCGGCGGGGCGCTGGCGCCGGTGGTCAGCAGTCGCTTTGTTACGGGCGGGGACGGCATCGCGTCCGGAGTGCTGTTCAGCCTGGGCTGCACGCTGACGGTGATCCTGCTGCTTGCGCTCAGCGCCTGGAGCGGCGCCCGGCGCGCACGCACGCTGCCGGCAGAGCCCTGATGGCGCTGCCTGAGCTGGCGCCCGCGGAACTCGAGGCAGTCGCTGATGCGCCACTGACCGCGCCGGTGATCGGCGGCTATAGCGCCGTGTCCTGGCTGCAGGCGCAGGCGCGCCTGGGGCCGGTGTTCTCGACCACGGCGCTCGGAGAGCCCTGCGTGGTCGTCACCGGCAGCGAGGCGAACCGCACCCTGTGGCGCAGCCCCGATGACTGGTCCTATCGCGATACGGATGCCGGCACGTTCTTCTGCCGGCAGATGGGCGAGGACCATGTCAGCGCGCTCGATGGGGAGCCCCATCGGCGTTTGCGCAAGCTCATCCTGCCCGCCTTCGGCATCGGCGCGATGCAGCGTGATCTGGCCACTGCCGTGACGGTGCTCGATCAGGGCGTGCGCCGGGCGGTGGAAGAAGGCTCGCAGTCGCGTGACCTTTACGGCTTCCTGACGCGCCTGCTCGCGCGCGTGTTGACCCGGACGCAGGTCAAGAGCGCGCCTGCGGATGCGCTGCTTGAGCGCCTGTGCGCGTTCGAAGAAGACTTCATCTTCGGGCAGCAGATTCCACTGCCGGATCAGGATCGCTGGTTCGCCCGACCTGAGTATCTTGCGCTCAAGCGCGACGCCTTCGACTACTTCCGGTCCGTGGCGACGGCGCGCGCGGAGGGGGAGCGCGCTGAGGATTCCCTGCAGCTGCTGCTGGATCGGCCGCCGCCCGCGGGCGCGCCGCCACTGACCCCTTCTGAGCAGGCAGAGGCGGTCTACCTGCTGTCAGTCGCCGGGGTCGGCAACATCGCCAACCTGGTCTGCCCGCTGGTCTACAGCCTGCAGGACACCCAGTGGCCGCAGCGCCTGCGCGAGGAGTTGGAGGCGGCGGATCTGGCCGATCCGGAGGTGCTTCGGTCGCTCTCCGTCCTGCCAGCACTGCAGCGGGAAACCGAGCGCCTGTTTGCACCAGCGCCGATCATTCCCAAGCGTGCAACGCGAGATGTGGAGCTGCTTGGCCAACCGGTCGATGCAGGCGCCCTGGTGATGCATCTGCATACGCTCTGGCAGTTCGATCCGCAGCACTTCGATGCGCCGCTGGAGTTCCGGCCTGAGCGTTGGCTCGCCGATGCGCCGATCAAGCCCAACGCCTTTGGCGGCGGTAAGCACCTGTGCCTGGGCATGGGGGTCACCCGCGTGCTGCTGCCGCTGGTCGTCGCCGCGCTGTACCGGTACGCGGAACCGCGGGCGCTTGAAACTCCGGTGCAGGTGCCCCTCGATCCGGCGTTCACGCCATCGCCGGTCACGACTCGGATGGTGACACGGCTGGATACGCGACGTTAGTTTCCTCCGCACACTCGGCTATGGTCGATCGTATCCTGAGCGGCCTGTACTGGACCTATTTGCCGCTAAAGGCAATCACCGCGAACACAAAGCCAGCCACCGCAACCAGGGTGCGAGCGGCGTGCAGGGCGGCCCAGCGCGCGAGGGTCGCCTGACCGCGATCCAGGTCTGTCTCTGTGGCGAAGCTGGCATTGGCCTGCCGGAAAAAGAGCAGGTAGAACAGGAGAAGCCCCCCGGCGCACAACGCGCTGAGCGGCCACAGCAGCCCTGGCTCGGCCTGCCCCAGAGAAAGACCGCCAGCGATAATTGGGAGCATGGTTCCCGCAATGGTCAGCGGCGCGTAGAAGCGAAACAGGCTTGAGGCCATGGTGTGGTGCAGCCGCAGAAACTCCGCGATCGGCATCCGCCGCCAGTAGGGGACGAGGACGCCGGCTTCCGCCAGCAGAGCCCCTGCGAGCAGGCCGGCGCTAACAACGGTCAACAGTTCGAAGCTGTAAAGCAGCATGGTCGCACCCGGGATGAAAGTTGACCATAAGGTGCATGTGGTCTGGATTCAAACATCGCACCAGCCGCCATTGCGGGGCACGATTTTCGCCCGGGCGCGGTCAGTTGCGCCATCGGCGGGCGAGGGCGCATGCTGTCTGCAGATCGCGGGTGGGAATCGAACAACGCATCGTTGGAGCTTCGATCATGGGAACGCAACCAGCAGCCGGTGTGAAGGTACCGGTAAATCAAGGCAGCGTGCAGGAAACGCTGCTACTGCCACTGTGGGGCCGTGCATTTGAAACGGGCCGGCCGAGCCCGCGGCTGATTGACCGCAAGGCCGTTGAGATTCTGGAGGGAGTGGACTACGACTTCTCGACCATCGAGCGGACGCAGTCTATCGCACAGCACGGCTGGGTGGTCCGCAGCCTGGTGACGGACCACATTGCCCGCGGTTTCATTCAAGCGCATCCCGATGCCACCATCGTCAATCTCGGCTGTGGGATGGATACGACTTTCAGCCGTATCGACAACGGCCAGATCACCTTCTACGAGCTGGACTTTCCAGACGTTATGGCGCTGCGGGCGCACTTTTTTGAGGAGACTGATCGGCACGTCAGTATTGCATCGTCTTTGCACGATACGCAGTGGTTCTCGCAGGTTCAGGCAACTGATGGACTGCTGTTTTTGGCGGGTGGCGTGTTCATGTATTCCAGTGAGACACAGATGCGAGCCTTCTTCTCCGCCGTCGCCGACCATTTCGGCACTTGTGAGTTCGTGTTCGACGCCCTGTCTCCGCTTGGGCTTAAGATCGGCAAGCGGATGGTGCTGAAGAAGGGTGGCATGGAGAGTTTTATGGGATCTGAGGGCTGGGCGGTGACGTCACCCAGGGCCCTTGAGCGCTGGGACGAGCGCATTGAGATCGTGAGCGCAGAACCCATGCATCGGCGCATCCGGGGCGACTTGCCCCTGAAGGAGCGGCTGATCCTGTCGATTCCTGACTTTCTTGGGGTGGCGAAGATGATCCATTTGCGTATTCACGGATCGTCGTCGCATGGCCAAGCCACGAACGCCGGTTGATTTGATGCCTGCCGATACGCTCAACTCTAATTAGAGAACGGATCGTCGTTTCCCCCAGCGACCTTCTGCTTTGATGATCTCGTGAAAAAATTACTCAGCTTCATCGCGACCATCTGGTTGGTCCTCTTCGTGTTTTACCCGACGCTCGCGACCCTGTCCGGGCTGTTGGTGCATGCCTTCACCGACAGCCTGTTCTGGGCCCTGATCGTAGTGGCTGCAGAGTTCTTGATTCTGGTCCTGCTGATCGCCAGCGGTGCTGTGCGAGTGACCCCTATGACGACAGAGGAGAATCGTAAGCACAGCGGGCTGGAATTCTAGGCCGCTGCGTTCTGCAACGCCGCAATGGGCGAGCGGCGACCGCGAATGGAGGCCTCAGCCCGTCTGCCGAAAACTTCAGACGAACCCACAGGGCGCCTGCGGCCCTGGCGTTCAGGTCGGGGCGGTGAAGTAGGCGAGTGCCTCGGGGTTCGCCAGTGCACCGGTGTTCTTCACCGGGCGCCCGTGAATCGCATCGCGCACGGCGAGCTCCGCGATCTTCCCGCTGCGGGTGCGGGGGATGTCCGGCACGGCGTGGATCACCGCGGGGACATGTCTTGGCGATGCGCCCGTTCGAATCTGCGCCTTGAGCTCGGCAATGAGCGCTTTGGAGAGCGCTTGCCCGTCGCGCAGCACCACGAACAGCACGACCCGCACGTCGTCCTGCCACTCCTGGCCGACGCAGACGGCATCGAAGATCGCGTCGAAACGCTCCACCTGCCGATAGATCTCCGCCGTGCCGATGCGCACGCCGCCGGGGTTCAGCACCGCATCGCTGCGGCCGTAGATCACAAAGCCCGCGTTCGCCGTTTCTGCTGCGAAATCGCCCTGAGCCCAGACGCCGGGGTAGCGGTCGAAGTAGGCGCTGCGAAAACGCTCGCCGTCTGTGTCATTCCAGAAGCCTAGAGGAGCGGACGGAAAGGGCGCAGTGCATACCAGCTCGCCTTTCTCGTCAATCAGGCGCTCGCCGTCATCGTCCCAGACCTCCACGGCCATGCCGAGCCCGGGCGCGGGGATCTCGCCGCGGTAGATGGGCGCTATGGGATGCCCGAGCACGAAGCAGGACAGGATGTCCGTACCGCCGGACATGGAGACGAGCTGCACCCTTTCCGGGAATGCGCTGTAGACGTAGTCGAAACCTTCTTCCGTGAGCGGCGAGCCCGTTGAGAGCAGCTGGCGCACGCGCGTTAAGTCATGGCTGTGTTTCGGCTCGAGCCCTTCGCTCGCGATGGCGGACAGGTATTTGGCGCTGACGCCGAAGTGGGTCACGCCCTGTGCCTGTGCGAGATCTAGCAGCCGGGTCGGGCCCGGATGAAAGGGCGAGCCGTCGTAGAGCACGATGGTGCAGCCACAGCCCAGGGCCGAGACCAGCCAGTTCCACATCATCCAGCCGCAGGTGGTGAAGAAGAACAGCCGATCGTCCCGATGCAGATCGTTGTGCAGCAGATGCTCTTTCTGGTGCTGCAGGAGCGTGCCGCCGACGCCGTGCACGATGCACTTGGGCACGCCGGTCGTGCCCGATGAGTACATGATGTAGAGCGGATCATCGAAGCGGCGCGATGCGAAGGTGAGAGTTGGCGCGGCCAGGGTACCGCGGGCATCGCTTAAGGCTTCGAAGTCCAGTTCCCCCGCGGGTACCGGTGCCAGCACCGGGACGATGATCAGGGCCTTGAGTCCGGCGAGCTCGCTCGCGACGGACGCGACCTTGTCACGGATCTCGAAGGTCTTGCCGCTGTAGCGATAGCCGTCGCAGGCGATGAGGAAGCTGGCCTCGATCTGGCCGAAGCGATCGAGCGCGCCTTGAGCGCCAAAGTCAGGGGAACAGCTGGACCAGACTCCGCCCAGGGCGGTCGTGGCCAGCATGGCGATGACCGCCGCGTCGCTGTTCGGAAGCCAGCCAGCCACGCGATCACCGGGCGTCAGGCCCTGGGCTTTCAAGGCGGCGGCGAAATGCGCCACGCGGCGGTAGAGCTCGCGCTGGGTGAGCGTCGTGGTGGCGCCATCTTCCATCGTACTGATGATGGCCGGCGCATCGCCTCGGTGGCGCAGCAGGTGCTCGGCGTAATTGAGCGTCGCGCCTTCGAACCAGCGCGCCCCGGGAAAGGCATCGCCATTGCTTAGAACGGCGGTAGCGGGCGCGTGGAATCGAACCTCGCTGTAGTCAGCGACCGCCTGCCAGAAGCGCTCGGGCGCCTCCACCGACCAGTGGTGCAGGGCGCCGTAGCCATCGCCGCGGTAGCCGTGCGCCGCGCCGACGG
>JBCDIK010000074.1:0-15307 GCA_038749065.1 Pseudomonadota bacterium | reverse complement strand
GCCGCCCTGAATCACGGAGCTTTCGGACAGCAGCGTCGCCTTGACCATGGGATCTCGCAGCCTCGCCACCAGTGTTTCGTGATCCAGCTCCTTCAGTTCCTTGCGCCAGGTCGGGTGCCCGACAAAGGCGTGGAAGTTGGACTGCAGACCGTGCAGCACGCCGGTCGGGCGTCCTGCTGCCTGCGGCCGAATCTCCCGCCCTTCCTTTCGAGCCTGCTCGGCGATGTTGTACATGTAGTTGTTTTCGTAGGCGGGCGCCGACGTCGCGATGAGCGTCATCGTGAGGCCAGTCTGCTTCTGGAACGCGGTGACCCAGTCCCACTCCTCGGTATCGCCCAGGTGATCGGAGACGAGCTCGAAGACGGCGTTGTTGCAGCCCTTCATGCCCATGCCCAGCGCCAGCATCTCGTCGTTGCCGGAGAACGTGCCCGGCATGTACTCGCCGTGGACGTCCTTGTGCAGCAGCGTTTTGGAGCTGGTGAACCCGAGCGCCCCAGCTTCCACGCCTTCGCGGACCAGCGCCGCCATTGCGTCGACTTCGGCCTGCGTCGGCGCGTAGTCCTGGTTGCACCGTTCACCCATCACGTAGGCACGCACTGCGCCGTGCGGCACCTGCGCAGCAACGTCGATCGCCCGCGGCATCTGCTCGAGTGCATCCAGGTACTCCGGGAAACTCTCCCACTGCCAGTCGATCCCTTCGGACAGCGCGGCCCCGGGGATGTCTTCCACGCCTTCCATCAGCTCGATCAGGAACTCACGGCCATCGGGTTTGACCGGGGCGAACCCGACGCCACAGTTACCCATGACCACGGTCGTCACGCCGTGCCAGCTCGAGGGGGCCAGCAGGGGATCCCAGGTGGCCTGGCCATCGTAGTGCGTGTGAATGTCCACCCAGCCGGGGGTGACGAGCTTGCCGGAAGCGTCGATCTCTCGGGCAGCTGCCCCAGCGACCTGGCCGACTTCAACGACTTTGCCATCCTGAACCGCGATGTCGGCTACGAATCGCGCCTTGCCGGTCCCGTCGATGATGGTGCCGTTGCGAATGATCAGATCATGCATAGTCGATGTGCCCGCTGACTTCCGAACGCTGCAGCTTATCACCGCTGCCGGGCGCGTTGATCCCGCCACTCACATCTCGATCACAAGCTGCCCTTAACGGGATCTAGCCAGGGCTCTGCTACCATGGCCGGTCGAATATTCAGCCAATCCAGAGAGAGTAAGCACCATGGGCGAAGCACTGATCATCGATACCTGCCGGACTCCGCGTGGCATCGGCAAGGCCGGCAAAGGGGCCCTGTCGCACCTGCATCCGCAGCACCTCGGTTCGACCGTACTGCGCGCCCTGGCCGAGCGCACGGGCATCGATACCGCGGATGTCGACGACGTGGTCTGGGGCACCAGCTCGCAGGTCTGCGAGCAGGGCGGTGATCTGGGCCGTATGTCGGCGCTCGATGCGGGCTATGACATCCGTGCCAGCGGCGTCACCCTGGACCGGTTCTGCGGCTCCGGCATTACCAGCGCCAACATCGCGGCGTCGTCGGTCATGTCCGGTATGGAAGACCTGGTCGTCTCCGGCGGCACGGAAATGATGTCTCTGCCCAAGAAAGGCGTCCTGCCCATGGGCGCCAACAACCCGCACCTGCAGGAGCTGCATCCCCAGTCGCACCAGGGTGTCTGCGCTGACGCGATCGCGACCCTGGAAGGCATCCCGCGCGAGACCCTCGATGAGCTGGCGGCGCTGTCGCAAAGCCGGGCTCAGCGCGCGATCGAAGAAGGTCGTTTTGATCGGTCTCTGGTGCCCGTGCACAACCTTGATGGGACCGTTGCGCTCGATCGCGAGGAATTCCCGCGCCCGGGCACCACGATCGAAACGCTGGCGACGCTGGCCCCCAGCTTCCCTAAGATTGCCGACTATCGGCATACGGAAGGTTCCAAAACCTTCCGTGAGCTGATCAACCAGAAGTACACCGCCCTTGAGATCGAGCACGTGCATCACGCGGGCAACTCCTCGGGCGTGGTGGACGGCTCTGCGGCGATTCTCTGGGCCAGCGCGGACTACGCCAAGTCCCATGGCTTAAAGCCCCGGGCCCGCGTCGTCGCCTGCGCGAACATGGGCGATTGCCCGACGCTGATGTTGAATGCGCCGGTACCGGCGGCTCAGAAGGTGCTGAAAAAAGCGGGCCTGACGATCAACGACATCGATGTCTGGGAGATCAACGAGGCGTTCGCCGTGGTCTCCGAGAAGTTTCAGCGCGATCTCGACCTCGATCGCGAGAAGGTCAACATCAATGGCGCCGCCATGGCGCTTGGGCACCCGATCGGTGCGACTGGGGCGATCATCATCGGCACCGCGCTCGATGAGCTTGAGCGTAGCGATGGCCAGTTTGCTCTGATCACCATGTGCGCCGGTGGCGGTATGGCACCGGCGATCATCATCGAGCGGGTTTAAGCCGGTCTTGCCAGCGGGCGGCGAACGCTAGAGGCGCACGCCCAGGCTCAGCCCGACGGCCCAGGGATCGATCTCGACGGTGCCCAGATCAGCACCGTCGAGGCTCGCATCGGTGTCGATATCGAAATAGCGCAGGTCCAGATTGGCGAACCAGCGTTTGGTGATGTCGACGTCGAACCCGACCTGGGCGGCCAACCCCACGGAGCGATCGAGCTCCAGATCAGCGCCGGCCAGCGCCCCTTCCGTATCTTCCTGAAAGAACTCCGTGACGTTCACGCCCACGCCCACGTAAGGGCGGAACCGCGCGTCGGGACGGAAGTGATACTGCAGGGACACCGTGGGTGGTAGGTGCTTGGTGCGCCCCACCTGGTCACCACCGACCAGATCGATGTCATGTTCAAAGGGCAGCGCTGCCAGCACCTCAACCGCCAGACGCTCGCGCACGAAGTAGGTGGCGTTGAAGGTCATCATGGTCGCTGCGTCGACATCGACCACGGCGTGATTATCGGACTTCGGCGTCACGGTATGAGCACCGACGCGCACCAGCCAGTCGCCCTGTTCGGCGAACACCGAGCCGCTGAGTAGCAGGCCCGCCACGACGCCCGTCAAAGTGCCTGCAACAGCGCCAGCAAAGGTGCCTTTCATCGCGTTTCTCTCCAGGTTGTTGAATGGAACGCGGGCATGGTGCGTGAGCGGCGAGCGCGGTTTTTGATCGAGAGCAAAGTCCTCTCGGAAACCGACGATCTACGGGCAATCCCTTATAGGCTCAAAGGCGTTGGGGACCGACAGTGAGCGCAATGGATGCGGCGCCTACCACCCGTGATTCGCGACACTGTGTCGCCTGCCCGACCCGCAGCCACTGCGTGGCCGCGCCGCTGATGGAGTCGGATTTGCAGGCGCTCGCCGGGATCATGCGCTTCGGCCGCACCTGTGACCGGGGCCGGTGGTTGTTTCGCGCCGGCGAGCGGGTTCACGGGCAGTTTCACGTTCGCTCCGGCAGCTTCGAAACAGTGCTGGAGAGCGTCGACGGTGAGTCGCAGGTCACGGGGTTTTATCTCAGCGGTGAGTCCATTCCGAGCTGTGCCGCCGATGGCCGGCATCGCCACAGTGCTCGCGCGCTGGAGACGAGTTCTGTCTGCCTGCGAGATGTGAGCGCGCCATCTGCGCTGGTCTCCCCGCTGGGCGACGCGGTCTGGCACGCCGTCGTGTCTCACAGCCTGCGCGAACGCGAGCGCACCCTCTTTGCACAGCTGACCGTGCGCGCGCACAGCGCCGTCGCCCGGGTGGCGGGGTTCTGTCTGGATCTGAGCGAGCGGCTTGCAGCCGGCGGTCGGGATCCCTGCGTGCTGCCCACTCCCATGACCCGCGGTGCCATCGCCAGCTACCTCGGGCTGACGCTGCCCTGCCTGTCCCGGGTCATGGCGCAGCTGCGCAGTGATCGGATCATTCGGCACGACCGCCAGCAGATCACGCTCCTCGAGCACGATGCGCTGCGTCGGCTGGCCAATCTGCCGGACTGAAAGCCTGACGCCTCTCCGTCCGGCTCGGGACCCGCACGCCGCAAATCTCTAGACTAGGGGCATCGAAGGCACAGGGTCCCGCCTATGAATCCCGTCTGTCTGATCACCGGGGCCGGTCCCGGCACCGGCACCGCGCTGGTGGCGCGGTTTGCTGAGGGCGGCTATCGCGTTGCGATGCTGGCCCGGGACGAGGAGCGTCTGGCGCAGCTGTCTCAGCGCCACGACGGCGCCGTGGCCTATCCCTGCGACGTCAGCGACAACGAGGCGTTGACGTCCATCTACGCGCGGATCAAGGACGAGCTCGGCGCGCCCGGCATCATCGTTCATAACGCGGTCGCAGCGCAGCCGGGCGTGTACACGGAGGTCTCTGCCAAGCGTATGCGCCTGGCCTTCGAGGTCAACACCATTGCGCTGCTGACGCTCGCGCAGCTGGCGACGCCGGACATGCTCAATACCGGTGGTGGCGCAATCATCGCGACGGGCAACACGGCCGCCTATCGGGGGCGGCCGCGCTTTGCCGGCTTCGCGCCGACCAAGGCGGCGCAGCGGATCCTGCTCGAGAGCATTGCCCGGGAAGCCGGGCCCAAAGGGATCCACGCGGCTTACGTCGCCATCGATGCGGTCATCGATGTGCCCTGGACGCGGCAGGCGTACGCGGATCGGCCCGATGAGTTTTTCTGCCAGCCGGCGGATATCGCTGAAGAATGCTTCCGCATCGCGCACCAGCCGCGCAGTGCCTGGACCTTCGAGTCGGTGATTCGCCCCTTCGGGGAGACCTGGTAGTGGTGAACGCCGTGCAAGCGGGTGTATAACGAGTCGATCAACGGTGGAGATGGGGAGGGGCAGCCATGTCGCAACCGGTCAAGCTCGGTCGACTCGACCACATGCACCTGGTCGTTCCAGACCGGGATCGCGCGGCCCAGTGGTACGCCGAGACGCTCGGTTTCGAGCGAGTTGAAGCCTACCGCCACTGGTGGGATCTGCCCGGCTGTCCGGTCCACATCAGCGCCGACGGCGGCCATACGAGCCTGGCGCTGTTTCAGGAGGGGGAGGGTCACACCGCCACGAACGGCATCGGCATGGGCGTGGCGTTTGTGCTGCCGGCGGAAGAGTTCATCGCCTTCTCGAGGGCGCTCGGGGACTCGATTCGCGTCGACGGCAAGGACGGCAAACCGCTCACGGCTGGCGCCATTGTCGATCTGGACCTGTGCTACTCCTACGGCTTCCTCGACCCCTGGGGTCACGAGCTGGAGTTGAGCACCTATGACCACGAGCAGGTCACACAGCATCTCGCCGCTGCGGGCATCAAGCCCGTTCGTTACTGGTAGCCGGAGAACCTCATGACGACAAAGCACTTTCGAATTCACGCAGCAACGTCTCGGTGGGTGTGCGGCGCTCTGTGGCTGCTGGCCGCAGTGGCCTACGGTGCCCCGCAGCATCCCCTGGATGCACTGCAGCCCGAAGAGTTTCAGGCCGTGCGCAGCATTCTCGTGGAGGCGGGCCATGTCGATGAGGCGACGCGCTTCGCGATGATCCGCCTTGACGAGCCGGCGAAGGCCGCAGTTCAGTCCTTTCAGAGCGGACAGCCACTGCCCCGTGCCGCAATTGTCATTTTCCTGCGGGGTGCTGAGCTCTTTCGTGCCCGGGTCGACCTAAAGGCGCAACGGGTGGAAACCTTGCAGCAGGTCAAAGATCAGCAGGCGGGCATCCTCACCTCCGAATGGATTGCTGCGCAGACCATCGTCAAGGCGGACAAAGGCTGGCGTGCCGCCATGCGCAAGCGTGGTTACCGTCGTATTGATCCTGATCGGTTTCACTGTCTGCCGTTGGCAGCGGGGTACTTTGCGGAGCCCGAGTTCGAGGGCAAGCGCGTCATGCGTGTTCAGTGCATGGACCTCGAGGGCACCACCAACCACCTCTTCCAGCGGCCTATTGAGGGGTTGACCGCGGTGATCGACCTGCAGGCAGGCAAGGTGTTGAAGCTAGTCGATGAAGGTGTGGTGCCGGTCCCGTCGCCCACCGGCAACTATGATGAGGCATCCCTTAAGCCCTATCGGCCGGCGATGAAGCCCATCACCGTCAGTCAACCACAGGGTGCATCCTTCAGCTGGGATGGTTCCTTCGTGGAGTGGGGCCCCTGGCGGTTCCACCTGCGGTTGGACCGGCGTCGCGGCGCGATCGTCTCGCTTGCCAGCTTCGATGATCGCTCGGTGCTCTATCAGGCCTCCCTGAGTGAGATGTGGGTGCCCTATATGGATCCGGCCTACGGCTGGTTTTTCAAGAACTACTTCGACGCGGGTGAGTACGGCTTTGGCCTCTTCGGCACGCCGCTGAAACCCGGCGTCGACTGCCCTGACTACGCGCTGTTCATCGATGGTGCAATCGCCACGGAAGATGCGAGCGCGGTACCGTACCCCTCCGTTCTTTGCGTCTTTGAGCAGCCGACTCTGGCGCCGGCGTGGCGGCACTACGAGTCCAGTGTGGAGGATTTCAATGGCCGCGCTGGTCGGGTGCTGGTCGCCCGGATGGTCGCTGCGATCGGCAACTATGACTATGTGATGGACTATGTGTTCATGCCCACGGGCGCGATCAAAGTCAGCATCGCCTCCACCGGGATCGATATCACCAAAGGCGTTGCGGCTCGGACCATGGCGGACCCGACCGCGGCTGCCGATACGGCCTATGGCAACCTCATCGCCCCGGGGCTCGTCGGCGTCTTTCATGATCATTTTTTCAGCCTGCGCTTCGATCTGGATGTGGATGGCACCGCCAACCGATTCGTGCGTGATCGTCTCGTGCAGGAGACGCTGCCGGAGGATCATCCGCGCCGCAGCCTTTGGACCGTGGCATCCCAACGCGTGCGTACTGAGGCGGCAGCAAAGCTGGATATCGATCTGCGGCGCCCGGAGTTGTGGCGCGTGGAAAGCCTCGATCGCATGAATGCCATGGGGAATCCGACGAGCTACGCGCTGGAAGTGGGTGGGAATGCTTTGCCGCAGCTGACCGACGATGACTATCCGCTGCGCCGCGCCGGGTTTGCCCGGCACCACCTGTGGGTCACCCCCTACGCACCTGATGAGCTTTTCTCAGCCGGTGAGTATCCGAATCAAAGTCGTGGGGGTGACGGGTTGCCGGCCTGGACTGCTCGCAATCGCAGTCTCGACGGCACCGATCTGGTGTTGTGGTACACCCTTGGCTTTCATCACGTCACGGCGGCGGAAGACTGGCCTGTACTGCCGTCGCACCCGAAATCTGTTGTGCTGCGACCCTTCAATTTCTTTGATCGCTCGCAGGTGATCAACCTGCCGCCAGCGGCGCCAGCCGCATCTGCGCAGTAGGGCTGCAGCAGGGGCGGCGGCGCCTCGGTCCGAACGTAGGTCAGCGAATCGAGTGAATCGACGCGAAGTCGTTCGAGCAGCCTGCGGGCGGGCACGCCGCGTTCGCCGTCCCGAGCTGCTCGGCCACCGGTCCCGCGACGCCCGTGGGCCCGTGCGAGCGCAGCACAACGTGCACCTCGGCGCGCATGTTCGCGAGCCCGTAGTCACCGCCGGTGAACAGCTCCCGCTCGGTCTGCCCGGGCGCCAGCTTCAGCTGCGTGCCGCCGTAGCCGAAGGCGTCGGAGATCAGGCCACCGCCCCAGAAGACCGACGCCTTGACGCGCTCGTTGCCGAGATCTCCCAGGCCGCAGGCGTAGGGCGTTGCGCAGGCCCAGGGGCGATTGAAGGCGGCGATCCAGATCGAGTAGGCCGTGTCCGGCACGAGCGCTTTGGTGGTGACGGTCACGTCGATGACCCGGTTGCGGTAGTCGCGCACCAGGATGGTTGCGCCGTCGACGGCGACGTCGCTGGCGAACTGGTAGTGCTGGGCGACTTCCACGGATTCCCGCACGGGCTTCTCAGCGTTCCAGTAGCTGTCAGCCCAGGTCAACGGGCTCAGCAGCGCGGTGGTGATCAGGAGTACAGCGTTGGCTTTCATGGTGACGTTCCTCTGTCGTGGTGGGGCAGCGGCCCCGGTTGTGAGCGGCGTAGCCGCTTTCTAGGTGGCCTGCGCATCGGCAGATGCGTGGACCATGACCGTGGCGATCAGCGCAAAGGCTGCGCGCCAGGATTCGGCGACCTTCGGCGTAAACTGATCGCCGAAATAGCTTGCGAGCGTGCGCAGCAGTACGCGTCCCGCCAGCTCGTAGTGCTGCGCCTTGACGCCGTAGCCTGCGTGGCGGATGCCGAGCTGCTCGAGCAGCTCGATGCTGCGGTCGGGCTTACTCATGCTGTCGATGATGATCTTCAGGCTCTGCAGCAGCTTGCGGCTCTGCCGGGACTGCGAGCTCGAGAACATCGTGCGCAGCTCCGGGCGCTCCTCGAACAGGTGCTCGTAGAACTGATCGATGACGTTCGACTGCGCGGCCTCGATCTGCCCGAGGGTGCTGCGCAGGATGCCGATCTGCTCCTCGCTTAAGGGCTCGCAGGTTCCCGGCGTGTGGACACCGGCTAACTCCGGGCAGTCCGCGTCGAAGGTTGCATGCGCGATGCTCATGCCTTTGAGGTTGGCGCCCTCGAGCTGCGCGCCGGTCAGGAGGACCCAGTCGAGGGTCGCATTGCTGAGGTTCGCCCAGCGCAGATCCGCGTCGGTGAGGTTGGCACCGGTCAGGTCCGCGCCCTGCAGATCGCTGTGCGTGAGGCTGGCGCGGGAGAGGTCGGCATAGCGCAGGTCCGTCCCGGCCAGGGTCGCGCCACTGAAGTCCGCCCCGTGCAGTCGTGCTTTGGAGAAGCTGCGGCCGCGCAGCGTGCCGTCGCTGAGCCAGCCTTCCTGCCGGGCGCGGCGCAGCGCATCGAGGGCAAAGTCGTTGCTGTAGCTGCCGAGCTGAGCGAGCACGTTGTTGCGCTCGTTGTTCTTGATCAGCCGGTTCATGACCAGCAGCAGCGTGCCGTCGACCACGAATCCGGAAGACCACTCGTCGATGAATACGCGCAGCACTTCTCCGGCACTGCGCAGATCGATGAGGAGCCCCAGGCTGTAGAGCGTCACGCCGATGGCCAGAAAGCACAGGGCGAGGAGCTCGATGGAGTCGGTGCGGGATAAGCGGAAGAACATCATGATCAAGCGCCCCCTGGGGCCTGCTGCGATGGGGGCAGTCTGGGGCGCCGCCGGCGGGGCCGCTTGCAGGGCCGATCATGATTTCCTGGAGATTTGCTGCATAATTCCTGCAGATCGGAGGAGCGCGCCGATGCGGTACCGCTTTGAAACCTATGAGCTCGATACGGTTACGCAGGAACTGCGGCAGGCGGATGCCAGCGTGGCGCTGGAGCCGCAGGTGTTTGCGCTGCTCGAGGTTCTGCTCGCCAATGCGGATCGGGTGGTCACTAAGGACGAGCTGAACGAGCGCATCTGGGGTGGCCGCGTGGTGTCTGAGGCCGCGGTTAACAGCCGCATTCGCTCGGCGCGCCAGGCCATTGGCGACAGCGGCGCCGAGCAGCGATTGATCAAGACCGTGCGCGGCCGTGGCTTCCGCTTCGTGGGTACCGTGGCGCAGACCGCCGCCGTGGAGCAGTTCCTGGCAGCGGTGCCCGAGCCGGCGCCTGCTGAGCTGACGGCAGCGCCGGTTGGCCGGCAGCAGCAGCCTGCGATCGCGGTCGTGCCGCTGCGGCTGGTCAGCCTCGACACCCGCTACGAGCCCCTGGCCGACTCCATTGCGCACGAGGTCATCGCCGACCTGTCGCGCCTGCACTGGTTGCGGGTGATTTCCGGCGCTTCGACCTTCCAGCTTCGCAGCGATAGCCAGAATGTGGCACAGATCGCCCACCTGCTCGGTGCTGACTACGTGCTCTGCGGCACCCTGTCGCTGTTCGGCAAGCGCGCCAACGTCATTGTTGAACTGACCCGGGCCGAGACCGGTACGGTGGTCTGGGCCGACAATATCGAGACGCCCGTCGAGGAGCTGGTAGAGCTGCGCTCACAGCTGGCGACGCGCATCGCCAACGCCATCGAGCAGCGCATCCAGGCCGAAGAAGCGAGCATTGCCGACACCATCGCCACGGAAGACCTGAACGCCTGGACCCTCTATTTCCGCGGGCTTCGGCACGTCAATCGTTTCAACAAGCACGACAACGCGATCGGGGCGCACCTGTTCGAGCAGGCGATCGGGGCGGATCCAGGCTTCGCGCTGGCACATGCGGGGTTGTCCTTCGCGCACTTCCAGACCGCCTTCGTCGGCTATAACGAGGATCTCAAGCGCTACGAGCAGCTCGCCCTGCGCAGCGCCGATCAGGCTTTCGAGCTGGACCCGCTCGATCCGGTCGTGAATCTGATGGTGGGGCGCGCGAAATACTTAAGTGGCGACTGGGAACAGTCGAATCCCTGGTTTGAGCGCTGCGCCAACCTAAGCCCGAACAACGCGCTCGCGTACTACAACCAGGCCCTGGTGGGCGTCAGCTCCGGCGAAACCACGCAGACCCAGACGCTGTCCGACCGGGCGCTGACCTTGAGCCCCATCGACCCGCTGCTCTATGCCTTTCATGCGGTCCGTGCCATGGGGCATCTCGCCAATGACGAGGTGGAGGCGGCCGCCTACTGGGGCGAGCGCGCGGCCAATGCGCCGCGCGCCCATCACCTGATCGATGCCATCGCCGCGGCTGGATTTGCCGCCGCTGGAGATCACGAGAAAGCTGCGCGCCGGGCACAGAAGGTGATCGAGCGCGATCGGAACTTCCGGGTCGAGAAGTTCTTCCACTCGATCCCTGCGCACGAGGCGCTCCGGCGCAAGCTCGCGGCGCACTTTGCGGAGCTTGGCTTCGCCGCCTAGGCGCCTCGTCCGAGCGCTGGCTTGACTGTTAAATGAACGTGTTCATAATACTGGCTCATCGACGCAAGCCGTCGCGCCCTGCCAGGCGCGCACCCTGAAGGACACCGCCATGACCCTGCTGAACGACCCCCGCCCGATTTCTGCTGATTCTCATGCGCTGGAAGGCCCTGCGGTCTTCGACGGTCTGGCCGAGCGCTTTGGGGATGATGCGCCCCGGATTGTCAGCACCGAGGGGCAGGGCGATGCCATCGTGGTGCCGAGCAATCCGAAACGCACGCGCAATGTTGCCGTCATGGCTTTGGCCGGCACGCGCCTCGACTACGAAACACCGCTGCCGCGGGCGCACGCTTCCAAGCCCAGCGCCGGGTCCATTACCGATCCGGAAATCCAGGCCTATTTCACCGGCGGCTTTGCCGCCATGCGCCCGGGGCTGACCGATGGCGCGCGAAGACCGGACGATCAGGACATCGACGGAATTTCCGCGGAAATTCTCTACCCGGGCTGGTTCCCGATGTTCAACCTGCCCAACATCGAGCTGATGGTTGCGCTGCAGAAGAACTACAACGACTGGATGCACGGCCAGCAGGTGGCATCCGGTGGCCGCCTCGTGGGTCTCGCGGCCCTGCCGGTGCAGGTCCCGGAGCTGGCGGTCGCCGAGCTCGAGCGGGTGATCAAGCTCGGTTTCAAGGGCGTGGTGATCCCGTCCAACGCGCCGAAAGGGCGCCGCTATTGCGATGAGGACTACGAGCCCATGTGGGCCAAGCTGGAGGAAGCGCGCCTGCCGGTTGCCTTCCACGTGGCCTGCTGGTCGCACGTGCCGGACTGGCAGAAGGCCATGGCGGCGCGCGATCCGATCGTGCAGTACGCAGGATCGCCGACGCTGATTCACGACACGCTGGTCGAGCTGATGGTGCGCGGTGTCTGTTCCCGCCACCCGAACCTCAAGTTCGTACTGGCAGAGTTCAATGCCGGCTGGGTCGCCCACTGGCTCGACAAAGTGCACCAGGGCTGGGCCCGGGAGCATGCGAAGGATCCCAAGCACTCGACCCCCGTGGACGTGCTCGACATCTGGAAGCGGCAGTTCTTCGCGACCATCGAGGACGACACGGCCGCGCTCGGTACCCGCGACCTGATCGGTGAGGAGACGCTGCTGTGGGGCTCCGACTATCCGCACACGGACTCGACCTGGCCGTGCTCCGCGCAGGTGCTGGATGAGATGTTCGAAAGCTACACGCCGGAGAGCCGCGACAAGATCACTCGCACCAACGTCGCGAACCTGTACGCGCTGTAGGCGGCCGCAGGCCTAGCTCGGCTGCGGAGGCGCGAACGCTGGCGCGATCCCGCCCTGGTGTGTCTCCAGCAAGGGCAGTTCTCCCTCCGGCAGGGCCTCGTAGGCCGCCTGCCAGGCGCTCACCCAGGTCGGGTCGCGCCGCTGCTCCGGGTGATAGCCCGGTCTCATGGCATGCACCATGGCGGCGCCGGCCTTGCTCAGAAAGCGCCCGACCTGCCGCCACAGACGCAGCCGGCTGCGCAGGTTGGACCAGCGGCCATCGCGCTTCAGCATGGCGCGGTACGCGCGTCGAGACATGAGCCCCATGTGCAGTGATCCCCAGAACAGTCCCGCCAGCCGCAGCCAGTAGCGGCCGACCAGCGCCTGATACACGTCGAATGCGACGGACTTGTGCTCTGTTTCTTCGACCATGTGCCACAGCACCAGCGACGTGACCGTTGGGTCCGCGCCCTGAAACAGCGCGTCACGGTCGTCGATCAGCCATTCGGTGATTCCGATCGTCATGGTTTCAAAGCCGGCCGCGTAGGCGAGCCGCCAGCTCAGCGATCGCTGCTCAAGGGCCTCGTAGTCTGCCTCGAAGGTCGCTTCGACGGCGTCGAGCTCCGCGTATCCGGCGGCCTTCAGCATCTCGTTGTAGCGCCGATGGTTCCGATAGTGTTGGGCCTCCTGGCGCACGAAGCCATCGACATCCTGCCGCAGTTGCGGATCCTCGATGTGCTCGCGCGCAGCTCGCATCGTTCGATTCAGGAACGGCTCGAGGTAAGGCATGGTCAACGAGCCGCCGTTCACCATATGGCCCCACTCCGGCTGGGTCGGATGCCAGTGCGCATTGGCCGAGCCGAAATCGAAGGGGATGCTGCGGACTCTGAGCGGTTCGATCATGGCGACAGGCTCTCCGGGGAGGGTGCGTGATTGGCGGCGGTCGGGGCCGCGGCGCTGGCGTATTGCCGGTAGTGGCGCCAGGCGCCCAGGGTCAACAGCGCGAAGGCGATGTGGACGCCGATCATGGCCGGCCAGCCGGCCAGGTAGATGAGGTTGTTGGCGAGGCTGTCGCCGAATGGCCCGCCGCCGAAGGCGAGGCCGCGGGTGCCGAACCAGGCGTTGGCGATGGCCGGCAGCGTGAACAGCCAGCCGAAGGTCAGGGCGGCGGAGACCAGGACTCGGAATGCGCGGGCGCTGAGATTCAGCCAGGGGGCGATCAGCGCCAGTGCCACGAGCAGCAGTCCGTTGGTGATCCCTTCGAGGTGCGCCATGATCCAGGCGCGCGGCTCGCCGGGCACGTGGCCCTCGACGTGGTTGATAATGGGCCACAGGTCGATCTCGCCGAGCAGCTGGAAGAAGTGCAGCCAGCCGGAGACCAGTGCGGTCACCAGCAGGAGAATGCCGTTCAGGATGAGCAGGCTTCGATGTCGGTCCGTCACTGGCGGCGCCCGGTGGTGCGATGGGGCCATTGTCCGGACCGCAGCCGTCGACATCAGGGCATCCAGCGTCGCGAGGGGGACATTTGGTGACAGAAGCCGACGCCGTTGCCTAGAATCCGGCGATGCGCGGACCTTACTTCGCCACCGGCTATGTTCGACTCCTGTATCGCTTTGCCCGCGCCGAAGCGGCGCGGGCGGCGCTCTTTGCCGGGACCGGGTGTGCAGAGTCCGATCTCATGCGGGCCGACTTCGAGATGCCCTTTGCCGCGCAGATGCGGCTCGTTGGTAATGCCCTGTCCGCGGCCGCGCCGGGGCTGGGGCTACGCGTTGGGCCGCAGCTGCAACTCGCCGCCCATGGGGCGTTGGGGACCGCCATGCAGGCGGCGCCGGATCTGGAGCAGGCGCTGTCCACCTTCGCCCGGTTTCTGCCCGTGCGGGCAAGCTTCTACGCGCTCGCCAGAACGCATCGGGGCCCGGTGGCGCGCATCGAGATCGCGACGCACCACCTGCCCACGGAACTGGTCCCGTTTTTTCACGAGGCCATCCTCTGTTCCCTGAAGCATGGGCTGTCCTTCTTCAGCGGGCGCACAGAATGCATCCGCCAGCTCACGCTGGCCTACCCTGAGCCGCGCTACGCCGCCGGCTATGCGCCGCTGTTCTGCGCGCCAACGCGCTTTGGGGGCGCCTGCACCCGTCTCGAATTTGATCGGGCGCTCCTTGCGTTGCCATCCCCGGAAGCGGATCGCGAGCTGTTCGACGACAGCACCCGCCGTTGTCTGCAGCTCCTGCAGCGACACCAGGGTACCGGTGCGCCCGACCTGGTCGCGGCGCTGACGACGTTTCTACTGGAGAACCCTGGCAAGATCTGGACCGTGCGGGAGGTGGCGCCCACCTTCGCCATCAGTCCCCGCACCCTGATCCGGAGGCTTAAGGCCCGTGGTACGAGCTTTCAGACGCTGCGTGATGCGGTGCTGAAACAGCAGGCAACGCGCATGTTGTCATCCATGGGGGTCGAAGCTGCAGCGCTGTCGCTGGGATTCGCTGATGCGGCAAGCTTCCGCCGCACGTTCAAGCGGCTGTATGGCATGACACCGTCGAAGTACCTCGAGCAGCAGCGGCCGGCACCCTGACGCTAGTCTGTACTCTGCAGCAGCCTGACCATCAGCGTGCCTTCGAGGGTACTCAGAACCTCGCGTGCGCGATGTTTCTGATCGGTGCGCAGCCGCGCGCGAATCTGATCCTCTGACTGGCGCAGAATCGTTTCCGCGGTGCTGCGGTAGGGCTCCTGACCGCGCATGGCCAGCCCAATGATCTCGAACCACAGGCGCATCACCGCCTGCACCTGCGGCACGTTGAGGTTTGCCGTGAGCGCTTCGAGCACCTGCCGCGTGCTGGCATTGCCCTTGGGCAACGACGCTTCGGCGCTGGCGGCGAGCCCGTCGGCGATGAGCAGCAGCGCCTCCGAAACCAGCGCTTCCTTGGTCTCGAAGTAGTACATGAGCATGCGGTCGCTCATACCGATGCTCGCGCCCATGGCGCGCAGGCCGCTGGTGTGTAGCCCGTGGTCGATCAGATGGGCGGCGGCCGCCTCGATGATCTCCTGGCGCTTTTTCTGGGTTTTCTCAAGGGGCGTCATGCCGCTCCTTCGGGTCCGAAAGCGCCAGTATCAGGCAATTCCAAAAACGTAGAAAGTGCTACATAAAGGTTGAAGCGCTTGAAAATGTAGCGTACGCTACATAAAAATTCCGGAGCACAATCATGACCGCACTACGCCTGCTCTTGGCCATCATGGGCCTCGTCGTTTTCGTCTACACGCTGGTCGCGGTC
>JBCDIK010000073.1:0-15503 GCA_038749065.1 Pseudomonadota bacterium | reverse complement strand
GCGGGGGGCGCGCGGGCGCTGGGCTGGAACCTCTTTGGTGCTGCACTCATCGCGGCGGCGGCGGCGGGCCTGCACCGGCTCATGCCCTCGGACATTCAGTGGCTGGCGCTCGGCATCGGCGCCTACGCCGCGATGAGTGCAGCACCAAAGAGGTTCCAGCCCAGCGCCCGCGCGCCCCCCGCTTGCCACTGCGCCAGCAGAGTCAGTGGCGGCAAGACGGACATGAGAGACTTGCCGGCTTCCCGGAACGGTGCGGGATGGTCCGCTGTGGCCAGGCCTTCGCTGATACCGCGCAGCGGTTCGCGCAGGGTCGCGACCCACAGGGCCATGAGAATTCCGGGGAGACCCACGACGAAGAACGCGACCTGCCAGGCCTTCAGGCCCGCAGGGGCCTGCGTGGTATCGGGAAAGGCCCCATTCCAGCCATCGACGACGATGCCGCCAAGGAAGAGACCGATTCCCGCGCCGATGTAGATGCCCGAGGAGTAGATGGACAGCACGGTCGCGCGCTGCGCCGGCGAAAAATAGTCGGACAACATCGAGAAGGCCGCCGGTGATGCGGAGGCTTCGCCGATGCCCACGCCGAAGCGATACACCGCCAGGCTCGTAAAGCTACGGGCCGTCCCCGACAGTGCGGTCATGGCACTCCAGAATGCGAGTCCGGCCGCGATCAGACTCTTGCGAACCCAGACGTCCGCCAAACGACCGAGGGGAATCCCGAAGATGGCATAGAAGACTGCGAAGGCCGTGCCATAGAGGAACCCGATGTCCGCATCGCCGATCCCGAGGTCTGCCTTGATCTCCTCGGCCAGAATCGAAAGGATCTGGCGGTCAATAAAGTTGAACACATAGACGACGATGAGGACGCCGAGCACATATCGGGCATAGCGGCCGCCGATCTCGGGGCTCGTTCTGCTTTCGTTCAGCATTATCTGTCTATTTTCCCTTTCCGCACGTGCTGTGCACCTGACTATCAACTATTATGCTTTTACCGACACGCGAGGGGGTGTCGGGTGATTGTGATCTTATGTGGCCAAAGCGCCTCGAGATTGGCAAATTTCGCAGGTTGCCTGCCGGCTCGCATTAAGAAACAATCATCGAACCTGAAATTTGCCGACAGGCACCTGGGTTCAGCAGAGAAGATGGCCTGAAGTGATCCGACAGGATGCTTCAGGTGTACTGTCCCGCTGACACCAGATTGATGAGGCTGGTATATGGACCAACAAGCCAACGAAGTTCTGATGCGATCGCTGTTGCGAGCCTACTACTGGATGGACGAAAGCCTCCAGAACGGCCTGCAGCGGGCGGGCTACGCCCCGCGCACGCGGACGCAGACGATGATTCTGATCAATATCTCCAACGGGATCACCCGGGCCGCGGAGCTTGCAAGAGTGTTGGGGGTGAGCCGACAGGCCATCCAGCAGCAGATCAACGAGCTGGAGCGGGACGAGCTGGTGACCCAGATCCCGGATCCTGACGATCGCCGGGCGAATCGGATCGTCTTCAGTGAGAAGGGTTCGCAGCTGATCAACGCTGCCCTGGAGTCGCTGCGCGAAGCGGAGCAGACCCTGTCGCAGCGCATCGGCTGGGACAGCGTCAGCCAGCTGCGCCGGGCACTCAGTGCTGACTGGGGCACGGTGATTGGCGAGCGGCACGCACCGGGGCGCAAACGCTCGGTGAGCTGAACGGGCAACCGCTCCCGGTTGTCCCTTCCAGGCTTCGGCATGGCTCCGGTATCGCCGGGGCCAGGTCATCGTACACGCTGCCGAAAGCACCGCAGCCTGGTGGTCGTGGCGCGTTTCGCGCCAAATCCGGCTCGCTGAGCAGTTTCCTGTTCGTCCCCGCCTGCACCGTCTCATCCTGATCTAAGCACCTTCGTCCCAGGGCGAGACCACCGCTCGGCAGATGCGCTACCGTGCCTGCATCTCAACGGTCAGGAACCCGCCATGCTCACCACGCACCGCTCCCATCCTCATGCGCTGCCCGCTGCCTGCGCCCTCGCCGCCCTGTTCGCGGGGCTGCTGTCGATTGCAGTCCACGCCCAGGCTGAGCCGGCCGCCGCCAGTTCGGCAACGCTGACCATCACCGTCACCGGGATCGAGTCCGCGGAGGGCATCATCGCTGTAGAAGTGCTGCGCGGTGAAGCGCAGTTCAAGGGTGAGGGCAGCACCGCATCCATGCTGTTGCCGGCAGCGACCCCGGCCGTGACCGTGCAGCTGCCGCTGCCCGCCGGTGAGTATGCGGTCCGCGTCATGCACGACGAGGACAGCAACGGCGAGCTGAAAACCAACATGCTGGGCATGCCGACGGAGCCCTGGGGCATGTCAAACGACGCCACGGGCAAGTTCGGCCCGCCCAAATGGGACGATGCACGCTTTGCACTGGAAGATTCAGCCACGCAAACCATCACCCTGCGCTGAGGGGGCACGATGACCAGCCGCCGCACCGTATTGAAACAGCTCAGCGCGCTGTCGCTGCTGCCCGCCGCGGCCGCGGCTCGCGAGCCGAGCGTGGCCACCACCGCCGGTACGCAGCGCCAGCGCGCCTTTGCGAACGCGCTGGCGGAACAACCCTGGCTCGGCGGCTACCGCAGTGCCGCCCCGAGTGGGTACGACAGCGAGGTGACGGTGCAGGGACGCTGGCCGGAGGCGCTGCAAGGCGTGCTGTACCGCAATGGGCCCGCGCTGCACGAGCTGCAACAGGACCGCTATCGGCACTGGTTCGATGGCGATGGCATGCTGCAGTCCTTCGCACTCGGCGGCGCTGCGCTCCGCCATCGCGGCAGGGTTATTGAGACGCCGAAGTTGCTGGCCGAACGCGCAGCGCAGCGACGGCTGTTTCCGGCCTTCGACACGACACCCGCAGGCGGTGCGCCCATGAACGGCGCAGACGACATGAACCCTGCAAACATCAGCGTGCTGGCTCATCACGACCGCCTCTATGCTCTGTGGGAGGCAGGCTCGGCCGTCGAGATGAACCCCGACGACCTGTCGACCATCGGCCTGCGCCGATTCTCGGAGGCGACGGAAGGGGTGCCCTTCGCTGCCCACCCGAGGCTCGATCGCGACGGGTCGCTATGGAACTTCGGTTACCTTTCGAGCGCTGGCGCGCTGGTGCTGTGGCACCTCGACCGCGCGGGCAAGGTGGCGGATACGAGTGTGCTGCGACTGGGCGCCATGAGCATGCCGCACGACATGGTGCTGACCGAGCGCTACCTGGTGCTGCTGATTCCCCCGTACCTGTACGACACGGCGCTGGCGGATCAGGGCGCGCAGACGTTCCTGGAAATGCACCGCTGGCAGCCCGAGGAAGCCACCCGCGCGCTGGTGATAGACAAGAACGATCTGTCGAATTTCCAGACCATCGAGCTGCCCGCCCAGTGGGTGTTCCACTTCGGCAACGGCTACGACGACGGCAAGGATCGACTGCGCTTTCACGGTATGCGGGCGCCGGAGCCGAGCATCCTGACCGGCGAGTTCCGAGCGGTCATGCGCGGTGATCATGGTGCGAGCGCGCCCGCCACCCTGTACGAGTACACGCTGGATCTGAAGCGCGGCATCGGCAGTGAATCACCGCTATTCGCAAACGGTGCCGTGAGCGCCGAGTTTCCCAGCTTTGATCCCCGGCAACGCAGCCTGCGCTACGAGCAGCTCGTGATGCTGAGCGCAGACCCTCGTCACCCTACGCCCCACGGCCAGTTCAGTCAGGTGCGGCGCAGCCATCTGGGTACCGGTGCTCAGGACGTGTTCAACTACCCGATCAGCCAAATCCCCGAGGAACACCTGTACGTGCCGGACCCTGCTCGGCGAGCGGAACAGGGCGGCTGGATCATCGGCACGGCCTATGACTTCACAGCGGACCGCACGGTGCTGAACCTGTTCGCCGCGGAGCAACTGAGCGATGGACCGATTGCCAGCGCTACCCTGCCCTACGCGACACCGCTCGGCCTGCACGGCACTTTCGTGCCCGCATGAGCCAAGCGGGGCCCATGGTCTCCCCGGAGACACCGCCGAGCGGGATCTACCCGCTGCCGCGGATGGCCAAGAGCTACGGCATCACCACCGTATTCTGCATCAGCATCGCGCTGCTGCTGTGGGTGCTGGGCAGTTCCGATCTGTACTGGGGCATGGTCATCTCCTTCTGCATCGGATACTCGATCTGCACAGCCTTCGCCTTTGGCCACGGCTACCTGAACCGCTTCGTCTCGCCCTATCTCACGCCAATCCCGCTGCAGATCGGGGGTCTCGCGCTGGGGCTGCTCCTCGCCGGGCAGATCCTGACGGGCGACCCGGCCCATTTCATCGTCGGCAATTTCAGCGTGCTCGTGCTCGGAATCTTCTTCGGCGTGGTGGTCTACGCGTTCTCCAGCAGCCGGGCACGGCTCGCGGACTACCGGGCGGCGCTGGCGCAGGCACGGCAACTGGAAGCGGAGCAGGCCCAGGCGCTTGCAAATACGGAGTTGAAGCTGCTGCAGGCACAGATCGAGCCCCACTTTCTCTTCAATACCTTAAGCAACGCGACAAGCCTCGTGCACAGCGATCCCGACGCCGCGGAGACCATGCTCGTGCACCTGACGCGACTGCTGCGCCGCAGCCTGCAACGGACGCGAGCGGAAGAGACAACGCTGGCCGAGGAACGGGAAGTGCTCGAGGCCTATCTCGGCATTGCCGGCATCCGCATGGGCGAGCGGCTGCGTTACGAGATCGACGTGCCAGCGGTGCTCGCGTCAGTGCCGCTCCCGCCGCTGCTGCTGCAGCCGCTGGTCGAAAACGCCATCGAGCATGGCCTGGAGCCGAAGGTCGACGGGGGCACTGTGACCATCCGTGCCAGGGCAACGACCGACAAGCTACACCTGACTGTCATGGATAACGGCCTCGGTCTGGAAGCGGCCGTCGCACCGGCAACAGCGAGAGGCAGCCAGCGCGGCACAGGGCTGAGAAACATCCGCGAACGCCTCGCTGCTCACTACGGCCAAGAGGGCGCCCTCCAGCTGAAAGCTGCCAGCGGCGGCGGCACGGAAGCGCTGATCACCCTGCCATTGCCACAAGACAAAGGCGAGTGAACACCGCACCAAGAGCCATCATTGCCGACGACGAGCCGCATCTGCGTCGTCATCTGATCCGATTGTTGCAGCGTCTGTGGCCTGAGCTTGAGATCTGTGCCGAAGCGAGCAACGGCGTTGAGGCACTGGCCACCATCGCGACACATGCTCCGGACCTTGTCTTCCTTGATATCCGCATGCCGGTGCTCGATGGCTTGGGCGTGGCACGTGCGCTGGCGGACCCTGAGCGAAACCAGCCGGTGCCGCTCATCGCGTTCGTGACGGCGTATGACGAGTACGCGGTCAAGGCCTTTGAAGCGGAAGCCACGGACTACCTGCTTAAACCCATTGCCGAAGATCGCCTGAGCATCGCACTGACACGTATTCAGAGCCGGCTGGCTGAGCGAGCACAAGGTGCCGGAGCCGCAGACGCTGACCCCGCAGCGCACGTACTACCGAGCATGCTCAGCGCGCTACTGGATCGATTTCCAACCGAGCAGACCAAGTTCCTGACCTGGCTCACCGTCGGCCAGGGCGATACCACCGAGCTGGTCCAGGTCAGCGACGTGGTGTACTTCCGGTCTGATCGCAAATACACCTCCGCCTTCACAGCGGAGCGCGAATACGTACTGCGGCTGTCCCTTAAGGAACTGGTTGAGCAGCTCGATCCGGATGCGTTCTGGCAGATTCACCGGGGCCTTATTGTGAACGTCAGCGAAATCGTGTCGGCAGAGCGCGATCTGCGCGGGCGCTACACGCTCAAGCTCAGGCGACGCCGGGAAACGATCCGCAGCAGCGCCGCCTTCGGGCACCTGTTCAAGCGCATGTAGTCGCCCGCACCGGGCGCACATCGAGCGCGCCACGACTTTGGATCGCTGTACGAAGCGCTCTGACCGCTGACCGGCAGAAGCAGTCCCGGAATGCGCGCCCCGGCCTTCTCCTTACGCTAAGCTGCGCCCATGACCCCAGAAGAATTTCGCACCGCTGGCCACGCGCTGGTGGACTGGATTGCCGACTACCGTTCAAGCCTTCCGGAGCGCCCGGTACGCGCCCAGGTGGAGCCTGGAGCGGTTCGTCGCGCTCTGCCCAGCGATCCGCCGGAGGGCGGCGACTCGGTGGAATCTCTGCTCAGAGACCTGTCAGAGATCATCGCTCCGGGGCTCACCCAGGTGCAGCACCCGATGCACTTTGGCTGGTTCCCCTCCAACGCCACGCTCTCTTCCGTGCTGGGCGACCTGGCCAGCGGTGGGCTCGGGAGCCTCGGCATCAGCTGGGAGTCAGCACCGGCGCTCACGGAAGTCGAGCAGGTGGTCTGCGACTGGATGCGGCAACTGCTGGGCCTCAGCGAGGGATGGCACGGCACCATCATCGATACAGCCTCGTCCGCCACGCTGGTCGCGCTGATCGCGGCCCGAGAGCGCGCCAGCGGCTTCAGCAAAGACCGCGACGGTCTTCAAGGTCATGCCCAGCCGCTGACCGTCTACACCACGGCGCAGGCGCACTCGTCAGTCCTCAAGGCCGCATTGCTCGCAGGCTTCGGCGCGGACAATGTGCGCATGGTCGGAACCGACAGCTTAAGTCATGCCATGCGTCCAGACCTGCTGCGCAAGGCCCTGCAGCAGGATCTCGATGCCGGCAGCAAACCGGCGGCCATCATCGCCACCGTGGGCAGCACCGGCGTGACCGCCCTCGACCCGGTCAGCGGTATCGCGCACATTGCGCGCGAGTTCGATTGCTGGGTGCACGTGGATGCGGCCATGGCCGGCAGCGCCATGTTGCTGCGCGAGTGCCGTTGGATGTGGACCGGTGTGGAGAACACCGACTCGGTGTCGCTGAACCCGCACAAGTGGATGGGCACGATCCTCGACTGCTCGCTGCTTTACGTGCGTGACCCGCGGGCCCTGACGGAGGTGTTCGCCACCAGTCCCGCCTATCTCCGCGCCGCAGAGGACGATCAGGTCGTCCAGTACCGCGACTGGGGCATTCCCCTGGGGCGACGCTTCCGTGCGCTCAAGCTGTGGTTTCACCTGCGGATCGACGGGCCAGGGGCCATCCGCGAGCGGCTTCGGGCCGACCTTGAGGATACGCAGTGGCTGGCCGAAGAAATCGGTCGAACGCCAGACTGGCAGGTGGTCGCGCCAGTCCCGCTGCAAACGGTCTGTCTGCGCCACGAGCCGGCGTCCCTGCACGGGGACGATGACGCCATCGATCGCCATAACCTTGACTGGGTGGACCGGCTCAACCGGTCAGGCCAGGCGTTCCTGAGCACGGCAGAGCTCGATGAGCGGGTGATTGTGCGTGTCTCTGTGGGCGTCGAGAGTGCGGACCGCAGTCACCTCGAAGCACTCTGGGCACTCATGCAGAGCTACGCCCAGCCGTGAACCTGAGCACCACCGAGGTGCGCGATCGCATCGACGCCTTCGGCGCGACGCTCCTGATTAGTTTCAGCGCCCTGCTCGGCCTCAACCAGGCATTGGTCAAGCTCGTCAATGAGGGCCTGCATCCGGTCTTCCAGGCGGGGCTGCGCAGCGTGCTCGCCTTTGTACTCGTCTACGCCTGGGCGCGCTACCGGCGCATTCCCCTGTCACTGCGCGACGGTAGCGCACCCCTCGGCGTGCTGTGCGGGTGCTTCTTTGCCGGCGAGTTCGCGCTGATGTTCCTGGCCCTCGACTACACCACCGTCGCGCGCCTGTCGCTGTTCGTGTACACCATGCCGTTCTTCGTGGCGATCGCGGCGCACTTCATGTTTCCGGGGGAACGGCTCACACCCGTTCGCAGCTTAGGCCTCGCGCTGGCCACCGCGGGCGTTGCCCTTGCGCTGTTCGAAAACAGCGACGGGCAGGCGGGCGCGCAGGCCTGGATCGGCGATCTCATGGCGCTCGGCGCCGCGCTGTTCTGGGCGGCGCTGACCCTGCTGCTGCGCGGCACCCGGCTGGCGCAGGTCTCCAACGAGCAGAATCTTCTGTATCAGCTGTTCGTCTCGGCGATCGTGCTAATCGTCATCGCCCCGCTGTTCGGCGATCTGGTGCGGGATCTGAGCGCGACAGTGATCGGCATCCTGACGTTCCAGGCCGTTTTCGTCGTGAGCATCGGCTATCTGACCTGGATCTGGGTGCTGCACCATTACCCGGTCTCCGACATGGCCGCCTTCAGCCTGCTCACCCCGATCTTCGGCGTGGCCGCCGGCGCACTGATGTTTGGCGATGCGCTCACGCCGATCTTCCTCACCGCCCTCGCACTGGTGGCCGGCGGCCTGTACCTCATGAACCGCAAGCCGCGCCCTTAGGGATAGCAACGCTTGGCGCTGAAGACGATCCTGCTGACGACGCTGGCGATGATCGCCTTCGCCGCCAATTCAGTGCTGGCACGGCTGGCGCTGCTCGATGACAGCATCGATGCGCTGAGTTTTACTGCGGTTCGACTGCTCGCTGCGGCTGCGTTCCTGCTGGTGCTGTGTGCACGGTCCCTGCCGCGCCTTCAGCGACAGCACTGGGATCTGCTGTCGGTGCTGTCGCTGTTCGGGTACGCGCTGACCTTTTCCCTCGCCTACCGCTCGCTGCCAACCGCCATGGGCGCGCTGCTGCTGTTCGGCGCCGTGCAGTTCACCATGATTGGCGCCGGCCTGCTGGGTGGCGAGCGCCCGCGCGGCAGAGCGTGGCTCGGCATCCTGCTGGCTCTCGCCGGCTTCGGCGCGTTGCTGGCGCCCGGCCTGCAGTCACCCCCCTGGGCGGCCGCGATGCTCATGGCCGCGTCGGGCATCTGCTGGGGGGTGTACTCGCTGCGCGGCCGCCACAGCTCGCAGACGTCGCTCGAACGCACCATGACGAACTTCACCGGCACCCTACCGCTTGTGCTGCTCGCTGTTGGCGGCGTCAGCGTCGCCGGCGGCGCGCTGCACGGGTCGAGCGAAGGTCTGGCGCTGGCCGTGGTTTCCGGCGCGATTACCTCCGGCGCTGGTTATGCCATCTGGTATGCCGCCTTGCGCGGGCTTAGCGCAACTCAAGGCGGCATCGTGCAGCTGAGCGTGCCCGTCATCGCGGCGGCGGGCGGTCTGCTGTTCGCGGCCGAGGTACCGAGCGCGACCTTCAGCGCGGTTGCGCTGACCGTGCTGGCGGGCATCGCGCTCGTACTCTGGCCCGCCAGGGCCGCGGACGTCAAGCCACAATCGGCATCGACCCAGCCTCCGGCACTCCCGAACGAACCGCGCTCGATCACGCTGTTCGACGCGGTCAGCCCCGACCTTGATTGGCGCACCGCGAACGATACGGTCATGGGCGGCTGCTCCAGCAGCACCGTCGCGCGCCTGGCCAACGGCCACCTCCGGTTCACGGGCGAGCTCTCCCTGGACAGCAACGGCGGATTCGTTTCCATGCGCTGTGCGCCACAGGCTTGGGATCTGAGCGAAACTCGGGCGCTGCGCTTCGCCATCCGCGGCGATGGGCGCAGCTACAGCATCCGCGTTCAGGCCGATGGGTGGCGCGAGGGCGTGTTCTACAACGGCGCGTTCGACACGCAGCCGGGACAATGGGAACTGCTTCGAATCGACTACGCAGACATGGTGCCGCGCCGCCGAGGGCGCGTGCAGGACCTCGCGCCCCTGAATCCGGGCGCGATTATCAGCATCGGGCTGCTCTGCACGGAAAAGCAGCCGGGGCCGGTGGCGATCGAGATCGCCTGGATTGAGGCCGCGCCCTAGCCGCCCTTGTTTTTGCGCGCGGCCAGCGCGCGCATGACCGGCGATGCAGAAAAGTCGATCCAGCCGGCGTCGAGCCCGGCGCAGTAACCGCCATCAACGGGCACATCGACACCGTTCAGCCAGCTGCAGGGGCCGGTCAGCAGTAGCGCGAGGACCTCGGCAATGTCTTCCGGCGTCGCAATACGTCCCGTTTGCGCGGCCGTCCAGTCGCTTTGCGCTTTGCCCATGATGCTCTCGAAGGTCGGATAAAGCGGCGTCTCGATCGGGCCCGGACTGATGCAGTTGATCCGGAAGCCCGCCTTGAGCGCCCGCTGCGCCGATCGCAGCGTGTAGGCCGTGACCAGTCTCTTCGAGAGCGTGTAAGGATCTCGCGCAAACTGCTCGCGGTGTTCCGCACACCAGCGCAGGTCCTGCTCGAAGGACGTGCTGGAAAGCAGTGGCTCCAGCCGCGCCAGTTTCGCTTGCCAATCGCGGCCTGCGATGGAGGAGACATTGACGATCGCACCACCGCGGAGCTTAGGCTCCAGCGCTTCCGACAAGCGCCGCATACCGAAAAAGTTCACCGCCAGCACCTGCTCCGGCTGACGCGCCTGCGCAATGCCCGCCACGTTGGCAAGCCCGTCGATCTGCCCCGGCAGCGCCTGGAGCGCCGCTTCGATGGCACGCTCATCGGCCAGGTCCAGGGGCACATAGTGATGCCCGCTACCCAGGTCCTCGGGGCGATTGCGATCAAGGACCCAGACCTCGTGCGCGCTCAACATCGATAGCAGCGCGCGGCCGACGCCGGAAGCGCCACCGGTGACAATCAGTTTCATGGCATTCCTCCCGTTTATGCCCGGGCGACGACGGGCATGGACTTGAAGCCCTGAACGAAGTTTGAACGCAGTCGCTCGGTCGGGCCGACGAGTTCAAAGCCGCTGAATCGCGCCAGCATGCCCGCCCACATATGTTCCAGCTGCATCTTCGCCAGGCGAAAGCCGATGCAGTGGTGGATGCCCGAGCCGAAGGAGAGGATCCGCGGCGCCGAGCGATCCAGCACCAGCGCATCGGGGCTATCAAAGGCGCGTTCGTCCCGATTCCCGGACACGTAGAAGATCACCACCTTGTCGCCCTGTCGAATCTGTTTGCCGCGCAGCTCGCAGTCCCGCATTGCCGTGCGTCGCTGGTGAACGACCGGAGTAACGAAGCGGATGATCTCGTTCACCGCCGTGGGAATCAGCGCCGGGTCATCGCGCAGCGTCTGATACAGCCCCTGGTCGACCACGGCTTCCAGGCCGCCGGCGATGCTGGTACGCGTTGTATCGTTCGCACCGACGGTGAGCAACCGCATGTGATTGAGATACTTCTTGTCGCTCAGATCGCTCTGGTTTTGAACCAGATGCGACACCAGGTCGGGAGACAGGGTCTGCTCCCGCGCGCGCCGGGCGCGCAGCTCGCGGAAATAGCCGGAGAAGGATGGATGCCGCGTCGCGTCCGCCCGGTCACCGTGCTGGCCGCCGATGATGGCCACCTGCGCATGCGTCCAGTAGAGCATGTGATAACGATCTTCCTCGGGAATCCCGAACAGCGTGCCGAGCATCTGCAACGGTAGCTCGTCCGCGACCTGTGCGACCCAGTCGAAGGGCTCATTGATCGGCACCCGATCCAGGAGCGCGGCGACCCGGGCGCGGATTTCGTCCTCCAACGCCGCAAGGTTTGCACTGCTGAAAACAGGCGTGACCGCGCCTCTATGGGCCTGGTGCTCCGGAGGGTCCATGTTGATGAAGCTCGAATCATCATCAACGCCGGAATCGAAGATCGAGATTCCGCCGGCCCGGGATGAGTAGTCCTGATGATTGGTATCCACCGCCACGATGTCTTCATAGCGGGTGACCGCCCAGTAGGGACCAAAGGCACTGTCTTCGCAGTAGTGCACGGGGTCCCGCGCCCGCAGCTCCCGGAACAGTGGGTGAAAGCGATTGCGCTCGTAGAGCGCCGGATCTGAGACATCCATGAGGCCGACCCCAATTTCTGGCAAAGATTAACCAAACATTAGTTTGGCTAATTAGACAAACACTTGTTTGGCTCGTCAAGCTTTGTAGAGTGCCCTCGATGAAAGCCCAACGAGCCAACAGCCGCGGTGAGCGCCTTATGGACGCGGCCGCCGCCCTCTTTGCGGAGCGGGGCTACAGCGCCACGAGCATGCGCGACATCGCCAGCGCGGTGGAGATGTTGCCGGGATCGATCTACTACCACTTCGCCTCGAAGGACGACCTGCTGCTGGCCATCTACGAAGCGGGCGTGACCGATATCACCGAGGCGCTCGAAGGCGCCCTGATGGGTCTGCACGACCCCTGGGCGCGGCTCGAGGCCGGGATGGCCGCCCTGGTTGAGGCCGTGACGCAGCCCCAGGCCAGAACACGCGTGATTTTCGCCGTCACCCCTGACCAGGTACCTCGGCATCGGGAGGCCCTGATCGCCGCGCGCGATGCCTTCGAAGTGCGATTCAGCACGCTGATCGATGATCTGCCCCTGGCCCCCTGGGTTGATCGGCAGCTTCTCAAGCTGATGCTGCTCGGGGCCGGCAATCATGCGCAGCTGTGGTACTCCGAATCCGGCAGCTATCGGGCAGAAGAGATCGGCAAAGCCTTCGCCAGGTTCGTGCGGGCACCCGTCGAGCACTGAAACCCATCGGCGCATGCTGCGCCCACGGCTGACTGCTGAAGACTGTCTGCTGCCTACTGTCTGCTGGCAGACACTGCGCACCCCGATGGTGCTCTAGAGTCCGTCACCCTGACGTTACTCAGCCATCTGGAAGGCACCCCCATGACCCAATCCGATCGCAGACAGGCCGCCCGCAATCTTCGCGAGGAGGCCGCCGAGCTGGCCCGCGCCCGCATTCATCCCGACCATGTGGCGAACGCGGATGAACACCGCTTTCGCATTGAGCGCAACAACAGGGACGTCCCCAGCTACCTGCTCAATTTCACCAAAGGCCTGCCCCACGATTACAACACCGGGCTGGTGGCGGACCCGGCGGCGTACCAGCAGTTCGTGCGCGCCATCGATAGCGGCGATCCGGTCGACTTTCGCAACACGCCGCTCGGACACCCGGACAACTGCATCTGGGATCACTGGCAGGCCACCCACTTCGGGGACTATTGGTGTTCAGACAAAGCGCGGCACGGCGGCGAGAACGGAGGCCCCGTTGCAGTGCGCGCCTGGGAGAGTCAGGGCGCCGGGCTCACCTTCGATCTACAGGGACCTGATGCCCACGCAGTAACCATGCCACCAGCGCCGGCCACGGGCTCGAACGAGCTCACTGCTGAGATGGGAGAGGTGTACGCGCAAGCGCTTCTTCGAGACCTACCCATCTCTACCTTCATGTTCGATACGCCCACCACCGCCGCTAACCAGGACCGTGCGGCAGACCTCATCGACGCCCTGAACGCGCTGCCCGGTTTTGGCCCCGACAACGACGCCCCGGAGGACCGCCACCGAGGCCCCCTGAATCTGCAGACAGCGTTTCGCGGCATTGCGCCGGGCGATGACGTCGGTCCCTACCTGTCGCAGTTTCTGCTGGTCGGGAACCCGGCCATCAACGGCAACGACAGCGGCAGCGCCGACGAGGGACGAATCGCCTACGGTGCGGTGACCATCGACCAGCGCGTGCGAGTGGCGACGCCGCGGGACTACATGACGAACTGGGACGAGTGGTTCGATGTGCAGAACGGAGCCGACCTGCGCGGGCTGGAGTCCTATGAGCCCGGCGGTGCGCGGCGCTTGATGGCAACACCACGCGACCTCGCCACCTACGTTCACTACGACGCGCTCTACGAGGCCTATCTGAACGCCTGCCTGATCATGCTCGGTGGCCGCTTTCCGTTCGACCCGGGGATCCCGTTCCAGGAACCGGACAATCGTGATCACCAGCAGGGTTTCGCCCAGTTCGGGGGGCCGCACATCCTGTCCCTGGTCACCGAGGTGGCGACACGCGCCCTGAAAGCCGTGCGTTACCAGAAGTTCAACGTGCACCGTCGTGCACGGCCGGAAGTGCTCGCAGCACGCCTTGAGCGTTTCGGACTGGAAGGCGTTGATGCGCCGGAGCTTGGGCGCATGTTCGATCAGCTCAACGACACCGGCATACTGGCGGAGATCACCGATCACAACGAAGCCCAGAACCTGGCCGACGGCATCAACGAGGCCGGTCTGCTGCTGCCGATGGCCTTCTGCGAGGGCTCACCGATGCATCCGGCCTACGGGGCCGGACACGCCACCGTGGCCGGCGCCTGCGTCACGATTCTTAAAGCGTTCTTCGATACCGGGCACATCATCGACTTCACGGGCGATCCCAACACCGCGTTCGTACCAAGCGATGACGGCAGCACTCTGAACACCGTGGACGTCCTGCGACCGGAGGTGGTCGGCGATGATATCTACGCCGTATCAGCGCAGCTCAACGTGGAAGGGGAACTGAACAAGCTCGCGGCCAACATCTCCATCGGCCGGGACTGGGCGGGCGTGCACTACTTCACCGACTACATCGAGTCCATTCGCATGGGTGAGACCATCGCCCTGGGCCTGCTGGAGGAACAGAAGCTCACCTACGGGGAGAACTTCTCCATGACCGTACCGTTGTTTGATGGTGGGGCTGTGCGCATCTAGCGCGCAGCTCACCACGTTGGCTCAGCTCGGGGCCTCGCTCCGGGCTGCTTTGTGCGCCTCAAACCAGGCCGCTTCCTCGCCCGGCTCCGGCATGATCTCACCCCCTTCCAGAACCCAGCTCGCCGGGGTTTCGCGAATCTGCGCTGCCGCTGAGCTGTCATCGACGCCGCCGTGGCGGGTCAGCGACTGCACGATCCGCTGCGCAATCTCTTCCTTTTGCCCATCGCTACGGCCTTTGCGGATGGTGCCCCGCACATAGAGCGCTTTGTCATCCAGCGGAAATCCCGCGCTTTCCTCAAAGAACGCGGCGTGCACAAAGATCGGCGGCGCACCGGTCACGTCGCAGTGAATATCGGTGATGTCCTGGGCAATGGCAGCGCGGGCGTGCGCGTCGAGCGCGCCTTTGCGGGTGTTGCAGATGTACAGTGGCATGGGCCTGCTCCTCAGTGCGTCACGGGGTCAGCAACAACGGCGACGATTTCATCGACGCTGCAGCCGGTGTGCTCAGTCCAAAGCGCGACCAGGGCGCGCAGCGCCGCTTCCCGGCGGTCCTGGGTCAGCGGCTCCGGCGCAGCCAGAGAGACCACCGAGGAGCTCGACGGTGCGCCAGCGGTAAAGCCGTACCCGGGCGCCACCGGCACCCAGCGGGCCTGCAGCCCGACGCCGAACTGCTCCCGCGCAAACGCATCGAGGGCACCCGCCAGCGCGGTGCGCTGCCGATCGGGACCCTGCCCTTCCTGAACCAGACACAAACAGTCGATCATCACCTGAACTCCGCCCTTAACATTGTTGCATCATAAAACATATAAGTTTCACTTTGCAACAATTATGTTCGATCAAGCAACTGTTATAGTGTCGCCCATGAAACACACTTCCTTTGAGCACATGAACTGCTCCGTCGCTCAGGCGCTGACCGTGCTGGGCGAACGCTGGGCGCTGCTGATCATTCGCGACGCGATGTTCGGTGCGAAACGCTTCGTGCAGTTCGAGCGCAGCCTGGGCATTGCCCGCAACGTGCTCACCAGCCGGCTCAACCTGCTGGTGGAACAAGGCATTCTCGAGAAGCGACCGGGCGCCGAGACCAATCACCCCGAGTACGTGCTCACGGAAGCCGGCCGGGAT
>JBCDIK010000072.1:0-15525 GCA_038749065.1 Pseudomonadota bacterium | reverse complement strand
GCGCCAGCGAGCTGCGCGGTGCCCGCAACCATCAATGGGCGGAGCCCCTGGCCGCGGGCATCGGCCGCTACCTGGCCCTGGCCCTCGGCGAGCCCGTCAGCGCTGCGCCGCTGCTGGAGCTGTCCGTTGCACACTTCCACGGCAGCGAACGCGGCGCCGTGGTGCTCGAGGCTGACTGGCAGCTGCGCGAGCGTGGTGCAGCGGCACCCTTCGCGCAGGGGCGCTTCGACGCCACGATCATGCAGGACGGCCCGGGCTTCGAAGCCATGATTGAAGCGCAACGCGCATTGCTGGATCAGCTGCTGACCGCCGCCGGCGCCGCGGCTGGTGGCCGCGCAAACCAGAAGCAGCCAGCGCCGACCAACGACGCTGCGGCGATGAGCGAGAACGCCAGCTCATAGTTGCCGCGGGTATCCGCCAGGTAGCCCGCCAGCAATGGGCCGGCGGCGGTACCAAGCATCACGATCATCGAGCTGAACCCGAGGATTGTGCCGAAGGCTGCGGGGCCGAAGTAGTCCGCGCGCAGCGCCACCATTTGTGGCCCCCGAGCCCCCCAGGACAGCCCGTGAATCGCGGCGAAGGCGAACACCGCGACCGACCCCGAGCCCCAGGTCAGCAAGAGCAGCCCGATCGCATGCCCGACCATGCAGGCACTGCAGATCAGCCGTTTGTTAAAGCGATCGCCCAGGTAGCCCCCCACCACCTGGCCGATGAGCTGGAACACCGTCAGCACCGAGACCACGAAGGCTGCGCGCTGCAGAATAAATCCGTGCCCTTCGGTCAGGTGGGGGATCAGGTGCACGAGCAGGCCGGCTACGCTCAGCAGGGCGATGGCGTGACCGACGGAGATCAACCAGAACGCGGATGTGCGCATGGCCTCCCGCGCCGTGAACGAGGGCGCAGCAACCGCTGACCCTGCCTGCGGGTGATCCGCTGGGGCACCGTCGACGCGCTCGCCGATCTCTTCCGGCCGGTGCCGGACGAACTGCGCCAGCGGGATGCCGACCGCGAGCACGAACAGCCCCGAGGCGAAGGCGGTATCGCGCCAGCCAAAGTGTTCGAGGGCGACCACGAACGCTGGCACGCCGAGGCCGCCGATGGCGTAGCCCGCCTGCGAGATGGCCACCGCCTTCGAGCGATGGCGACTGAACCAGTTGACCAGGGACACCATCAGCGTTGCGAAGCCGCCCAGGCTGGAGCCGAGCGCGATCAGGCCGAAGGTGAGGTAGAAGCCGAGCAGCGAGTTCACCTTGCTGAACAGCAGAAAGCCCGCGCCGAAGAGCACCATGCCGATGGTGAGAATGATCCGTGGCCCGAAGCGGTCGACCAGCCAGCCCTGCAGGGGACCGAGGATGCCGCTTTCAAAACGTGCCAGGGCGAATGCGAGAGAGAAAAGCGTTTTGCTCCAGCCGAACTCTTCCTGCATCAGGACCAGGTAGGCACCGAAGGTCTGCATCCACAGCAGGCTGGACAGCAGCTGGGCATTGGCGCTCGCGAGCACGATCCACCAGCCGTAAAACACCCGGCCACCAGGCATGAACGTGGCCCGCAACTGGGAGACGAAGGTCTTCATGGGGCGTCATGGTACGCAAGGCTCGGTTACACTGCGGTCATCTCGCTTGCGGACCTGCCATGTCGGAACCGAACGAGCCACGCCCTCCGGCCGGAGGACCGCCACCTGGAGCGCCGCGACCGCAGGGGCCACCGCCCGTATCGACCGGGTTGTTGCTACTGTGGATCTTCGTAGTGCTGGTCTTCGTGGCTGGCATCGGCTGCACACTGCTGCTCGTGCCCTTTGTGCTCGGCGGCAGCGCCGATGCCTCCGGGGCCCTGGGCCTGATCATCATGGGCGCGGCCCTGTTCGCGTTTTTTCGCAGCCTGCTTCACGGGCGCCGGGAACGGGCAGCCGAGGCACCGACCAACCAGGTGCTCCTGTTCCTGCTACTGATCCCTTTCCTTGCGACCTTTGTCTGGGCCGGCGGCTGTCTCATCAGCGTGGGAGGCCTCGGCTGAGCGCGGTGCCCGTACACCTGTGGTTCGATCTGGCGGGCTATGCGCTGGCCACCGGAACCTACCTGGCGTTGCGCCGTCGACACGGGTCCGGGTCCTCGCCGCTACCTGCCGGGTTCGGCCTGTTCTACCTGATCTGCGCATCGAGCGGCGCCATGATCGGCAGCGTGCTCTTCGGCACGCTCAATCTGCAGCTCAGCGGCATTCCCGACGGCCTTGGCAAGTCCGTGCTCGGCGCGCTGGTCGGCGGTATCGTCGCGATCGAGCTCATGAAAGGTTGCTATGGGATTCGCGGCTCCACCGGTGGCCTGCTGGTCCCCGGGATCGCGCTGGGGATCGCCGTCGGGCGGCTGGGCTGTTTCGCGGCGGGCCTGGAAGATCACACCCACGGGATCGCCACCAGCCTGCCGCTGGGCCATGACTTTGGCGATGGTGTGCTCCGGCACCCCGTGCAGCTCTACGAGGCGGCTGCCATGGCGCTGTTTGCAGCCGGATACCTGGTCATGCTGTCGCGGCGCCCGCTGCCGGTGCTCGCCCAGGGGTTCTATCTGTTTGCCGGGTTCTACGCGCTGCAGCGCTTCGGCTGGGAATTCCTCAAGCCCTACGGGACGCTTGCGCTGTCCCTGAACCTGTTCCATTGGCTGTGTCTGGCGCTGTTGTGCTACGGCCTGATCGGTTTTCGGGTCTCGACTCCGGTTCAACAAGAGGTGACGGCACCATGAACACGCTCGATGCGGCGTCCGCTGCGGCGCTTGAAGCCCCGCGCAAGGCACGGCCCTATGTGTTCTACGGGCAGACGACTTCGCTCTGCGAAGAATGCCTCGCAACGGTGCCGGCCAAGATCCTGTTTCAGGACGATCAGGTGTTCTATCTGAAGCGCTGTCCCGAGCACGGTGCGCAGAAGACGCTCATCTCGACCGATATCCCCTACTACCTGCGCTGCAAGGAATACCTTAAGCCCGGCGATATGCCGCGCCGTTTTCAGACCGCCATCGATCGTGGCTGTCCGCATGATTGCGGCCTGTGTCCCGATCACGAGCAGCACTCGTGCCTGGCTATCTTCGACATCATCGACGAGTGCAACCTGAACTGCCCCATCTGCTATGCCGGCAGCGGCCCCGGCCAGGGCAATGCTCGCTCCATGGCCGAGGTCCAGGCCATGCTCGATACCCTGCTTGATAGCGAACTGGAGCCGGACCTGGTGCAGCTGTCCGGTGGCGAGCCGACGCTGCATCCGCAGTTCGAAGAGATCGTTGCACTGCTGCACGCCTCGCCAGTGCGACATCTCATGGTCAACACCAACGGCGTGCGGCTCGCCAACGAGATCGACTTTGTCGCGCGCCTGGCCCGCTATCGCCAGGGCTTCGAGGTGTACCTGCAGTTCGATTCTCTGAACGCCGAGGCGCTGAAACGGCTGCGCGGTATCGATGCGCGCAGCGTGCGGGCCCGGGCGCTGGCTCATCTGGAAGCGCACAACATTTCCACAACCCTGGTCTGCACCATTGAGCAGGGCACGAACGACCAGGAGATCGACGCGCTCATCCGCGAGGCGACTCGCTATCGGTGCGTGCGCGGCGTGACCTTCCAGCCCGTGCAGGCTGCGGGCCGGGTCGAAGGGTTCGGGGCCAAGCAGCGGTTCACGCTCTCGCACGTGCGGCGCGCCATCGTCGAAGGCACCAACCCGTTCACCGATGCCGACATGGTCCCGTTGCCCTGCCATCCGGAGAACATCAGCATCGGCTATGCGCTGCGCGCCCGTGGTGCGAGTGCGGACGAGGACACTCTGGTCCCCGTCAGCGGCGCGATTTCCCGGGAGATGCTGCTCACCGGCGCCGAAAACTCCATCACCTTCGAGAAAAATGAAGGGCTGAAGGAGGCGTTCCTGCGCGCGTACTCGCTAGATGCCTGCACCGATGCTGCCGAAGAGAAACTGCATGAGCTGCTGTGCTGTCTGCCGCGCTTCGAAGCGCCCGGCCTCACCTATGGCGATGTGTTTCGGGTGGTGATCATGTCTTTCATGGATGCCTACGACTTCTGCATCTCATCGGTGAAACGGTCGTGCGTTCATTTCGTGACGCCGGACGGCAAGATCTATCCCTTCGACACCTACAACCTGTTTTATCGCGATCGGATCCCGACCGCGACGCGTTAGCGCCGCAGCTGCGAGGGTGTGCGGCCGTAGAGCTCTTTCAGAACCGCGTTCAGGCGTCGAACGCTGCCGAAGCCGGCTGCGGAGGCGACCGCGGTCACCGGCAGTTCACTCTCTCGCAGCAGGCGTCGCGCGCGTTGCGCGCGCAGGGTCTTCGCGACCTGCACCGGCGAAGCCTCGAGGTGCTGGCTGAACAGGCGTGCCAGGTGCCGCGAGCCAACCCCCAGGCGCTCCGCCAGCGTATCGACGCTGTCGTGATCGAGCGCGCCGGCCTCGATCAGCTTCAGGTCCCGCTCCACGGTGGTGCGGGTCCCGTTCCAGGCGGGGCAGAACGGTGCTGACTCCGGGCGGCAACGCAGGCAGGGCCGGTAGCCCGCCTGCTCGGCTGCGGCGGCACTTGGATAGAAGGACACGTTCGACAGCTTCGGCTGTCGCACCCGACAGACCGGGCGGCAGTAGATGCCGGTGGTACGCACGGCAATGAAGAAGCGACCGTCGTAGGCCGGGTCGCGGCTGAGCATGGCCTGTTGGCAGGTGGCGAGATCTAGCATGAGTTCACTCTAGCGCAGGCCTGTCCCTGCGGCGAAGCGTTGGCAGAAAACGAGGTCCGATTCCGGCGGATCCCTAAGCGCGGGCGCGACAGCGCAGGAACAGGTTGTTCGCCGGCATTGCCTCGCGCTCGACCAGCTCGAGGCCTGCCGCACGAGCCAGGGCTTCCAGCCACTCGAGATCACGAATGCCCCAGGCAGGGTCGCGGGCTCTCAGGCTCTCGTCAAAGCGGGCATCGCCGACGCTGCGGAACCGGCCCCCTTCGCGAAAAGGCCCATAAACAAGCAGCTCGCCGCCCGGGCGCAGCACCTTCGGTGCCTGGGCGAAGAGCTGTTCGCTCACGGCAGGCGGGGCGATGTGCAGGAGGTTCGCAGTGTAGAGCACGTCGAAGTCGGTCAGTGGCCAGGGCACCTCCAGCACGTCCAGACGGATGGGCGGCGCCAGGTTCTCCGGCCAGTCGGTGTGCAGCGCGTCGCGCAGCCGCGGCGCCAGTGTCAGCAGCTCCGGGCGCAGGTCGCTGGGCTGCCAGTGCAGCTGCGGATGGTCGGGTGCGATGCGCCGCGCATGCTGCAATGCTCCGCAGGCGAGTTCCAAAAGCCGCCCGCTCGCGGGCAGCCAGCGCGCCAGCACGGCGGCGATGGCGGCGCTGTTGCGCTCGGCGGCGGGGCTTTCCAGGGCGGCAAGCGCGGCGGTGATGGTGGCTGCATCATTCATGGGTGGATCTTGGTGCACGGCGGTCGATTGTGCGAGCATGAAGCAGAAGCGAGCAGATGCAGAGCAGGCCTATGAAGATCGAGATCACCTACTGCAGCGAGTGAAACTATCGTCCTGCCGCGGTCGGTCTGGCTGCCACCCTCAAAGCGAAAATCGGGGTCGACGCGACGCTGATTCCCGGTGGCGGTGGCGTCTTTGACGTCGTCGTCGACGGCACCCTGTGCTACTCCAAGTTTCGGACCCACCAGTTCCCCGATGACGACGCCCTGGCCGCGGAGATCGCAGATCGCTTCGGCGGGGCATCCTGAACACCCTTTCATGCCGAGAAGGCAAGGAGCTACCGATGACTGATATCTACGGATACACCATGAATTCTATCGAAGGCGAGCCGGTGCCCTTGAGCCGCTTCAAGGACAAGGTCTGCCTGGTGGTCAATCTCGCGAGCCAGTGAGGACTCACGCCTCAGTACGCAGGTCTGCGTACCCTTCAGGAAGACTATGCGGCGCAAGGGTTCACCGTGCTGGGCTTTCCCTGCAACCAGTTCGGTGCTCAGGAGCCAGGCAGCGACGCCGAGATTGCCGCCTTTGCGAAAGATCGCTACGACGTGAACTTTCCGATGTTCAGCAAGATCGAGGTCAATGGCGATGGTGCCTGCGATCTTTACAAGTACCTGCGTAGCGCTGCACCGGAAGCGGACGGCAGTGAAGCCCTGCCCTGGAACTTCACGAAGTTTCTCGTCGGTCGGGATGGACAGGCCATCCGGCGACTGGCTCCGCAGGTCACCCCGGAGGAAATTGCCGGAGCGCTGCCTGACCTGCTGGCATAGGCGCGGTCATCAAGTGTTGCAACGCTCGTTGGATGTGACACTTTTGCCAAGCGTGAGCGGTAGCGCTCGCGCTTTCACTGCGGCAGGAGTAGAGTGCGCGCCGTTCCTGGTAGCACGAGCAAAGCAGTCCATTGCCTTCCAAGCGCAAGAAGTATCTCAAGCACACCCTCAAAGCACGCGAAAGCGGCATTCATGGCAAGGGTCTGTTCGCAACCCAGTCTATTCCGAACGGCGCGATCATCGGCTATTGCAAAGCGGAGCCCACCAACATCGACGGGCCTTACACCCTGTCGATAGAGGATGGCGATATGCTGGTGACCTGTCGCATGCGCTTCATCAATCACTCGAGCAATCCGAACGTCGCCTACTACGACGATCTATCGGTCGTTGCGCTGCGTGATATCGAGGCGGGTGATGAGCTTACGCACGACTATGGTGCGGACTGGGCCCAGGAGGCTTCCTAGGCAACCCTTACGGCGGCCGCTGCGCGCCGGCGGGTGGCTGGCCGCGCTGTGTCTGATCCCGATCGTCGCGGTGCATGCTGCGCAGCCGCCTGCCGCGCCGGCGCAAGGGTGTGAGGTTCGGGCGCTGTCGGAGCAGGCCTTCGCCGATTACGACTTCGAGTCCCCACCGCCGTCTCTGATCCTTGAGGGCGAAGAGCGCGTCCGGGTCACCGAGCTGCGGGTCCGCCAGCAGCGCGTCTTCCAGGAAGAGACGCCCTGGTTCAAACGGCTCGCGAATCGTTATCACGTGCAGACCCGGGAACGGGTACTGACCGAGTCCCTGCCCTTTGATCTGGGTGATGCCATTAACGCCCGGCACCTGGCCGAGGCGGAGCGCATCCTGCGCCTCAAGCCGTACCTGTTCGAGGCCGCGGTTGTGATCTCACGACGCTGTGCGGGCGCAGACGGCCTCGACGAGGTGCGCGTCGACGTCATTGCGCGAGACGTGTGGACGCTCAATCCGCGCCTGGTGCTGACCCGCACGGGTAGTCAGACGGACTTTGGCGCAGGCGTGTCGGACAGCAACTGGTTCGGGACCGGCATCGCCGCCTCCATCGCCTATATCTCCGATGAAGACCGCAGCGGCATCAGCGTGGTCTACCAGGATCAGAATCTGCTCGGCAGCCGCTGGAGGCTGAACAGCCTGCTCATCGACAGCGATGATGGTCATCTCGCAGACATCATTCTGGAGCGACCCTTCTTCGCCCTCGATACGCGCTACAGCCTGGGCATGCGCGTGCGCGACAACCGGCGCGAGCAGGGGCTCTTTTTCTTGAGCGATGAGCTGTTCGAGTTCGATGTGGATGCGCAGTTCGCTGCGCTCTACGCCGGCCGCCAGCTGTACCGCTCGAAGCGCGCCATCGGCCGGGTGCTGGCAGGCGTCGCGCACAGTGATCAGCGCTTTGAATTTCCAACAGGCTTTCCCGGTGGCGATCCCGATGTCGATCGACGCTTTACCTATCCCTACCTCGCCTATCAGCAGGTGGCGGACCAGTTTGTGGAGCGTGTGAACCTGGACCGTATCCAGCGCACGGAGGACATCGCGCTCGGCACTGCGCTCTACGCCGAGGTTGGCTATGCGCCCGATGCGTTCGGCAGCGATGGCGATCACTGGCTGGGCAATGCTTCCCTGCGCCATACTCGGTGGCTGTCGCGTCGCGCGCTGATGTCGATCGGTGGTCGGTTCGAAGGCCGCTACGATCGGGACGAACGCCGCAGCGAAGAGGTCATCGCCTCCGCCTTCGCCGCCTTCCAGTTCAATCACGCCCAGCGCTTCAGCCTGCTCGCCCGCGGCAGTTACTTCTACACCAACAACCTGCCGGTGGATCGGCAGCTCCTGCTTGGTGGCGATGTGGGTCTGCGCGGCTATCCCAACCGCTACCAGAGTGGTGATCGGGGCTATCTGCTCACGGTCGAGGAGCGCTACTACTCTGATCTGTATCCCTTCGAGATGTTTCGTCTGGGCGCCGCGGTGTTTGCTGATGTTGGCCGCGTTTCCTACCGTAACGATGCGCCGGCCTGGGTCCCAGCCGAGCGCAGCGCGGACGAGTTCGGGACCCTGGCCAACGTTGGCTTCGGGCTGCGGCTGGAATCGACGCGCACGCGCCGTGACCGGATTCTGCACGTCGACTTTGCCGTCCCGCTGGTGGACGGGCCGAACGTCAAAGGACTGGAGGTGACGGTGGTGGCGAAGCAAAGTCTGTAGCGGCCCTGGCGCACAACCGATCAAGCGCGCTCCTGCGCACGCCGTACACTGGGCGTGTCCTCATCGAGTTCTGCCATGTCCATCGCCGCGAAAGGTCTCTGGTACATCGACAGCCATTGCCGCACGCCCATGAAGATCGGTGACGCGGCCGCCGCCGCGGGGGTGTCCCGCTACCACTTCGCCCGGGCCTTTACCTATGCGGTTGGGATGTCACCGCGGCGCTATCTGCGACGCCGACGGGTCGCGTTGGCCTGGGAAGCGATTGAAGGGGGTGCGCAGGATCTTCTGACCGTGGCCCTGGACGTCGGCTACGGCTCTCATGAGGCATTCAGCCGCGCCTTTCGCGCAGAACTTGGCGTAACGCCGGAGCAGGCGCGCGCGCAGGGCCTGCCCCCAACCACTCACATTCAAGCCGCCATCCGTTACGAGGAGTTGATCATGAGCACCCCACTGGACGTTCGCGTCGAGGAGCGCAAGGCCTTTCGAATCGCGGGCCTCGAGCGGCTGCACGATGACATGCCCAGCCCGCTGATCTCGGAGCAGTGGCAGCGCTTCGCGCCGCACATCGGCCAGATACCGAACCAGGTCGGCATGACCTCCTACGGCGCGATGCCGCCGGAAAAAGAGCACGAGGAGGCGCCGTACCGCTATCTGTGCGCGGTGGAGGTCTCGTCACTGGAGGGTCTGCCGGACGGATTGACCGGCTATGACGTCGAGGCGGGGACCTACGCCATCGCGCAGCATCGGGATCACGTGTCGTCCGTGGGCCAGAGTTTCGCGGCGCTGTACGGCAGCTGGCTGCCGGCTTCAGGCTACGAGCCGTTGCCCGGCTACTGCCTGGAAGTCTACGGCGCTGCCTTCGATCCGATGACCGGCAATGGCGGCTTCGAGCTATGGGTGCCGGTGCGCTCGAAGTCGTCCTAGAACCAGAAGCGCAACCCCGCGAGCCAGGTGACCCCGGCACCGGGCTCGCCGCGCTCGCGCCGCAGGCGCCGGGTCTGGCCGTAGTCCCGCGCCCAGCGTACGCCCAGGTAGGGCGCGAAGCGCCGCTTGAACTCGTAGCGCAGACGTAGCCCGGCCTGTGCCGTCGACAGGCCGCGACCGGTGCCGATCGCCTCATCGCTGCTCAGCGCCGCGTTCAGTTCCAGCCGCGGCTGGAGGATCAGCCGCTGCGTAAACCGCAGTTCGTACTCCGCCTCCAGGCGCGCCGACAGATCGCCCCGGTCACTGAGAAACAGCGCGCCGTCGAGTTCGAACCAGTAGGGGGCGAGGCCCTGTAGGCCAATCACCGCGTAAGTGCGCGAGGGGTTAGGCGTCACGTCGTGACGCAGCCCGGCCTGCAGATCCCAGAAGGGTGCGACGGCGCGGCTGTAGAGCACCTGGAGCTCCGCTTCCTCGAAGCGCTGTTCCTCGTGTTCGTACTCCCCTTCGGTCTTCAGCCACAGCTTGTGCCGGTCGCTGCCGCGCCAGCCCTGCGCTTCCCAGGTGGATTGGGCATCGCCATCGATCTCGCCAAGCTCCAGGCGCTCGCCCAGCAGCAGCGTGTTGATCTGGGCGCCATGGCTGCGCTTCAGGGCGGCCCGCGCCCTGGCCATCTCCGCAGGGTCGAAATAGGCATCGGCCGCATGCTCTGCCTGTGCCGACGGCGCCGGCACTTGAGCCAGCAGCAGGGCAAGCACGAAGGCTGCGGTTCGCATCAGGCGTTCTGCGGCCGTTCGCGTACGGAGACCACGCGCATCATGCCTGCGTGCATGTGGTACAGCAGGTGGCAGTGAAAAGACCAGTCGCCGATCGCGTCAGCGGTGATATCCACGGACATTTTCTCGCCAGGTTTAACGACGATCGTGTGCTTGCGCGGCTTGTGGTCGTGATCGGCGGTGACCACGTCAAAGAACATGCCATGCAGATGAATCGGGTGCGGCATCATGGTGTTGTTGATCAGTGTCAGCCGCAGCCGCTCGTCCCGGTAGAACACGATGGGCTCATCGACCTCAGAAAACTTGAGCCCGTCGAAGGACCACATGTAGCGTTCCATGTTGCTGGTCAGGTGCAGCTCCAGGATGCGCTCCGGTGTGCGTCGATCCGGATTGGGCGCCAGCGATTTTAGATCGGTGTAGACCAAGACCCGGTGCGATACATCCTCCAGGCCAACGGGGCGTTCACTGAGCCGATTGACTGGATTCTCTGCAACGTTGACGACCCCAGGACCGCGGCGTAATTCGCTGCGTTGTTGGGAGTCTTCGGCGCCGGCGTCCACCTCCATGGGGCCTTGCGAACTGTCCACGGTCGTCGTGCTCCCGTGGTTCATGTTGGCGTGGCCCATCTTTGAGTGGTCCATTTTGGAATGGTCCATCTTCGAGTGATCCATCTTCGAATGGTCCATTTTCGAATGGTCCATCTTCGAATGATCCATTTTCGAGTGGTCTATTCCCGCAGACTGGGCGTTCTCGTGATCCATCCCCCCGTGGCCCATGGCGGCGTGATCCATGGCACCGTGGTCCATGGCGCCATGGTCGCCGTGCGTCATCGCCATGTCTTTCATGGTCAGCGTCGGCCGCGGTCGCCGCGGCGGCACGGCGGCGATCATGCCGGGACGCGGGCTCAGGGTGGCGCGCGCATAGCCGCTGCGATCGTTGCTCTCCGCGAACAGCGTGTACGCGGTGGTCGCCTCCGGTTGAATGATCACGTCGTAGGTCTCGGCCACGCCGATCTGGAACTCATCGATGGTGACCGGCTCGACGTTCAGACCGTCGGCCTGCACGACGGTCATCGGCAAGCCGGGGATGCGCACGTTGAAGATGCTCATGGCCGCCGCGTTGATGAATCGCAGTCGCAACCGCTCGCCGGGCTGGAACAGGCCCGTCCAGTTCTCGGCGGGGCTGTGCCCGTTCAGCAGGTAGGTGTAGGTGGCACCGGTGACGTCGGCAATGTCCGCCGGGTTCATGCGCATGCTGCCCCACATCATGCGCTCGGCCAGCGTTCGGTTGAGTCCGTCAGCCGCTGCATCGGCAAAGAAGTCGCTGACCGTGCGCTGCTGGAAGTTGTAGTTGTGGCTCATCTTCTTGAGCGTGGCGAAGACCCGATGTGGATCTTCGTGCGTCCAGTCCGACAGTACGATCACGTACTCGCGGTCGTAGGCGACCGGATCGGGGCTGGTGGGTTCGATCACGATGGGCCCGTAGTGGCCGAGCTGTTCCTGCAGCCCCGAGTGGCTGTGGTACCAGTAAGTGCCCGCCTGTTTCAGCGGAAACTCGTAGGTAAAGGTTTCGCCGGGCCGGATGCCGGGGAAGGTCACGCCCGGGACCCCGTCCATCTGAAACGGCAGCAGGATTCCGTGCCAGTGGATAGACGTGTCCTTGCGCATGGCGTTGTGGACGCGGAGGGTGACCTCGTCTCCTTCGCGCCAACGCAGCAGCGGTGCCGGGAGCTGATCGTTGACCAGCACCGCGTGGCTGTCTGCGCCGGCGATGCGGCGTCGGGCGTGGGCGATGCGCAGATCGAACTGCGTGCCGCTCAGCGGCTGCATCCCCGCCTGGCAGCAGTCAGCGCCGCTGCGGGCCCAGGCGGGCATCACCGCGGCCGCGCCCATAGCACTCCCCAGGGCTGCACTGGCTTTGAGAATCGCTCGACGTTGCATGGGCAGCACCATGGTCCACCAGAAAAGTGGTTGGACTATATACCCCCGGGGGGTATAAGTATCGTGAGAATCGAGGATGATCCATGGAGATTGAGAAAGCGCCCACGATCCGGCGACTGAAGCGCATCGAGGGCCAGGTGCGCGGAGTCACCCGGATGCTCGAGGAAGACCGCTACTGCATGGACGTGTTGCAGCAGCTGCAGGCCATCAAGGCCGCGCTGGCTCGGGTGGAAGATGCCGTGCTGAAAGACCACACGGCCACCTGCGTTGAGCACGCCATCGCCTCCGGCGATGCCGGCGCTCAGCGGGAAAAGTTTGGAGAGCTGATCGACCTGCTCTCCAGGGTGAAGCGTTGAGCGAATCCTAAGCGGTCATCCCCGCAGTCCCCGCATTCAACACGAATTCAGCGTGTCTGCGGTACTCTCGCAATAATGCAGTATCGGTTCGGTTCCCTCGTCCTCAACACCTCGCGCCTGACGCTGGTACGCAGTGGCGAACGCGTGGACGTCGAGCCCCGCGTCCTTCGCTTCCTGATCTATCTGATTGAGAACCGGGATCGCGTGGTGTCCCGAACGGAGCTGTTTGATCGCACCTTTAGTCGTCAGGTGGTGACGGATAACGCGCTGACGGTTCGAGTGCGGGCCGCGCGGGCCGCGGTTGGTGACACGGCCAGCGCGCAGCGATTCATCGCGACGGTACAGGGCGAGGGCTACCGCTTCGTCGCCGATGTTGAAACCACACAGCCGCGCCTCGGCAACGCTGACGTCAGCGCGCGGGTGATGTCAGGCGAGAGCACGATTGCATCGGGGCCACCGTCCATCGCAGTTTTGCCCTTCGAACTGCTCGCCGACGGCGCTGATAACAGCATGATCGCCCGTGGGCTCACCCATGACGTGATCACCAGAATCGGCTGCTCCCGCAGTCTGTTTGTGATCGCGCGCGGTACGGCTTTTCAGTACCGCAGTGGGCAGGAGGATGTACGCGCCGTCGGGGAGGCGCTGGGCGCGCGCTACCTGTGCCAGGGCGCGGTGCAAGTCGTCGGTCGTAAAGTTCGCGTGACCGTATCGTTGGCGGTCGCCAGCAGTCGGCAGGAGATCTGGAGCGATTGCTATGACCGTCCTCTGGATGATGTCCTGTCGCTGCAGGAAGCGATTGCCATGACCGTGGTGAGCGAGCTTGAGCACGAAGTTCAGCGCCACGAGATGCGTGACGCATCGCTGCAGCCGGCAACGCGGCTCGATGCCTGGAGCGCTTACCATGGCGGTCTGAACCACATGTATCGTTTTCGCACCAGCGATTGTGATCGCGCCGAAAAGTACTTTCGGCAGGCGCTGGATCTGGAGCCCGGGCTGGCCCGTCCCTATGCGGGGTTGTCGTTCGTCAACTACGAGCGCGCTTATCTAGATCTCGATGAGACCCGTGAACGCGCATTGGCCACGGCTCAGGCTCAGGCGCTTCGAGCGGTGGATGCAGACCCTGCCGATCCAATGGGTCACTGGGCCTTAAGCCGGACCTGCTTTCTGGGAGGCGAGCTCGATGCGGCCCAGCGCTCCGTCGCGCGCGCCACCGAGCTGAATCCGTCCTATGCCACTGCGCAGTATTTTCAGGGTTGGATTGCGATGCTGCTCGGCGATCGGCAGTCCTGTCGGCAGCGTATTGAGCTGGCGCTGAGGCTCAGCCCTAAGGATCCGCTCAGTTACGGGATGCAGGGCATTTCGGCCTTGAACCTTGCCCTCATGGGCGAGCACGAGGCTGCGCTCGAGCGCACCAGAGCCGCGCTGGAGCATCCAGACGTGCACTATCAGGCTCAGGTGGTCGCAGCGATTATCTTCTCGCTGGGCGGGTCCCTCATGGAGGCACGCGCCATGATGCGGAAGGTCCGGGCGACTCGCCCCGGCTATGGTCTGGCGGACTTTTTCGCGGCGAACCCCTTTGCGGAACGCTCTGATGTACAGGCGCTGTCAGCAGCGTATCGCGCGCTCGGGAGCGTTGGCTGAGTTTCGTCGACCAGCCCTCACCGTTTCCTCATCTCTCCCTCACTTCCTGCGCTTTGGCCGTTGGTATCAATAACGCACGGAACCGCTCATCTCGATCGCGGATTCTTTGACCAACCATCGCATTAGGAGAGATCCCCATGATGATTCGCTGCTTTCGAACGCGCTCGCGTGTCCGCCCACTTGCGGCCGTCACCGCGCTACTCGCCGGTGCCCTGGCGCTGCCCGCCGTGGCCCAGGACGCCGCGCCATGGCTGGCGAGCACGCCTGCGCTGCGGGTCGATGGTGAACAGGTGCCCGGGGGTTGCCCGATCGAGTCGCCAACCGGGCGCTTTCTGTTCACTGCGCGCAACCCCGGCACGGGGCTCGACATCTTTGTGAACGGTCGCGGGCATCGGGGTCGGCCGTTTAACCCTGGCGCGCCGCTGCCCTCGCCGGCCAATGACAGTGCTGGGGGTAATGATTTTTGCCCCACGCCGTTGCCCGATGGCGAGCTGTATTTCGTGTCGAACCGCACCGGTGGCTGCGGCGATGCTGATCTGTATCGAACGATCAACAACCCCTCTCGGGGATTCGTCCGGCCCGCCAACCTGGGCTGTGCGCCGGATGGGCCGAACACACCTGGACTGGAGTTGAGCCCCGCGCTCATCAGAACCTCTGCCGGTACCTTCCTGTATTACTCGACGGATTTTCATACGGGCAATCAGGACATCTATCGCAGCCGCATGCGTCCCGATGGCTCTTTTGGGCCGGGGACGCGCTTGCCGGCGCCCATCAATACCATCTACGACGATCGCCAGCCGAATCTAAGCCCCGACGGGCTGACCCTGGTGTTTGCCTCTGATCGCCCGACCGATGCCGGCGATGCCTCCGGGTTCGACATCTTTACCGCGACCCGCAGGGACCTTGCGCAGAGCTGGCAAGAGCCGGTTAATCTCAGTGAAAGCGTGCCCTTCGATACGGTGGCCGCGAGCGAAACGCGCCCGTCCCTGTCCTGGGACGGCAATCGACTCTACTACGGTGCCGGCGGGGTGTGGGTGAGCGAGCGCAACTCACACTGAGGCGCGTCGGGTTCGCAATGGTCTGCCTGCATTCGTTATGGTGCGGGTAGACCAACAACGCGTGTGACTGATGACCGCCATCAACCTTCAGGACAAACTGGCGACCTTCACGGACCACTGGGCACCCAGGATCGTCGCCGACTTCAACGGTCACGATGTGATGGTCGTGAAGGTGCAGGGCGAGTTCAATTGGCACTCGCACCCGGACACCGATGATTTCTTTCTGGTGCTCAAGGGGGCGATCACGATCCAGCTGCGTGATGGCGATGTGCAGCTGCAGGAAGGTGAGCTGTACGTGGTGCCAATTGAACTCGCCCTGCACCTTCACGACCATCACATCGTGACCGTTGAAGTCGGCGACGATCCTGGGTGCCCAG
>JBCDIK010000071.1:0-15615 GCA_038749065.1 Pseudomonadota bacterium | reverse complement strand
GGATCAGTGCTCGGGTCAGCCGATAGCGCAGGCCACGCCGGGGCGGTGGCCGTTCCAGGTCAGGGCGAGGTTCGGCGGCGTTCACAGCGCGCGCCGATAGGGCGGCTCAACGCGGACAATCCCAGGGGCCCAGCGCAGGCGGCGCCCTCGAGGGTCAGGCTTACTCGGGCTCCGCCCGTCGACCTTCGACCACGGCGTCGAGGTTCTCGTAGCCACTGCTTCCGCGGCTCTGGATCTCGACTTCCCAGATATCGCTGTATTTGCGCGCCGTAACGTTGTTGGCATCGTCTTTGTTGCGAATCACTGTCGGCCGCAAGAATACCAACAAGTTTCGCTTGGTGCGGCTCTGGTTCCGGGAGCGGAACAGGTTGCCGAGCACGGGGATATCGCCGAGCAACGGCACCTTGCGCACAGAGTCCGAGATATCGTCCTGAATGAGGCCGCCGAGCACGATGGTCTGCTTGTCGTCGGCGAGAATCGTCGTGTCGATGGTGCGCTTCGAGGTCACCACATCAGAGAAGCCACTGCTGCCGATGGTGATCCCGGAATCCACGACGTTAGAGACTTCCTGGGAGACTTCCAAACGCACGGCCTCGCCGTCATGGACGTGCGGTGTCACCGTGAGCTGCAGCCCGACGTCTTCCCGCTGAATGGTGGTAAACGGGTTGTTGGCGCCGTCGGCCTGGGTGGTGAACGAGCCGGTCCGGAAGGGCACCTCATTGGCCACGACGATCTTGGCTTCCTGGTTGTCCAGGGTCAGGATGCTCGGTGTCGACAGCAGGTTTGCATCGGTGTTGGTCGCCAGCGCGTTGATCACGGCGCCGAAACTGACACCGTCAACATCGATTTTGGCTGCCGCGAGCGTGGGCGAGCCCACGCCTGCGACACCGGCGAGCCCATCGAGCACGTTGATCTCGGTGCCATCCTCCGGAAGGATGCCACCGAGGAGCGTGCCGATCGTGCCATCCAGGCTGGTGCTGACGAGCGGCACACTGGAGCCACTGCCGTCGGCTGCCGCGAGTTCGACGCCCAGGTTCGAAGTGTCGGTCAGCGAGACCTCGACGATCGCGGCTTCGATCAGTACCTGACTGCGGCGCACATCGAGGGCGGCCACCAGGTCGCGGATCTCGGCGATGCGACCCGGGTCCGCTTTCACGACGATGGCGTTGAGAGACTCGTCGGCTTGAATGCTGGTCTGCTGCGCGCCTTCCTCCTGAGCGTTGCCTTCCGTCAACCCGTTGAGGATCGTTGCAACGTCGCTCGCCTGCGCGTGGTTCAGAGGCAGAACCTGGGTGGAGCCAGCGGCGGTTGCAGGCTGGTCGAGTTTCTCGATCAGCTTCAGAACCTCGGCGACCGGGCGCGATTTGCCCTTCACGATCAGCGTGTTGTTGCGCTCATTGGCGATCAGTTGGATTTTCTGCGGGCCCTTCGCGCTGCGGCCGATCTGGTCCGGGGCCACCCGCTCGAGCAGCGCCACTACGGTGCCGACCCAGGCTTCCTTCATGGGCACCACGATCATGTCATCTTCGTCGGCGACGTCGATCTGCCGGATGATGCGCATGAGGCGAATGATGTTGTCGGCGTGATCACTGATGATCACGATGTTCGGCTGGGCAACTGCAGCGATGTGCCCATATTGGGGAATCAGCGGCCGCAGAATTTTCATCAGCTCCGCAGAGTCCACATTCTGTGCAGCCACCACGCGTGTGACGAGCTCCTCTGGGGCCACTTCCGACAGGTCGCCGCGAGCGCCCGGGGTCTGTTTGCCCATGGCATTCTGCTGGATGCGGACCACCTCGCCGGTTCCGGAGGAGGTCGCGGTGAAGTTGTGCACCCGCAGAACGGACAGGAACAGGGCGTAGACCGCGTCCCGGTCCATGCTGGTATTCGACATCACCGTGACGTTGCCCTTTAAGCGCGGGTCGATGATGAAGGTCTTGCCGGTGATCTCGGCAACCTGAGCCACGAACTCCTGAATGTCCGCGTTCTTGATGTTGATCTTCCAGGTCTGCTGCTGAGCGAAAGCTGAGCCGGGCAGCGCCGCCGCGAGTAGCAGGGCGCAGCACAGCAGCGCCCGAGCCATTACGCTGGACAACTGGAGAGGCGGCAGGCGCAGCGCCTTGGTGGCAGAGGTCAGGGCGGGTGTGTCTGTCATAGTTACTTCAACGATGCGGTGACGTAAAAGCGCCGCGAGCCGCGCTGTACCTCAAGCCGTGCCGATCCTTGTGCAAGTAGGCCTGTAATTTGCGAACTGTCCTGTTGCGTGTTGCCGACTGCCTGGCCATTGACCGACAGAATGACGTCACCGGACTTGAGCCCGGACTGCTGTAAGTAAGGCGAGTTCGCCGCGTTGCCGATCCGGTAGCCGCTGCTGCTGCCGCTGCTGACCGGGGTCACACCGAGCTCGCTCAAGACCCCTTCCGGGTCCTTCGTCCACTCTTCACGATACGCCTCGATGTACTCACGCATAGTCTGCGGCTGTCGATCTGCGACCGATTCGCGCGGCGAGGTGTGCTCGGGGTCTCGAAAGCGGGCGCTGCCCGTGAGACCGCCGCCGATCGCCGGCTCTGCCTCATCTTCCACCAGCGGGTCGGCGACGAAGCCCGAGCTCAGGGTCGTGAACTCCAGCTTTTCGGTTACACCGGCTCGACGCAGGATCACGTGGGTGGCGTAGACCTCGCGCAGCTCGGCATTGCCAGGCACCTTATCGCCGATGGCATAGAGCTTGCCGGGTTTATTCTTCTGCGCCACGATCGCCGCCGATTCGGCGGGCTCATCGGCGACGAACACCCCGTGCAGTTCCAAGGGCAGCCGGGTCTTCTCCACCTTTTCCTGCGTTGCCTCGATGCTGGCGGCGCGCTCGTCGATCTTGCCGAACAGGTGCTTGCTCATGACCTGGGAGACGTTGAACGGGCGCTTTAGCGCGCCGCTGTTCGGCGGCGGGGCATTGCGAGGCTGGGGGATGCTGGCCGCGGCGGGGTCCGCCAGAAAATACAGCACGCCGGTGGCCAGGGTGTAGGCAATCCCGATCACCATGAGCCACGGCAGCAACTCTGCGGCGCGGGCTAGCAGTCTGGTGGCGCTGGTGCTCATAACGTCCCGAGATCTTAGAAGACCTGCTGTTCGACCTCCAGAACGACGGCGTGATCCGGTTCACTTCCCGGCCATGGCATGCCTGCCAGCCGCGTCAGTTTGCGGGTGACCGCAATCTTGACGAACCCGCTGTGCAGCGCCGTAAGGATCAGCAGCGGGTGTGCCCCCTGATCCCTGCCGGCGCCCGCCGCCGAGTCCGCCGTTGCGTTCCCTGTTGATTCAAAGACCTCAGCCAGGGGTTGTTGTTCCCCGTCGAGCTGAAGGACCGCAGCCATCGCTGGCAGGGCGATGGTGGCCAGCCGTTCACCCTGGGGAAAACTGACCCGACCGCCGCTCCAGCGCAGGTTTCCGGCCAGCGCGACCGGTGTCGTGCCCTCGACGGTGGCGCGGATGTCATCGAGCTTGAATTCGCCGGGCACGTTCAGCTCGTAGCGCCGCAGCAGGGGCTGTAGCGGAGCCGCCGCCAGGGTGCCGTCAAGCCTCAGGTGCGCGGCGCTGAAACCACGAGCGGCGGTCCCGGTGGCCTGCGCGTCGGGGCCGCTGAGTTGAAAGGCATAGGACAGGCGCCCCTGCAGCAGCGCTGCCGGCTCCAGCTGCCAGCGCAAATCGCCGAGCGGCCTGCCCTCGTGGCTCAGCACCGCTCCAGCTCGCCACAGGGTGCCGCCGAGTTGCTGCAGTTCGATGACGGAGCCCGGTGCGGGGAGCAGGGGCTTCAGCAGCGACACTGGCGCCAAGGAGATCAGGACGCCAGCGGTCACCAGCAGCCCGACCAGAACATAGCGCTTCATGCGTGTTGCCTCGCAAGCTGTTGCGCAATGCCTGAGTAGATCCGGGCCAAAGGCTCGAGGTCAGCCACGGCCACGCGTTCGTCGATCTTGTGGATGCTGGCGTTGACCGGCCCCAGCTCGACGATGGCGGTGCCCAGCCGCGCGATGAAGCGTCCGTCCGACGTGCCGCCGGCGGTGGATAGCTCCGGCCGGTAGCCAAGTTCTTGCTCCGTTGCGGCGCTTACGGCTTCCGTGAGGAGCCCCACCTCTGTCAGAAACGGCGCGCCGGACAGGTGCCAGCGCAGCTCGTAGTCCAGGCCGTGTGCATCGAGCAGCTCAATGACCGCCTGCTGCAGGCTCTCGGCGGTCTGCTCGGTCGAGTAGCGGAAGTTGAACTGAGCTTCGGCAGTGCCGGGCACGACGTTGGTCGCTCCGGTGCCGGCATTGAGGTTCGAGACCTGAAAGCTGGTCGGCGGGTAGTAGGCATTGCCTTCGTCCCAGACGCGCTCCGCCAGTGCCGCCAGCGGCGCGGCCAGCGCGTGAATGGGGTTGCGAACCTGCTCGGGGTAGGCCACGTGTCCCTGCTGTCCGAGCACCGTTAGGGTGCCCCCCAGGGAGCCGCGACGGCCGTTGCGAACCACGTCCGCCAGCTGCGAGCTCGAGGACGGCTCGCCGACGATGCAGTACTCCGGTGTGATGCCCTGATCGGCCAACCACTGCACCACGCGCACCGTACCGTCGACCGCCGGGCCTTCCTCGTCACTGGTCAGCAGGAAAGCCAGCCGCAGGGGCAGGGCGCCGTCACTCAGCAGCTGCTCGCAGGCGCAGATCATGGCGGCGAGGCTTGCCTTCATGTCCGCCGCGCCGCGTCCGTACAGATAGCCGTCGTGAATCTCCGCCGCAAAGGGGTCGGTGCGCCACTGATCGAGCGGGCCGGTCGGGACCACGTCCGTGTGGCCGGCGAACACGAGCCAGGGCCCGCGCTCGCCCCAGGTGGCCCAGAGATTGTCGACTTCCCCAAAGCGCAATCGCTCGATGTTGAAGCCGAGCGCTGCCAGGCGCTCTGCCAGTAGCGTCTGGCAACCGGCGTCATCGGGCGTGACGCTCGGCCGGCGGATGAGCGCTTGCGTTAGAGAGAGAACGTCCATGAGCGATCTTCAGTTGTGGGCGTGCAGGGTGCTGTTGAGCTCGATGGCGCGCTGGTTGCTGCGACACTCAACGGTGCCCGTGCGCCCGTTGCGCAGGAACAACAGGTCGCTGATCCCAGCCAGCTCGCGGGCCTTGACGGGCCGTCCATCCGGGTGCTCGCCGTCGATCAGGAGCACCGGCGTGCCGGCGGTGATGTAAAGGCCGGCCTCGATGGTGCAGCGGTCACCCAGCGGAATTCCGGTCCCGGCATTCGCGCCGATCAGGCACTGTTCACCGATCGAGATGCGCAGCTCACCGCCGCCAGACAGGGTGCCCATGGTGCTCGAGCCGCCGCCCAGGTCTGAGTGGGCGCCCATAGTGACGCCCTGCGACAGGCGGCCTTCGACCATGTTCGGTCCGATTGCCCCGGCGTTGAAGTTGATGAAGCCTTCGTGCATGACCGTCGTTCCTTCGCCCAGATAGGCCCCGAGGCGGACCCTGGCGCTGTCGGCAATCCGCACGCCGGCGGGGATGACGTAGTTCGTCATCTTGGGAAACTTGTCCACGGCCAGTACGTCGAGCGGTGCGCCATCATTGCGAGCCGCCACCTGCCGTGCCTCGAAATCTTCCGTCGCAACGGGCCCTGCGGCGGTCCAGACGACGTTGGGCAGGTGCGCGAAGATGCCGTCCAGGTTGAGGCTGTTGGGCAGCGCCTGGCGGTGCGACAACAGGTGCAGTTTCAGATAGGCCTGGGCCGTCCCATCGATCGGCCTGTCTTCCGGCAGGTGACACAGCACCAGCGGTCGATCCAGCTCCATCAGGCTCGTCAGGGATGCGCGCAGCGCGGTGTCGTCACAGTCGCCGGCCAGGGCCCGCACCGCAGCGGGGTCGACGGAGGTCGCCCCCGCCTGCTGAGCCAGCCAGGCCTGCGCTGGCGCATCAGCGGTCAGTCGGGGCGCGGGGAAGTAGCAGTCGAGCATCGTTCCGGCGCGGCTGAAGCTCGCCTGCCCGATGCCAAACGCATGAAAAGTAGGAACCTGGGACATGGACCGGTCGTCTGTGCGTCAGGGCGCGCTACGCTACCACAGGGCCTCGCACCGGGCGATGCGCTCCGCCCCCTCCAGACACTGGGGTAAATCGGCGACCAGCGCGATGCGCACGTGACCCGCGCCGGGGTTCAGGCCCGCAGCGCCAGCCGGGCGCCCGAGGAACTGACCGGGCAGCACGGTGACGTGCTCTGACTCGAACAGCTGGGCAGCGAACGCCCGATCGTCTCCCGGCACCGGCAGCCAGTAGAAGAAGCCGCCGGCGGGGCGCTGCACCGGTGCGATCCGCTTCAGAATCGGATCGACCGCGTCGAACTTTTCCCGATAGAGCACGCGGTTGTGACGCACGTGTGCCTCGTCCGCCCAGGCCAGGGCGCTGACGGCCTGGGTATGCACCGGCAGTGCGCAACCCTGATAGGTTCGGTAGCGCAGGTAGCCGTCCAGTAGCGCCGCGTCACCGGCGACGAGCCCGGAGCGCAGGCCTGGCAGGTTGGAGCGTTTGGAGAGACTGTTGAACACCAGGGCGCGGTGATGCGCGGAATCGCCCAGCGCAGTGGTAGCGGTCAGCAACCCCGGCGGCGGGGCGCTCTCGTCGGCGTAGATCTCGCTGTAGCACTCATCGCTGACGATGACGAAGTCGTGCTCGTGGGCGAGCGCCAGCAGCTGTTGCAGGTCAGCGAGGGACAGTGTTGCGCCCGCAGGATTGCCGGGGGTACACAGGTACAGTAGGTCGATCTCCCGCCAGTCCGCCGGTGTCAGGGCATCGAAGTCGGGGCGGTAGCCCTGCTCGGCCAGGGTTGGCAGGTAGCGCGGGCGGCCGCCGCCGAGCAACGCTGCCCCTTCGTAGATCTGATAGAAAGGGTTGGGCATGGCGACGACGCTGTCGCGCTTGGGATCCAGGACCGCCTGCGCGATGGAAAACAGCGCCTCGCGCGTGCCGGCAACCGGCAGGACCTGGGTCTCCGGGTCGACCGGTGCGCCGAACCGCCGCTGCAGCCAGTCTGCCAGGGCCTCGCGCAGCGCGGGTGTACCGCGAGTGGCGGGATAGGTGCCCAGTGATTGGCGCAGGAAGGCCGGGTCGCTCAACTGCGCGATGACGAAGTCGGGCGCTGCGTGTCGGGGCTCGCCGATGGACAGCGCGATGTGTTCACGATCCCCCGGTGGCCGAAGACCGGCCTTGAGTTCGGCCAGGCGCGCGAAGGGGTAGGGCTTGAGCGCGTCGAGCGCGCTGTTCACGGCCGCTGACCCTGCCCCAGGGAACGGTCGAGTTCCTGCCGGAGATGATTCTCCAGCTCGTAGAGCCTTTGCTGGTCGCGGAGCGGCTGGCCATCTGCGCCGGTGACCTCGAAGGTGTCTTCGGCGCGCTCGCCCAGGGTCATGATGCGGGCTGCGACCACGCTCAGCTGCTGCTCCGCCAGCAGTGAGGCGATATCCGAGAGCAGTCCCGGGCGATCGGACGCGGCGATCGTGATCTCCGTCGTCTCCGCTTGCGCTGAAGTCCGCACGGACACGCTCGTTGGTCGGGCGAGTTGCTTCGCGCGGCGGGGCAGCCGCTGCTGGCTGCGTCGCCGCACTGCACCGGGGTCTGCCAGCGCCGTTTCCAGGCGCTCGCGGACCTCGCGCCAGAGCGCTTTTGATGCCGCGACCCGGTTGCCGTCGTCGTCAAGCACCACGAAGCGGTTGAAACACTCACCGCTGGCACCGGTGCTGAGGTTGGCTTCAAAGACCGACAGGGAGAACTGATCGAGCGTGATCGTTGTCGCAGCGAAGATCTCCGGCTGATCCTGCATGTGGATATAGATCTGCGTGGCGCCGCCCTCGCTGAGCTGCTGGCCCATGTCGCGCACGAGGATCAGGGGTCCCGCCGCCAGGTCATGCCCATGGACCCGGGCGGTCAGATCAGCGATCTCCCGGGGCGTGTGCCGCAGGAAGAAATCCTCGCCAAAGATATCCCAGACGCGATGGACCTCGGCGACGTTCAGCCCCTGTTGACCCAGCCGCTCCATGGCCCAGCTGCGCGTTTCCGTCAGCGCGTCCTCGCGATCCAGCGGTGACTCGAGGCCGCGGCGCAGGGCTCGCCGGGTCTCACTGTAGAGCTGGCGCAGCAGCGTCGCCCGCCAGCTGTTCCACAACGTGGGGTTGGTCGCGTTGATGTCGGCGACGGTGAGCGCGTAGAGGTAGTTGAGGCGTCGCTCACTCTTGACCTGCCGCGCGAACTCATGGATCACATCCGGGTCGTAGATGTCCTTGCGTTGCGCGGTGCTTGACATAAGCAGGTGCGCGTCGACCAGCCAGACCACCAGCTCCGTGTCGCTTCGCGATAGCCCGTGGCGGGTGCAGAACGCGCCCGCATCCCGCGCGCCGAGGGCGGAATGATCGCCGCCACGGCCCTTGCCGATGTCGTGATAGAGGCCGGCGATATAGAGCAGCTCGACCTTGGCGATATTGCGCACGCAGTGGGCGGCCACCGGAAACTCTTTCTCCGCGCTGCGATAACGAAAGCGCCGCATGTTGCGGATGATCTGCATGGTGTGGGCGTCAACGGTGTAGACGTGGAACAGATCGTGCTGCATCTGCCCGATGACCCGGCCGTATTCCGGGATGTACCGCTGCAGCACGCCGTAGCGGCGCATGCGCGTCAGCTGACTGACGAGTGTATAGGGCGCTCGCAGCAGGTCGAGGAACAGTCCCGTGTTGTCGGGATCGTTGCGGAAATCGTCGTCGATGAGGGGCAGGGCCTCGCGGATCGCGCGAATGGTGCTGGCGCGCACGCCGGCAACGTCACGCCGGCCGGCCAGCAGGACGAAGATCTCCATGAGCGCGCTGGGCCGACGCTGAAACACGTCATCGGCGCAGGCTTCGATGTAGTCGTCGCGAAGCTGAAAGCGTTCGTTGATCGGGATGACCCGGTTGCGGCTGCGCCGGCGCACGATGGTCTCATCGAAAAACTGCAGCAGGATATCGTTGAGCTCACGCAGCGTCAGGACATGTCGATAGTACTGCTGCATGTAGCGCTCGACCCCGCGGCGCGCGGTGGTATCCACGTAACCCAGGCGCTCTGCCAGTCCGCGCTGGTGTTCGAACTGCAGCCGCTCCTCTTTGCGGCCGCAGAGCAGGTGCAGGCCCCAGCGAACCCACAGCAGGTAGCGGCGACCCGCCAGCAGCCATTCCCGTTCCTGGCTCGTGAGCACGCCCAGCTCTTCGAGCGCATCGGGGTCGCTGGTTCCGAATTGCCGCGCGCACACCCACATGGCGGTGTGCAGATCGCGCAGCCCCCCAGGCGATTCCTTGACGTTGGGCTCGAGGCCGTACTCCGTATCTGCGTAGGTGGCGTGCCGTTTGCGCTGCTCGTCGAGCTTGGCGTGGTAGAACGCTTCTGCCGGCCACAGCCGCTTGTGTTGCAGGGCCTCGTTCAGCTTGCGGTCGATCGCCTCGGTGGTGCGCAGCGGACGCCGCTCGAACAGCGCGGTGGCGATGGTAATGTCACCCGCTGCCGCGGTGCGCACTTCTTTCAGCGCGCGGACGCTCTGTCCCACATCCTGGTGCAGGTCGTAGAGCTTCAGCAGGAACGTCTCGATAGCTGCGGCATGCCGGTCCGGGCGGCGCCCGACGATCAGCAGGTCCAGGTCGCTGTGGGGCAGTAGCTCACCACGGCCGTAGCCACCGAGCGCATACAGTGCCAGCTCATCGGTGTCGATGCTGGCGTCCCATAGCTCCAGCAGCAGCGCGTCCATGAAAGCCGTGCGGGCCTCGATCAGCTCCAGGACCTGCGCGCGCTGCCAGTAGCGCTCCGCCAGCTGAGCGTCCATGTCTGCGAGGCGCGCACGCGGCGAAGCGGCGGCCGGTCCCCCTCCGCCCCGGACATCGGCCAGCGAGCCGGTCACAGGTCGGTTTCGTCCTGGCGCCGGGTCAGCACTTCTGCGCCGCTGCCGGTCACGAGGATGGTGTGCTCCCACTGGGCGGACAGCTTGTGATCCTTGGTGACGACGGTCCAGCCGTCCGGCAGAATTTTTACGTGCCGCTTGCCTGCGTTGATCATGGGCTCGATGGTGAAGGTCATGCCCGTCTCGAGCACCCGGCCCTTGCCCGGGCGGCCGTAGTGCACGACCTGCGGCTCGTCGTGGAAAACCCGGCCGATGCCGTGTCCGCAGAACTCCCGCACCACCGAAAAACGTTCGCGCTCCGCGTGGCTTTGGATGGCATGGCCGATGTCGCCCAGGGTAGCGCCCGGTCGGACGGCTTCGATGCCCCGGTACAGGCACTCCTGGGTAACGCGCGCCAGCCGCTGGGCCAGCACGGTCGGCTTGCCCACGGCGTACATCTTGCTGGTATCGCCGTGATAGCCATCCTTAATCACCGTGACGTCGATATTGACGTAATCACCGTTCTTGAGGATTTTCTTGGCCGCCGGAATGCCGTGGCAGACCACGTGGTTGACGCTGGTGCAGATGGACTTCGGGAACGGCGGCACGCCATTGCCGCCCCCGTAGTTCAGCGGCGCGGGGATGCAGCCCAGCTCATCGACCATGAACGCGTGACAGCGCTCGTCGAGCGCTTCGGTGCTGACCCCCGGGACGACGTAGGGCTCGATCATCTCCAGCACGCTGGCGGCCAACCGGCCAGCCGTGCGCATTTTCTCGATTTCGTCTTCACTGGTGACTTTGGCGACCATGGTGCTCCCAAGGGCCCGCGCGGCGGCGCAGGAGATCGCCTGCCAGCCGCAGCCCGCCCGAGTTTCGGCTGTTACGCAACTATGGTATAAAGCGCGCCGCTCGCGGGCAACGGGCCTTCGCTGGCCACCGACAACATGCCGGCAGGATTCGAACTGCGAGCCAAATCATTGATTCAACGACTAAATCGCGACGGCCTTGGCGCCGGAAGCGAAATCCGCACACAGGCCACGACCGGGCGCTGGGTGCCGGCGTCTTTCGAGGGGCAAAACCCTCGCTAAATCGCCGGTTGCGACCCCGGGGACTGTGTAAGCACTAACCCGGAGACAATTTATGGATATCAGCATGCGCGACATGCTGGCCGCAGGCGTGCACTTCGGCCACCAAACCCGCTTCTGGAATCCGAAGATGGCCCCCTACATCTTCGGCGCCCGCAACAAAATTCACATTATCAACCTTGAGCGCACCGCGCCGGCCTTTGCCGAAGCGCTGGTTGAACTCAAGCGCCTGGCGAGCAAGGGCAACAAGATCCTGTTCGTAGGCACGAAGCGCGCCGCTTCGAAGACGATCCGCGAGCAGGCGGAGCGCATCGGGATGCCCTACGTCGATCAGCGCTGGCTTGGGGGCATGCTCACCAACTACAAGACGATCCGGCAGTCCATCAAGCGCCTGCAGGCCCTCGAGACCCAGGCGGAAGATGGCACCTTCGAGATGCTGACCAAGCGTGAGGCGCTGCAGCGTCAGCGGCTGCGGGAAAAGCTCGAGAAAAGCCTCGGCGGGATCAAGGACATGGGCGGTCTGCCGGATGCGCTGTTCGTCGTTGACGTGCAGCACGAGCACATCGCCATCTCCGAAGCTCGGAAGCTGGGCATCAAGGTCTTCGGCGTGGTTGATACCAACAGTGATCCGACCGGCATCGACTACGTGATTCCGGGCAACGATGACGCGATCCGCGCGATCCGCCTGTACATCACTGCGGCGGCGGATGCCGTTGCCGAAGGCGCGCGCAACGCCGCTGGCGATGTCGATGCCAATGAATTCGTTGAGGTTGATGCGGCAGCCGCAACGGCGGATCAGGGATCCGTGGACGAAGCACCCGCGGCCGAAACCGCGGACGCAGCCTCTGCAGCTGAAGCGCCCGCCGACGACCCCGCTGCCAGCAAGGAAGGAGAATAGCCGTGGCGATCACCGCAGCGATGGTCAAAGAACTGCGCGAGCGTACCGGGCTCGGGATGATGGACTGTAAGAAGGCCCTCACCGCTGCCGACGGCGATATGGACAAGGCGATCGAGGATCTCCGTAAGTCCAGTGCGCTTAAGGCCGCCAAGAAAGCCGGCCGCACCGCAGCGGAGGGGCTGCTGGGCATGAAGGTGGCCGCGGACGGCAGCAAGGGCACGCTCGTCGAGATCAACATCGAGACCGACTTCGCCGCCAAGAACGAGAAATTCATCGCCTACGTCGATACCGTGCTGGAAGCGGCCTTCGACGCCGGCAGCAGCGATGCGCAGGCGTTGCTGGATGGCCCCCTGGGTGACCAGCGCGAGGCACTGGTTCAGGAAATTGGCGAGAACATCACCGTGCGCCGCGCCGTGACCCTGAGCAGCGGTCAGGGGGGCATTGCCGGCTACCTGCACAGCGATCGCCGCAAGGGTGCCCTCGTGGCCTTGAGCGATTCCGCTCCGGAGCTGGGCCGTGATGTTGCCATGCATATCACCGGCATCGACCCGGCGCCCCTGGTAGTGCAGGGGAGTGACCTGCCGGAAGACGTCGTTGCCAAAGAGCGCGAAGTCTTCGAGGCGCAGGCCGCCGAAAGCGGCAAGCCGCCGGAAATCGTGGCCAAGATGGTCGACGGGCGTGTGCGCAAGTTTCTGGCCGAAGTCAGCCTGCTCGATCAGCCCTTTGTCAAGGACCCGAACCAGAAGATCAGCGCCCTGCTGAAGGCCGGCGGGGTCAGCTGTGCCGGCTTCGCCCGCTATCTGGTCGGCGATGGCATCGAGGTTGAGAAAGCCGATTTTGCCAGCGAAGTCGCCGCGCAGATCGAGGCTTCTAAAGAGGAATGAGCAGCGCCCGCTCTGAAGCTCCAGTGCGACGGGTCCTGCTGAAGCTGTCCGGAGAGGCCCTCGGCGGTCAGGACGGCGCAGGGCTGGCGCCGGCTGCGGTGAGCGATCTGTGCCGCGAGCTGAAGGCGTTCGTGGACGCTGGGGGCGAGCTCGGCATCGTGGTGGGCGGCGGAAACCTGCTTCGGGGGGCGACCCTGGCCCAGGCTGGACTGCCCCGCGTCAGCGCAGACCATATGGGGATGCTGGCGACGGTCATGAATGGTATCGCCATGGCCAGCATGCTGGCCCAGACAGGGGCCCAGACGGCGTTGTTTGCCAGCGTCGCCATTCCTGGAATTGCACCCGGTTACAGCCGTACCGATGCGCTTTCTGCACTGGCGGACGGTAAGGTGTGTTTTTTCACCGGCGGTACCGGCAACCCGCTCTTCACCACCGACACTGCGGCTTGTCTGCGAGCCATCGAGATCGATGCTGATCTGGTCCTGAAGGCGACCAAGGTCGACGGTGTGTATACCGCCGACCCCAAGAAGGATCCCTCGGCGACCCGCTACGAGGCGCTGACCTATCAGCAGGTGCTCGATCAGGGCCTGGCGGTGATGGATCAGGCCGCGATCTGCCTGTGCCAGGAACATGACATGCCGCTCGTGGTGTTCGATATGAGCGAACGGGGGGCCCTTGAGGGTATTATTGGCGGGGCTGCCGTCGGGACCCGAATTTCCTGAGGTGACCCGATTGACGGTGCGCGAGCACCGGCGTCGCCCAGTTTCGACCGGCCTTGTGGGGCCACACGCGGTTCAGCCTAGGAAAACCGGAACATCATGATCGAAGAGATTAAAGCCGACGCCGACGAGCGCATGGGCAAATCCATCGAAGCCATGCAGGCTGCCTTCGCCAAGATTCGCACCGGTCGCGCCACGCCATCGCTGCTCAATGGCATTACCGTGGACTACTACGGCGCCGAGACACCGCTCGCACAGGTCGCGTCCGTCAACGTTGAAGATGCCCGGACCCTCGCCATCTCGCCCTGGGAAAAGCAGCTTATCCCCGTGATCGAGAAAGCTCTGCTGAAGAGTGATCTCGGTATTACCCCTTCCACGGCCGGCAGTACCATTCGCGTGCCGATGCCGCCGCTGACAGAAGAGAACCGGCGCGATCTGGCCAAAGTCGCCCGCCAGGAAGCGGAGAACGGCCGCATCGCCATTCGCAACATCCGCCGTGATGCGATCTCCGATGTCCGTGAGCTGGCCAAAGAGAAAGAAGTCGCCGAAGACGACGCGCGTCGCGCCGAAGAAGGGATCCAGAAAATGACGGACCGGCGGATCGAAGAAGTGGACAGCGCGCTGGCGGCCAAAGAAGCCGACCTGCTGGAAATCTGACAGCGCCGCTGGCAGGAGGACAACACCCCGGTGTCGGCCAAATCGCCCCAACGCGAGACGCTACGCGCAGCGGCGCTGCAGACGGAATCAGCGCCCGCCCATGTCGCCATCATCATGGATGGCAATCATCGCTGGGCCAAAGCGCGCACGCTGCCGGGCGCAGCGGGGCATCGGGCGGGTGCCAAAAACGTTCGCCCGATCGCCGAAGCCTGCGCCGACGCCGGCGTGCGGTGTCTGACTCTGTTCGCGTTCTCAACGGAAAACTGGCAGCGCCCGCGGCGCGAAGTGTCGCTGCTCATGGATCTGATGCGCAGCGTGCTCAAGAACGATCTGGACGAGCTGCATGCCCGCGGAGTGCGTCTACAGGTCATCGGCGATCGGTCCCGCTTCGCAGCGGATCTGCAGATGCAGATGAACCGGGCGGAAACGCTGACCCGGGACAACGATCGCATGACCCTCAACATTGCGGCCAACTTTGGCGGTCGCTGGGACATTCTCGAGGCCGCCAAGCGGCTCGCTGAAAAGTACAAACAGGGTCAGATCGATCTGCAGGGCATCGATGAGCACGCCTTCAGCGCCGAGCTGTCCCTGGCCGATCTGCCGCCCCCGGACCTCTGCATCCGCACCGGGGGCGATCACCGCATCAGCAATTTCCTGCTGTGGGACTTTGCCTATACCGAGCTGTTCTTTACGGAGAGCTTCTGGCCCGACTTCGATGAGTCGGCGCTCGGCGCGGCGCTTGAGGATTTCATGGAGCGTCAGCGCCGCTTCGGTCGGCGCTCGTGAGCGTCCCGGGCAGCCGCCTGCGCAGCCTGGTCAGAGTGCAGCGGTCATGCTGAAGCTGCGGATCCTGACTGCGCTCGTGCTGGCGCCGCTGGTTGTCGCGGCGATCTATCTTGCGCCCTTTGCCGGCTACGCGGCGACCTTTGCGGTGATCACCGCAGCCGCGGCCTGGGAATGGGCGGCGCTGATCGGTTGTCGGACCATCCCGGCCCGCGCCCTCTACACCCTGGCCTATCTCGCCCTGGCCGGCGGCCTCTACCTGGTACCGGCGCTCTGGTTGCCCTTGATGTGCGGCGCAGCGGTGTTCTGGATCTATGCTCTGATCCGGGTGGTTGGCTTCGACCCCGAGCGAACGCTGAGCGGCGTGCAGATCTCTGACGCGTTCTATGGCCTGCTCGCCATTGGCGGCGCGTTCGCGGCGCTGATGGCGCTGCGCTCTCTCCCGGACGGCGCGCACTGGGTGATGCTGGCCCTGCTCAGCGTCTGGCTCGCGGATGTCGGTGCCTACTTTGCGGGGCGCCGTTTCGGCCGGCGCAAGCTGCTGGCGAAGGTCAGCCCGGGCAAGAGCTGGGAAGGGGTGTTTGGTGGCCTGGCTGCCGTGCTGCTGGTGGTCCTGGTCGTGCTGGCGCTCTGGGGCCAGCCGCGCCTCGGCTGGTGGGTCCCGGTGCTGCCGCTGCTGGTGCTGTTTTCGG
>JBCDIK010000070.1:0-15703 GCA_038749065.1 Pseudomonadota bacterium | reverse complement strand
GTCGAGCTCTTCGAGCTCGATCTGACGACGCAGCTGCGCGTAGCGATCGCTGTCGGCCTCGCCCAGATCGCTCACGTCGATCGCTGCTTGCGCCGCTTCTTGCGCCGCTCCTTGCGCCGCTCCTTGCGCCGCTTCTTCCGTCACGTCGCCGGTGGGGGCATTAGCGGCGGGGACGTTGTCCGCGCTGGGGGTAGCGCCTGAGGCAGCGCCCGCGGTGGTCGCCGTGTCGCCGTCAGGCACCGCTGCCCACAGGGGGATTGCTGCAGTGAGGAGCAGCAGCAGGGGCCATTGAAATTGGGAGGGTCTGCGCATGGTGAGTCGCGTGGATTCGGGAGTTACAACGTAAGACCGCAAACCGGCCCTCTGGTTCGAGTGTGTAGAGCGTCAGAATGCAAGTCAAGGCAGTGAAAAGCGCGTCGAATCAACTGCTTCGGAGCGCTTTCGCGGGGACCGCGGTATCATCGGCCACCTTTGCAGAGGAGCCTGTCATCAGCGATCAGGGTGACATTTCAACATCGTCGCAGCCGGCCGTGGTGCTCGATGCCCGCGGGTTGAACTGCCCGGAACCGCTCATGCTGGCGCGCAATGCGCTGCGCCCGCTTGCAGCCGGCGCGGTGCTCGAAATCAGCGCCACGGACCCATCGACGGTGCGCGATTTCGAGCAGCTCTGCCGCTTCCTCGGCCACGACCTGCTGGCTGCAGATGAAACCGGTGGTGTCTACCACTTCCGGATTCGCAAGGGCGGCGGATGACCGGGCGCTATTTCGCCTACGGGTCCAACATGAATCCGGCCAGGGTCCGAGAGCGTGGCCTGGCGCTGGCCGCAGAACCGCGAGCGGCGACGCTGCAGGGCTTCAGGCTGTGTTTCGACAAGATCGCGGCTGGCCCCGCGGGCGTCGGCCACGCCAACGTCCTGGTGGCGCCCGGGGCGAGCGTGCACGGGGTGCTGTACGAGCTCGCGGACGCGCAGGAGATTCTCAAAATGGACCCCTTTGAGCGAGCGCCGATCAATTACGGACGAGAGGCGGTCCAGGTGGAATGCGAGGGCGCGCAGCTGTGGACCTGGACCTACTTCGCGAACCGTGCCTGTCGGGCCCCTGGACTGCGTCCTTCAAGCACCTATCTTGCTCATCTCCTGGCCGGGAAACCCTGGTTGCCGAGCGATTACCACGCGCTGATCGCGGCGACCGAGACCGCAGAGGTTGCCTGACCCGCGCGCCGTGAACAGCCCCAGCGACCAGGCGATCGCGCGTTGCTTCGAGCAGTGCTTTGCAGCGACCCATGGGATCCGATGTATGGGCGGTGCCCGCGAACCGCTGTATCAGCCCGGTCAAGCGGGCGGTCCCGCGGTCATTCGGTACCGGGAAGATTTTGCCGCCAGCGCGCTGCACGAGATCGCTCACTGGTGTCTGGCCGGCCCGCAACGGCGCCAGCGACTGGACTTTGGCTACCGTTATCAGCCGCCGCCTCGCAGCTCGGCAGAACAGGAGCGGTTTCTGGAGTACGAGCTGCGCCCCCAGGCGCTTGAGAGTCTTTTCGCGGAGCGTGCTGGCATTTCCTTCCGCCCCAGTTTCGACGATGTTGAGGATCGCCATCTGTCGCTACGCCCGGGATTCATTCGGGCCCTTCAGTGCGAGCGCGAATCCCTGCGCGACGCGCTGCCGGTGCGAGCCGCTCGCTTTGCGCAGGCTCTGTCGTGGTTGCAGGACGCCGATCCGTGCCGCTGAGGATTGCGCTGCTGGTGAATCCCTGGAGTGGGATCGGTGGCGCCCTGGCGCTGCAGGGCAGTGATGGGATCGCCCTGCGCGAGCGCGCACTTGCCGCGGGCGGCATCCCGCGCAGCCCCGCGCGGGTCGAGCGATTCCTGGCAGCGCTGGCGCAGGGCCTGCCAGCGGCCGGTGATGCAACGCAGATTCACTGGCTCACGGTACCCGGCGCCATGGGCGCCCAGTGGTTGCGGCCCGCCGGGGGGGCGGAGTCTCCGTGGCCGGTGCAGGTGCTCCCAGCGATCGATCGCGCAACGCGGATCGCCGAAGACGCTTTGCCGGCCACGGAGGCGCAGCACACGAGGGCGGCAGCCGCGGCCTTGGTTGCGCAGCGGCCGGACCTATTGGTCTTTGTGGGCGGCGATGGCACCGCGCGCGATCTGCTGGATGCGCAGATAGGCTCGCAGCTCACCCTCGGGGTCCCCGCCGGGGTCAAGATGCACTCCGGCGTGTTCGCCACCACCCCGGAGCGCGCCGCCGATCTCGTGCTGCGTCTGCTGCGCGGCGACCTGGTCGCCGTCACCGAGGCTCAGGTGCGTGATCTCGACGAGGCTCGTCGTCGCGCCGGAGCGCTGCGCACCCGTGACTATGGCCTGCTGCGGGTCCCGCTGGTGGCTGGCTACGTGCAGCAGACCAAAGTGGCTGGGCGGGAATCCGAGCCGCTGGTGCTCGAGGAGCTGGCTGCCCACTGGCAGGACCACGCGCAGGGTCAGGTCATCCTGGGGCCCGGCGGGAGCTGTGCAAGGGTTAAAGAAGCCCTGGGGCTTGCCCCCACCTTACTGGGCGTGGACGTCTGGCGTGAGGGGGCCTGCGAGGCGCGGAATGTAGATGCGCTGTGGCTCGAGCGCCATGCGCCAGACCCTGCAGCGGTGGTGCTCAGCTTTACCCGACAGCAGGGTTTTCTGCTGGGACGCGGCAACGCCCAGTTCAGTGCGCGCTGGTTGCGCGATGTGCCCCGGGAGCGCCTGCGCGTGATCGGTTCCCGAAGCAAACTCGCGTCTCTCGAGGGTCGGCCGCTGCTGGTGGACACGGACGACCCGGCGCTCAACGAGACGCTGCGCGGTCTGATCCCGGTCCTGTGCGGCTACGAGGATGAGCTGCTCTATCGAGTCGACTGAGGGGTCAGGTGCCTTCGAACTGGTTCATCAAATCCAACACGACCTGACGCAGCGTGAATGAGTCTCGCGCCTTGACGGCATCCCGCAGCGCGCGGGCGTGAGTCTGGCGGCTGCGGTGCAGGGCCGGGCTGTCCTGACTTACTTCGGTCAACGGCAGGTGCCGCGGTGTTGCGTTTAGGAGCAACAGCGACCGGCTGCTGAGCACCGCCTGGTCGATCGCCTCGGTCCGCACCGGGCCTTCGTGCCGCAGATAGCGCTCGTCGGCGAGCCAGAGCATGGCCGCGAAGCAGGCCTGGTGCCGCTTCGAGTGGAGCCCGAACTCGTCGGGCTCGTCCGGCCCGCAGATGTCCTCTACGAACAGCGTGTGCGGTCGCGGAAAGGACTGCAGCAGCGTCAGTAGAATGCGAGCAACGTCGCTGTAGAAGTCATCCAGATGCAGATCCGACACCGTCGAGTCAGCGCTGCCGGTAACTTTCGAGAAAGCGCCCCAGAGCGCCGATCCCCGCTTCCAGATCCCGCACATGCGGCAGGAACACGATTCGAAAATGATCGGGCTCGGGCCAGCTGAAGCCGCGACCGTGCACCAGGAGCACCTTCTCCGCCTCGAGAAAATCGAGCACAAACTGCTCATCATCACGGATGTTGAATCGCGCCGTGTCGATCTTCGGGAACAGATACAGCGCCCCTTTCGGCGTCGTGCAGCTGATGCCGGGAATGTCGTTGAGCAGCGCGACGGCGCGGTTGCGCTGCTCGTGCAGCCGACCGCCGGGCGCGACCAGGTCATCGATACTCTGGTAGCCACCGAGCGCGGTCTGGACCGCATGTTGCGTCGGCACGTTGGCGCACAGGCGCAGTGTCGCGAGCAGGTTCAGGCCCTCGATATAGGAGCGTCCTGCCCGTTTGTCGCCGCTGACGATCATCCAGCCGGTGCGAAAGCCTGCTGCCCGGTAGGTCTTGGAAAGCCCGCCAAAGGTCAGGCTTAAGCCCTCGCCGTAAAGCGAGGCCAGGGGAATATGCCGCGCGCCGTCGTAGACCACCTTGTCATAAATCTCGTCTGCCAGCAGCACCAGACCATGTTTGCTGGCGAACTCAGCCAGCTCCCGGAGCACGGCCTCGCTGTACACCGCTCCGGTCGGGTTGTTCGGGTTGATGACGACCAGTGCCCGGGTTCGCGGTGACAATTGCTGTGCGAGATGGTCGAGGTCTGGCGCCCAGTCCGCGGTCTCATCGCAGCGGTAGTGGACCGCTCGGCCACCGCAGAGGGTGGTGGCGGCGCTCCACAGAGGAAAGTCCGGAGACGGGATGAGGACTTCGTCCCCGCTTTCGAGCAGCGCCTGCAGGGCCAGCATGACCAGCTCCGAGACCCCGTTGCCGATGTAGACGTCCTCGACTTCAACGCCCGCGATACCCACGCGCTGACAGTGCTGCATCACGGCCTTGCGGGCGCTGTACAAGCCTTTGGAGTCGCAGTAGCCGGTCGCCTGCGGCAGGTGATGAATCACGTCCCGGATGATTTCTTCAGGCGTTTCGAACCCGAAGGGTGCCGGATTGCCGATGTTCAGCTTCAGCACCTGATGGCCGTCGTCCTCGAGGCGCTGCGCCGCATCCATGACCGGGCCGCGAATGTCATAGCCGACATGCGCCAGCTTGCGTGCCGCCTTCACCGCAAACCCCGGTTGGCCGGCGGCGTGGCGGCGCCGGCTCGGATGCTCGCTGGGTGACTGGCTGTCGACGGATTTCATGGTGCGTCCCGTTCGATTGGTGGTTAAGGTCACAGGTATAGTAGTCGGCCTGACCCCTGCGGCGAAGGGTTGACCCGGCCAGGCCGCATATTTCAGCGGATTGACGCCGGATTTGCACAATCGGGCGATCGGGGCGCGCAGTGGCTGCGGGCCTGGTAAGTAGGAGAACCGTCATGGCAGAAGCAAAACAGAACACCGGCGACGACGCGGACAAGGTCGTTAAGGACGATGCCACCTGGCAGGCGGAGCTGTCTGCGGAGGAATATCAGATCGCCCGGTGTGCGGGCACCGAACGCGCCTTCACCGGCGAGTACTGGGATACCAAGACCCCAGGCGTGTATCACTGCCGCTGCTGCGGCGCTGCCCTATTCGACAGCGACACCAAGTACGACTCAGGCTCTGGCTGGCCCAGCTTCTATGCCCCCATCGACGAGGAAGCGGTCAGCACCGCCCGGGATGACAGTCACGGAATGGTGCGAACGGAGGCGCTCTGCCGGCGCTGTGATGCTCACCTTGGGCATGTGTTTCCCGATGGACCTAAGCCTACAGGGCTGCGCTACTGCATGAACTCGGCGTCCCTGCGCCTGCAGCCGCGGGGCCAGTGACATGCATCCGGGAGTAACGGCAGCAGCGACGCCGGATAAGGTCGCCTACACCATGGCCGCCAGCGGTGAGCAGGTCACCTTTGCCCAGCTCGAGGCGGCGGCCAATCAGGGGGCCGCGCTGTTCCGGTCGCTGGGTCTCAAGCGCGGTGACCACATCGCCCTGCTGCTGGAAAACCATCCGCAGTTTCTCAAGCTGTGCTGGGCGGCGCAGCGCGCGGGGCTGTACTACACCGCCATCAGCTGGCGCCTGCAAGCTGATGAAGTGGCCTACATCGTCAACAACTGCGGCGCGCGAGTGTTCATCACCTCCAGGGCGCGGGAGTCTATCGCGACCCCGCTGCTGTCCCTGGCCGCCAGCGTCGAGCACTGGTACATGCTCGACGATGCCGCCGCCGGCTTCGAATCCTGGGAGGCCGCCATCGAGCTCATGCCGACGGCGATGATTGATGATCCCAGCGAAGGTGCACAGATGCTGTACTCCTCGGGCACTACCGGTTACCCGAAGGGCGTGAAGAAGCCGCTGCCGGAACATGCCTACGGTGAGGATGATGCGCCGAACCTGTTCTCGCTGCTGTGGGGCATGGACGAGACGTCTGTCTATCTCACCCCGGCGCCGCTGTATCACGCCGCACCGCTGACCTTCACGATGGGTGCGTTGCGTCAGGGCATCGGTGTCGTGGTCATGGAACACTTCGACGCCGAAGATGCGCTGCGGACCATCGAGCGCTACGCGGTGACTCACAGCCAGTGGGTGCCCACTATGTTCGTGCGGATGCTGAAACTGGATGAGCCCGTTCGGGCCCGCTACGACTTGAGCTCTCTGCGCTGCGCAATCCACGCCGCTGCGCCCTGTCCCGTGCCGGTGAAAGAAGCGATGATCGACTGGTGGGGACCGATCCTGTTCGAGTACTACGCCGGCACCGAAGGCAACGGGTTCGTGCAGCTCAACTCGCAGGAGTGGCTCGCGCACAAGGGCAGCGTCGGTCGACCGCTGAACTGCGCCATCCACATTTGTGACGACGACGGGAACGAAGTGCCCGCCGGTGAGTCCGGCACGGTTTACTTCAGCGGTGGGGGCGAGTTCGAGTACCACGAAGATCCCGAGAAGACCCGCCAGTCAACGCACGACAAGGGCTGGACGACCCTGGGCGATGTCGGCTATGTGGACGAAGAGGGCTTCCTGTACCTGACTGATCGCAAGCATTTCATGATCATCTCCGGGGGCGTGAACATCTATCCGCAGGAAGCGGAAAACGTACTGATCACCCACGACGCGGTGATCGACGTGGCTGTGTTCGGTGTGCCGAACCCGGACTTCGGCGAAGAGGTCAAGGCGGTCGTTCAGCCGCGTGATATGGACACCGCTGACCCGATTCTCGCCGAAGAACTGCTCGATTACTGTCGCGAGCGGCTCAGCCACGTGAAGTGTCCGCGCAGCATCGATTTTCGGGAGCAGCTACCCCGGCACCCGACGGGCAAGCTCTACAAGCGGCTGCTAAAGGATGAGTACTGGCGCGACCACAACGCGGCCGCGTCCTAGAGGCTAGGCCGCGTCCTAGAGGCTGGGCCGCGACCTTAAGGAAGGCTACGGGTTACTGGTCGATCGGGCGCGGCTGTTAAGGATGTTGGCCGGCGCATACTGATCGGTCAGGATTCTGGCGCGCGGGTTCCAGTCCGGCGCCCTCAGCATGCGCGGGACCGCCTGTCTCAGCGAAATGCCGTAGGGCGCAAGCCTCGGGTCGAGGGTGTCCGCCCGGCCCAGCAGGGTTTCTTCGATTTCGCCCAGCGTGTTGGCGGCCAGCAGATCGTCGCCGCCAGACTTTTGCGCAATGATGACCCGGTTGCCGGTTTCTGGCAGCTTCAGATTGAGGATCCGGCCGAACACCGAGGTGTAGGTCGTCGATTCGTGGTCGTACAGGGCGCTGATCGCAAAGGTATTGGCCGCAAGTACAGCGCCAGGCTTCATGATCGCCCGTGTTTCGCTCAGATACTCGCGGGTCAGCAGGTGCTCTGGAATGTAGTCGCCGTTGAAGGCGTCCAGTAGGACCAGATCATAGCCCTCGGTGAGCGGGTCGATCTGGCGCTGTTGTCGTTTGGTGAAGACTCGAGCGTCCTGTTCGATGACCTCGGTGCGAGGGCCTGGCCTGTAGGCAAAGTAGTCTCGTGCCACCTTGACCACCGCCGAATCAATCTCGACCACGGTCAGCTTGGCCTGTGGGTACAGCTCGGAGAGCGCCAGGGGCAGGGTGCCGCCGCCCAGGCCGACCACCAGGATCCGCTCGGGCGCCGGCTCGATCAGCAGCGTCGCCAGCATCATCTTGGTGTACGGGAACAACATTTCCTGCGGCCGGTTCGGGTTCATGCAGGACTGGTTGCGCTGCTCCCGCCGCACGCTGAACTTCAGGCACAGGCGTCCAGGCTCCTCGGTGACGAGGAGGGTTTGGTACAGAGAACGTTCGCGGTGGACGACCTTGCCGGCGGCGTTCGACGCGGGCGCGCCGATCAGCAAGGTAAAGAGCAGTGCGCACAGCAGGCCTCGTTGGCTGTTCATGCCTGCGACTCCAGTCGGTTGCCAAGAACCAGGCCCAGGGCGCCACTGCTGGCGAGGAGGGCGGCCAGAATGATGAAGAGCGTATTCATCTCGAACCAGAGAACCAGGTAAAACGACGTTGCGAGCGTGCCAAGCGCACTGCCGAGCGTTGAGACGAAGTACAGGCGGCCGGCCACGGCGCCAGACTCATCGCGGTGCTGTACCAGCAGTCGCACCGCGTAGGGTGAGATCATGCCCAGGACCAAGGTCGGAATGAAAAAGAGGCTCATGCAGGCGACGAGTGAACCCAGCCGGGGATCGGTGAGCCGATCGAAGATCCAGCCCATCACCGCATCGTTCGCCAGCAGCAGGGGCAGCATCAGCACCGCGCCGGCAATGAAAATGCTGCCCAGACGTCGGACGCTGACCCGTGCCAAAGTCGCCCGGCCGCCGAGCAGGTAGCCGATGGAGAGCGCGAGCATGAAGACCGTAATGATGCTGCCCCAGACATAGATGCTGCTGCCGAAGTAGGGCGCCAGCAGGCGGCCGCCGAGCAGTTCCATGGACATGATGGCGAACCCGCCGCTGAAGGCGAGCCAGTAGACGATCAGGTTCATGTCAGCCCTGGGCACCCCTGGCGGGGTTGCGCTGCGCCGCTTTCGGGGGCACCGGTTCTGTCGCCCCGCCCGCGTCTTTCCAGGCGCGATAGCCGCCTTCGAAGTGGCAAACGTCAGGCAGTCCCATGCGCTGAACGGTCTGGGTCGCCAGTGCAGAGCGCCATCCACTCTGGCAATAGAACACAAAGGTGTCGCCGCTTCCGAAGACCGGCTTGAAATACGGGCTGGTCGGATCGATCCAGAATTCGATCATGCCGCGCGGGGCGTGCACGGCACCGGGAATCCGGCCCTCTCGCTCCAGTTCCCGGGGGTCGCGCAGGTCGACGAACGTCACGCCATTGCGCCCCTGGAGGGCCTGCGCTTCGGCGATGCTCAACGTCTTGACCTCGTCGAGCGCGGCCTGCACGAGCGCCTTGTGGTCGATTTTCAGTGAAGAGGTCATGGCCAGCCCGCAGCAATCTCTGGGGCCGCATTGTGCCGCGTCTGCGGCACTCACGCGAACGCCTTGTCCGGTGCGAAACGCGGGTCCGGGACGTGACGCTTGATCTGCCAGCCCCCGAGCAGCAGGAAGGCCATGGCCACCAGGAACAACGCTGGGTAGCCGAATGCTGCGGCGATGAATCCGCCCAGCAAGGGGCCTATGGCACCGGCCAGTTCGCTGGTGCTATTGGCGATGGCGATTCGCACCGGCAGGTCCTCCCGGCGCCCGAACTCGAGGGTCAGATTCTGGGCCGCGCCCTGGAATCCCTGGGTGGCCGCGCCGACGCCCATGAAGATCAGAACGGAGACTATGGGCAGGTTGGCAAGCGGCAGCAGCGCCGTCGCCGCGATCCAGAGCGCAAGGGATAGAAGCAGTACGTAGCGAAAACCACGACGATCAGCGATGAAGCCCCAGAGCAGATTGGAGGTGGTCTGGGCGAGGGCGAAAGCGATCGTCAGCAGCGCGAGCCATTCCCCGGTGAGCGATAGCCGCGTGCCGGCATAGACGATGTAGAACGGCAGACTCATGCGCCCCAGGGTTGCCAGGCTGCGAGCGATGACGTAGCGCCGGAAGCGCGCGTCGTGCGCCAGAAATGCCGGCAGGGCGCGGAGCTGTCCGCTCAGCGATTGCCGGGGTCGGACCACAGGCGGTTCCGGTTCGCGCATCAGGAGCAGACTGGCCAGACCGATGCTGGTCAGCAGGAAGGCGAGCAGGAACGTCTGGCTGTAGCCGGCTGCGGTGGGATCTTCCCCCAGGAAGAACGCGCCCGCGATATAGGCGACAGCGGCGGCGGTTGCGCCGGACAGCGCGTTGCGCAGGCCGGTGAGCCGGCCGCGCTTGGAGACGGGGATCACCTTGGACATGAGGAAGTTGAAGATGACGCCCTGCATGCCTTGGAACAGTCCGAATGCAAACAGCCCGGCGAACACCAGGAGCAATGCCGGAGTACCGGTCGCGAAGAAGCCTGCGAGCGCAATCCACAGCACCGATAGGCGCATGGCAACCCCTGCTGCAAAGCCGATCGGCAGAACCCGCCGTCGATGCTCGATGAGCGTGGCCCCCAGAAGCGGCGTCAGCGCCATGCCCAGGCTCTGCAGTGCCAGCGCCACGCCGACGGCGATTTCCGAGCCTTCGGACAGCAGCAGCACGAACGCCGGTAGGAAAGTGGGTGCCTGCAGCAGACGGAAACCCGTTTGCCCGAACAGGCCATGAGCCAGATGGGTGGCGAAGTTTCTGGGCAGGTGGCGCTGCACTGTGACGGCGTAGCGCCGCTCATCCCGGTCCTGGGGCCACTGTGACGCAGGCATCAGCTCGCGCTGCCGCCCATCAGTGCGACGCGCTGCGTCACCTGATGGTCCTGACCCGCAGGTGCCAAATCTGACCTCTTGGGTCTTCTCCTGAATTTCATGCCGGTGCTGGGAAATCCATAAGTTACCTAATTACAACAATTTAGACGGGAAACTTAGACTGGCACAAATAGTGCAGATCGTCCTGTGGCTCTCTCACAGTCCGCTCGCTGTTCTTTTTTCGGCGCGGCACATGTGAGTGGCGTCTGCGCTTTAAGTTGCGGGCGGCGCAGCCGATAAGTGAATCACAGCAGCTGCAGGAATCGACGGGATATACATGAGCAACTCTGCCGAGCGCTATCCGGGCCAGTTTGCAACGGCCCCAGACCCGCTTCATCTGGCGATCCCGAGGATGGAGATCGTTGCCGAGATGGCCTTGCGGGGCGAGCACGAGGCGCTCAATGATGCCTGTCTGGCGGTCGCGCTGTCCGCAGAAGCGCTCGCCAGTGCGCGTGAGGTCTCGCTGCAGGCACCGTAGCCACTGCCCGGTCCCGCAAGGGGGGCCGGGGGATCGGTCTACAGATGCGAGGTGTGGTTGAACGAGACGAGCTCTGGCCACTCCCCGAGCGTCAGTTCCGATAGCCCGCAATTGTCGATTCCATAGTCGCGCCATTTCTGGGGCGCATCGTTGATCAGGGTAGCCAGCGCTACGGCGAACGCGGCGCCATGGCCAACGACCAGCACGTCTTCGCGCTCGCTGTGATGAGCATCGATCTCCCGCAGGGCCGCCGCGTACCGCTGGCTGACCTGGCGCAGGCTCTCGCCCCCTGGCGCGGCGTAGTCCAGATCCTCACAGGCGCGCTCGATGAACTGGTAATCCCGCGCGAGATCTGCAAAGGACATTCCTTCCCAGTCGCCGATGCCGTATTCGCGCAGGTCGTGGTGCGTCGCGATGCTCAGGGGCGGTGACGGATCTTCCGGCGCAGCCGGCCCCCAGGCACCCAGACGTTCCCGAAACCAGTCGGTCACGCTCGCGCGCCTTGCCTGGCGCTGGCTGTGTCGGTTCTGAAGATCGATGAAGGCCGCTGCGGTGTCCTGGCAGCGCTGCAGTGGGCTGGCATAAACCGCCGCGATCTCCGGTTCCCGCTGCATCAGAAAGCGAGCGGTACGTTGCGCCTGACGGCGGCCAAGGGGCAGCAGGTCGCTGTCCGTCGATCCGTGCCAGAGCCCGTCGCGATTGGCCGCAATGCGTCCATGGCGCAGCAGGACGAGCCGCCGCGCCACTAACGAAGCACCTTTGCGTCGCTGTCTGGGCGCGCGTCGCGCACTGCGGCACCAGGTCGGGAAAGTGAAAACCAGCGGCTGTTCATCGGAGTGGATCAGGACAACGTTCGGCGGCGATGCTACGGATTTTCACCTTGGCCTGTAAGGCCCTGTTGCGGGATTCACCGTTGCGCGAGGCCTGTGCGTATCATGGCGTTGATGATGCTCCTGGACGCACCATGAACGGTACCGAGCTGCCCGGTGCAGTGCCTGCGGCAAGGCGCGTTCTTGTGGCGGCGCTGGTCGCGCTGTTGTGTGGATGCGCCCCGCCGGAGCCGACGCGCTTCGAAGGCTCGACGATGGGCACTTACTACCGCGTGTCCGCCGGGTGCCCGGACCTAGAGCCGACACTGGCGCGCCGGCTCGAGCAGGAACTGGGGCAGGTCAACGATGCCATGTCGAACTATCTCCCTGAATCAGAGCTATCGCGGCTGAATCGCAGCGAGCTTGGGGCCTGGCAACCCGTGTCCACCGAACTCCACGAGGTCCTGGCAACCGCGATGGTACTGTTCGACCGTTCCGGCGGGGCGCTCGACATTACCGTCGCCCCGGTGCTGCGGCTGTGGGGGTTTGGTCCCGGGGCCTCCACCCCTGCGCAGGCCCCTGATGCCTCGGCGGTCGCGGCAGCGCTGGCGGAGACCGGGATGGGCGCTCTCGAGCTGCGATCGTTACCGCCCGCCGCCCGCCGGATAGCGCCGATCGAGCTCGATCTGTCGGCCATCGCTAAAGGCTACGGGGTGGATCGGCTGAGCGCTCGACTCGAAGCCGAGGGCTGTCGCGACTACCTGGTCGATATCGGCGGTGAGCTGCGAGCCGCCGGTGAGCATCCCCGCGGCGGTCCCTGGCGCGTTGGGGTGGAGGTGCCCAAGGCAGACCAGTTCGGCGTGGTCGGCCAGGTGCTGACGCTCGCCGACGCAGCGCTCGCGACGTCCGGGGACTATCGCAATTTCATCGAGCTGCCCGACACCGCCGCCGGGCGGCAGCGGTGGTCGCACACCATAGATCCGCGCAGTGGCCACCCGGTAGAGCACGATCTTGCCTCGGTCACCGTCGCTGCGCCCAGCGCCATGCTGGCGGATGCCTGGGCCACGGCGCTGAATGTGCTTGGGCCGGAGCCGGCGATTCGCCTGGCGCGGTCTGAAGGTCTTTCGGCATTGCTACTGGTTCGCAGCGCGAAGGGGTTCGAGGCGCGCTATACTGGGGACTTCCAATCACTGCTGCTGCGCACGGGACCATGACCACGATCTTTCTGGCATTCGGAATCATGCTGGTGCTGGTGGCCGCAATGGCCGTCGGCGTCATGTTCGGCCGCAAGCCGATCAGTGGCTCCTGCGGCGGTCTCGGTCAGCTCGGCATCGACGCCGAGTGCGAGATCTGTGGGGGAAATCCTGCCCGCTGCGAGTCGAGTCGCTCCTAGCAACCCCCTCCTTCCCGGCGCCGGGCTGCCCCGGGCATTGCCTCATTCCTTGTCTATGCTTCAAGACACGCTCGAGAGGAAATGCTCATGGCGGAGTCCGCCACAGCCATGGATCCTTCGCTTCGGCTGCGGGAGGCCGTTGCTGACGGTTCCCTTAATCTGCCCGTTCTGCCTTCCGTCGCTGCCGATGTCCTTGCCCTCAGCCAGTCGGAAGATGGCGATGCCGCCGGGCTTGCAGGGCTCATCCAGACGGATCCGGCACTGGCGTCGAATGTCCTGAGGATTGTCAACACGCCAGCTTTTCGCGGCGCCGCGGAGATCGTGGCGCTGCAGCAGGCCATCGCGCGCCTGGGGATGGGACGGATCCGAGAGATCGCGCTGTCCATTGCCGTGAAATCCGCGCTGACGCAGCCGGGCCCCTACGGCGCCCTGGTCCAGGAGGCCTGGCAGGATGCTCTGGCGACGGGGTTGTGGGCTCGCGAAGTCGCCCGGGCCTGTCGCAAGAACGTTGAGAACGCCTACCTGTGCGGCCTCCTGCACAACATCGGGGTGCCCGTGGCGCTGCACGGGCTGACGGCGATCTGTGAGGATGGCGCAGTCGAGCCGCCATCAGCAGAGCCTGCGCTTTCGCTGGCTGTCGACATGCTGCGGCCGGCAGGCGTTGCCCTGGTCGAGCGCTGGAAGCTACCGGCGCTGGTCGCGACCTTCATTGCTCATGAGGGTCCCTACGACAGCGCTGGCGAGCACGCCGACCTGATCGCAACGGTTGACCTCGGCATCTCGCTGGCGGGCGCGATGAAGCACGGGCCGATCGAACCGGACCGGGTTCAGGAAGATGCCGCGGTCGCGTGGCTGCATCTTTATCCAGACGATATGCAGGGCTTGCTGGCGCTTGAGACGTCGGTGACCGATCAGCTGCGCGATCTGAACGCTTAGGAGGGCGAGGTGAGTCGAGTCGATGTCTTTGTGATCGGGTCTGGCCCCGCAGGCCAGAAAGCCGCCATTCAGGCTGCGAAAGGGGGCCTGTCCGTTGCGATTTGTGAGCGCCTGCGCGAGGTTGGTGGCGCCTGTGTGCAGTTCGGCACCATTCCCAGCAAGACCCTTCGAGAGCGTGCGGTCTCCCGGACCCGTGCGATGCGGGAGCTGGCGCGCAGTGGCCGTGAGGAACTTGATCAGTCGATCAGCGTGGCCGATTTGATCGGCGAGACCGGTGCTGTGCTCAAAGCACACGATCGGTACATGACCGCACAGCTTGAGCGCAACGGCGTCCTTGTTGTTCACGGCCGCGCCAGGTTCCTGGACCCACACGCCGTTGAGGTGCAGTTTGCGAACGGGCAGATCGAGCGCTTCGAGGCGGATCATATCGTGATCGCGAGCGGCTCGAAGCCGCGCCGATTGCCGCATATCGAGACCGACCACGAACACATCTACGATAGTGACTCGGTCCTGTCCCTGGGCTACCTGCCGCGCAGCATGATGGTCTTCGGCGGTGGCGTGATCGCCTGCGAATACGCCTCGATCTTTGCGCTCCTCGGCGTCGAAGTCACGCTGATCGATCGCTATCCGATGCCGTTGGGATTTCTGGATGCCGACCTCGCGTCCCACTTTCTGGAAGCCTTCGAGCGTCTCGGCGGTGTCTTCCGCGGGGAATGCGATGTGCGCAACGTCACCTTCGACGGGGTGAGCGCTGTGATTGCAACGACCGCCGACGGCGAGGAGCTGTGCGCGGACAAGGCGTTGTGCGCACTCGGGCGCGTGTCACAGGTCGCGGATCTCAACATCGAAGCCGCTGGGCTGACGGTGAACGATCGAGAGCTGATCGATGTGGATGATTCCGGGCGTACCGCAGTCGCCCACATCTACGCGGCCGGTGATGTCGTCGGTCCGCCATCGCTTGCCTCGGCTTCCATGGAACAGGGGCGCCGCGCAGCCTGTGCGCTGCTCGGCATTGATCCCGGTGATCAGGGTGATTTTCTGCCGTCGGGGATTTACTCCGTCCCGGAGCTTGCCAGCGTCGGCCTGACGGAGGCCCAGGCGCGCGAACGCTTTGGCGATGCGGTCATCGGCAAGGCGCACTATCGGGAGATCGCCCGGGGCCTGATCGCCGACAGCGCCAGTGGCCTGCTCAAGCTGATCGCGGCGCCCGATGGCAAGCTCGTCGGTGTCCATATCGTTGGCGCAGCGGCGACAGATCTCATTCACATCGGGCAAATGGCACTGATCCATGGCGCCCCGCACACGGTGTTCATCGAGAACGTCTTCAACTTCCCGACCTACGCAGAAAGCTATCGAGTCGCTGCCCTCGACCTGGCCGCGGCACTGCGCGAGGGGGGGCAGGGGCGCACTGCCGCCTGAGCACCGGTGCCAATAGACTGCGCGCTCGTCTGAGCTGCTAACATGCGCAGCTCGCTTGAGCTGTTGACATGAGTAGGGGGCCCGTTCAGGTGTTGCGCAATTCATGAGCCGGCGCCTCGGCTTTCAGCTGGCCGTGCGCTATGCGTTTGGCAAGGCACGGGCTCTCTCTGCGATCGGCGCCATGGCCACCGCGGGACTGGCGCTCAGCGTGGCGGTCCTGGTCATCGTGATCTCGGTCATCAATGGGTTCGAGCGGGAACTGCGCGAGCGCGTGCTCGGGCTATTGCCTCACGTTGCACTGCTCGGGCGGAGCCCGGTCGCACCGGATCCCACCCTTGAAGCGGTGCTGAGCCAGTCACCGGGCGTCGCGTCCGTGCGACCGGTGATCGAAGCGCCAGCGCTGCTGGCAACACCCTCGGCGCAAGGCGCGATCCTGCTCAGCGGTATCGAGCCCGAAGCCCCG
>JBCDIK010000069.1:0-15723 GCA_038749065.1 Pseudomonadota bacterium | reverse complement strand
TGCGTATTGGTCTTCTACGTTGCCGGATAGCATGACCGTGCGATCCTGAAGCTCGGACTTTCGAACAGGAGCGAGCAGCGCCCGCTGCGCGCGCGCCAATAGACGCATGACCTGCTCAGGCGAGCCGCGCGTGTTCAATCTTGGTACAGCGATCCATCACCACGTTCATCCCACCCGCTCGCGCAATTCGCGCACCTTCCTCGCTGATTACCCCAAGCTGAAGCCACAGGCACCGGGCTCCGGCCGCGACCGCCTCCCGCGCGATGGCCGGCACAGCGTCGCTGGCCCGGAACACGTCGACGAGTGGCGGTGTCTGTGGAATGTCGGAAAGGCTGGCGTAGCAACGCTCCCCCAGGATCTCCTCATGGCCCGGGTTCACGGGCACGATGGTGTAGCCCGCCTGCTGCAGATAGCGCGCGACCTCGTTGCTCGGTCGCGCCGGGTTTGGCGACAGGCCCACGATCGCAATGCGAACGACGGCCAGCGCTTCGCGGATCACCTGCGGATCGGCGTAGGGGGCGGTCATGAGGGCTCCGTCAGCGTGCGGTTGATCGCGGTACACTGGCGCAGATCCGGCGCGGGTGCAAAGGCCGCGCCGCCGCACGGGCAGGGTTGAGGGGAGCAGGATGGGGCATCACATCAGCGAGCGAACCAATCGCATGCAGCGTCTGGCGATGGCAGCGCTGCTCGCAGCGCTGCTACAGCCCGCCATCGCGCAAGAACAGGCACCCGCACCGGAACCCGCTGCGGCATCGTCCTCCGCACAGGCAGAGGCGGCCGTCACCGAGGCCGCAGCGACTGTCGAGGACGCGCCAGCGTCTGATGAGCCCATGGATCTGGACACGCTCTCTGGCGCCTTTGGCTGGAACTTTGAGAAGACCGTCGTGCGGGCCGAGAAGCTCAGCGACGGGTTGTTCCTGCTGTACGGGGTGGGCGGCAATATCGCCGTGAGCATCGGCGAGCAGGGCGTGCTGCTGGTCGATGACCAGTTCCCGCAGATGATGCCGAAGATCAAGAAAGCCATCGAGAACCTGGGTGGCAAAGGCGTCGACTTTGTCATCAATACCCATTGGCACTTTGACCATGCGGACGGCAATCTCACCCTCGGGCCCGAGGGCGCCTGGATCATCGCCCACTCCGAGAGCCAGATTCGCATGGGCAAGGAGCACCTCATCAACCTGGTGATCGCCAAGTACCGGCAGCCGGCTTATCCCCCCGCGGCGCGCCCGGTGATCAGCTACGACGATCACATGCAGCTGCACTTCAACGGCCAGGACATCGATCTGCTGCACTTTGGCCCGGCGCATACCACCGGAGATACGGCGGTGTTCTTCCGGCAGGCGAACGTGGTGCACCTGGGGGACGTGTTCAACGCCGGCTATCCGTTCATCGATGTCGACAACGGTGGTGACCTCGATGGGGTTATTCACTTCTGCGAAGCGGTGCTGGCTCGGGTCGATGAGCAGACCAAGGTCGTGCCCGGACACGGGCCGGTGCTCAATCGCCAGGGGCTCATCGACTACATCACCATGCTGCGCACGGTACGCAGCCGGATCGCCGGTCACCTGGCGGAAGGCGCAAGCCTGGGTACGGTGATGGAAGCGAAGGTTACAGAGGAGTTCGATGCACGCTATGGCGATCCGACCATGCTGATCAATCGCGCCTACACGAGCCTTTCGCGCGCCGTGCAACGTGCGACCGAGCGGGCGCTTGCGGACAAAGCGGCGGCCAGCGCGCCATGATTCGAATCACCTATCTGCTGCGACCGAAGCCGGGCATGGCGCTCGAGGCGTTCTACGACTACTGGCGGCGCGAGCATGGCCCGCTGGTCGCCAGCGTCGCGCAGGACATCAACGCATTGCGCTACGTTCAGGTGCACACGCTGCAGGATGAGGAAGCGCAGGCTGCGGCCCAGGCTATGGCTCAGGCGCGCGGCGGCATGGAACCGCCCTACGCGGGGGTGGCCGAGGTCTATTTCGAGAACCGGGAGGCGCTGGTCGCGGCGCTCGAAAGCGAGCGGGGCCAGGCCGCCGCGGCCCGGCTGGTGGCGGATGAAGCCGCATTCATCGATCTGCCGAACTCGCCGCTGTGGCTGGCCTACGAAGTGCCGCAGGTGAACCCGACCCCGGAGCTGCTACTCGCGAGCCCGCGCAGTGATCTGGTGAAGCTGTACTTCCCGCTGCGGGCCAAAGGCGAGCTGGGGGAAGACGCGGCGCAGGCCTACTGGCGCATCAACCATGGGCCGATCATCCGCCGTCAGGCGGCCGGGTCGGGCATCGCGCGCTATGTGCAGGTCCACCGGCTCGACGACCCATTGGAAGCCGCGCTGCGCGAGGCCCGGGGCACCGTTGCCGAGCCCTACACCGGCCATGCGGAGCTGTGGTTTGCCCGCTCCACCCTTGGCCAGGCGACGCCGGAACGGCGCGAAGCCGCGGCGCGCGCAGTGGCGGACGAGTCGCGGTTCATCGACTTTCAGCGCTCGACCATGTGGCTGGCGAAAGAGCACAGCTTCGTCGATTACCGCTAGCCCACTGCCCAACAGGAGACACCGATGTACGATCTGCTCATCAAAGGCGGCACGCTCTATGACGGCACCGGGGCGGCGCCGCGCACTGCCGACGTGGCGGTGACCGGTGGCAAGATCACAGAGGTTGGCGCCGTCTCCGGCTCAGCTCGCGAGACCATCGATGCCGATGGCGCGATCGTCACCCCGGCGTGGGTAGATATCCATACGCACTACGACGGCCAGGTGACCTGGGACAGCGAGATGAACCCGTCGGCGAGCCACGGCGTGGGCACCATTGTGATGGGCAACTGCGGCGTCGGCTTTGCGCCGGTGGCGGAGGGCGGCGAGCGCGACCTGATCGAGCTCATGGAGGGTGTCGAGGACATCCCCGGCACCGCGCTTTACGAGGGCATGCCCTGGGGCGCCTGGCGCAGCTACCCGGAGTACCTGGATTACCTGGCGGGGCGCGAGTACAGCCTGGACATCAGCTCTTTAGTGGCTCACGGGGCCGTGCGGAACTTTGTGATGGGCGAGCGTGGCCGCACCAATGAGGCGGCGACGGCCGCAGACATCGAGCGGATGGGCGCGGTGGTGGAGGAAGCGCTGCGCGCTGGTGCCGTGGGCTTCTCAACATCCCGGATCCTTGGCCATCGCTCGATTCAGGGCGAGCCGGTGCCGGGTACCTTCGCCGCGGAGGACGAGGTCATGCTTGTAGCCGGCGCCTTGAAGCGCGCGGGACGGGGCCTGTTCCAGATCATCCCGTCGAGCACGCTCGGGGAAGGCGCCCCGGAGATGCGCGAGCACAGCGCGCTGGAAGCCGAGATCGAGCTGATCGCCCGAGTCAGCCGGGACAGCGGCCGTCCAGCAACCTTCACGCTCTTTCAGGTCGACGACTGGACGCGCAAGTGGCGTGAGGCGCTGACCCAGGTCAAGGCTGCAAACGCCACCGGCGCGCAGATCTATCCGCAGGTCGGCAGTCGGCCGACAGGGCTGGTGCTGAGTTTCGAGACCTATCACCCCTGGCTGCTGAAGCCGGCCTTCGCCGCGCTGGCGGCGCTGCCGGTCGCGGAGCGATTTGCCGCGCTGCGCACGCCGGCGGTCCGCAACGCGCTGCTAAGCGAAGCCAACAACATCGACGGGGTACCACCGGGGTCCATGGCTTTTGGCATCGCCCACGTTGACTGGCGTTACGAGCAGCTGTTCCCGCTGGATGCGACCAGCAGCTACGAGCCTTTGCCGGCGGAGAGCTTCGGTGCCCGCGCCGCGGCGCAGGGCGCCGCCCCTGCCGAGCTGTTGTACGACTATCTCGCGGCGGACCCCGAGCGGCGGGCCATCGCCTTCTTCACCAACTACGCGGACTACAACCTCGATGCGGTGCGGGAGATGCAGCTCGACGCCACCACTGTGACAGGCCTGTCCGATGCGGGTGCCCACGTGTCCCTCATCTTCGATGCGGTCAATCCCACCTACCAGCTCACTTACTGGACGCGCGATCGCACCCGCGGGGAGCGGCTGCCGCTTGAACATGTGGTGCATCGTGCGACGGCGCGCAATGCGGACCTGTTCGGGTTCGCGGACCGGGGCCGGATCGCGCCGGGCAAACGCGCTGATCTGAACGTGATCGACTACGACCGGCTGACACTCGGCCCGCTGGAGCTGCGGCGCGATCTGCCCGCTGGCGGGGCGCGTTTTATGCAGGGTGCGCAGGGGTACCTTGCGACGCTGATCCATGGCGCCGTCACCCGGCGCTTCGATGAGGACACGGGCGCGCGACCCGGGCGATTGCTGCGTTCCTGATGCGCGCCTAATGCGCTCCTAGCCGGCGCGGTGGGCGCGCTGCAGCAGTACGCCGGCTCGCCAGGCGTGCCCGGCAGACCACAGCACGAAGACCAGTGAACACAGCAGCGCGTAGCGCAGCGACGCATCGCCGTAGCTGGGCGCGAACTGATCGCTCAGCCAGCCGACGGTAAAGGGCCCCAGCCCCAAGCCGACGATGTTCAGGATGAACAGGTTGATCGAGGCGACGACGGCGCGCATGGCCGGCGGGGTCAGGTTCTGGATGATGGCGAAGGTGGGCGCCACGTACACGGTGCCGAGCGCTGCCGGCAGGGCATACCAGAGGAGCGCGCTCTGCGCGTTGTCAGCCAGGAACGCAGCGGCCAGTGGCGGCAGGGTCGCGATCGCCACGGCGCCCACCAGCCACACGCCCCAACCCGGGCCGCGTCGTGCGGAGAGCGCATCGGCCACGCGACCAGCGGCATAGATTCCCGCCGCGCCGCCGATACCGATCAGCAGCGCCAGGTAGGTGCCGGTCGCGCCGGTCCCGAGATCGTGAATGCGGACCAGGTAGGTGGGCACCCAGATGATCGAGGCGTAGCCGACGAACGCCGTCAGCGTGCTGCAGGCGATCACGTGCAGCAACGTGCGCTGGCGTAGCAGCCAGCGCAGTGTTTCCTGAAAGAATGGCGGTGTCGGGGCCTGGCTCACGCCCACGTCCGACAGACCTCGTGGCGGCTCCCGGACCGTGAAGCGCACCAGCGCCGCGATGGCGAGGCCGGGTAGACCGACAAGCAGGAACGCCGCCTGCCAGCCATACCACTCATTGATCCAGCCGCCCACACCGAAGCCGATCAGGATGCCCCAGTTGATCCCGGTGCCGAAGATCGCCATGGCCGTGGCGCGCTCGGTCGGCGGATACAGGTCGGCGATGATTGAGTGCGACGGCGGATTGGAGCCAGCTTCTCCCACACCGACGCCGATGCGGGCCAGGAGCAATTGCGTGAAGTTCTGCGCGAAGGCGCAGGCCGCGGTCATGAAGCTCCAGGTGAACACAGCGAAGGCGATCAGGTTGCGCCGGTTGCGCCGGTCCGCCCACAGCGCCATGGGCATGCCGAGCGTGGCGTAGAAGAGCGCGAAAACAAACCCCGTGAGCAGTCCGAGCTGCGTATCGCTCAGCAGCAGCGCTTCTTTGATGGGCTGTCCGAGGATGCCCATGATCTGCCGGTCGACGTGACTGGAGGTGAACACCACCACCAGTACAAACAGCGTGTAGCCGCGTCGCGCGATGTGCGCGTCGTGCGTTGCTTTGTCGATACCGGAACTGGTCGCGTCAGCGCCGCTCACGGCGCGGCGCGAATCAGAAGGGGTCGTTCGATGGTGCGCTCAGCAGCTCGGGGATGCTGGTCAAGACCACGCCGCCACCGACCAGCGCAACGACGCCAAAGCCGATGGTGGCCGCCGCCCAGGGAACACTGATAAACACCAGACAGATGCCTACGAGCACGCAGAACGCGCCGGATACAATGGCACCAATGCCGACGTGTTCGCGTTGCTTCACTTCATTCGGGTTCGGATTCTGAATCACCTGGACAGACGCTTCCGTCGCGCCCTGCGACATGAATGCCTGCGGTGCTTCCGGGAACACCCGCACTCCCGACTCTCTCGACAAATCGTTCATAGATTCCTCGGCAGGTATACGTCGGCACTCCCCTGCCAACGTTTGATCCATCAAAACGCATCATTTACAGGTCTGCAACCTTTCTGTGACATTCTTGTGGTTGACAAGAATGACACTTCTGAACGCTTGACCTGAGAGTTCTTAACTCAGCGTAGGTGAATTTTTCGACACCGCTTTGGCAAGCACCAAAGTGGGCCATCCAACGACAGAGAAGCACAGGATGGTTGACGAAAGTGTCCGCGCATCGGGCGGTCTGTTGGTCTTCATCACAGGACGCACGGCCCTGGTGCAGCATCTGTAAAGATCTCTGACTGGGTGGATGCGGGCGAGTTCCCGCTTGTCAGATCTGATCGGCGCGTCGTCCGACAGAAGGGCGCGGTTGAGTCAGTTTGCCGCGGGGACCGCGACCGTGCCCGCATCAGTGCTGACTGGCTCCGCGCGCAGAAAATCGAACAGCGCCGCGGCAATCTCTTCGCGATGGGTGACGAAAGGCCAGTGGCCCGCGTCCGCCAGGATGCGCAATCGTGCATCGGGCAGCCGCTGCGCAAGCGCCCGGCCAACACGTACGGGCACGCGTGCGTCCTGCTCGCCATGCAGCACCAGGCTGGGATGGCTGACCGCTTCGGCCCGCATGTCCGCGGGGTTCCAGTGACGGCCTTCGGCGAGCCAGTTCTCAAGGGCGCCGGGCTGATCGAGCCCGTTGAAAAAGTCGTCGTAGAACTGATCGGTCACGCGATGTCCCACCGCTCGATCGAGTTCCTTACGCAGCAGCCCCGGGAGAAACCGTCGGGTCATGCGCAGCAGCCGGCTGCCCAAACGGGTGCCGAACAGCAGGCGACCATTGAAGTCCGTTGGCCAGCGCAGGTCCGGGCCGGTCGAGCCGAGGAACACGATGCGATCGATGGCGCTGCGGGCGGACACGGACAGCGCCGCGGCGATGTGTCCGCCGTAGGACCAGCCCACCACGCACAGCTCGCTTAAGGACAGTTCGTCAATGAGTTCAGCGATGTCCCGGGCGCTCTCCGCGACACCCATACGGCGACCATCGACCAGGGGCGTCGACAAGCCGTAGCCGGGTCGATCCAGCAGGATGCAGCGGTAGTCGCCGACGAGTTGCTCGGCCAGCGGCAGAAAGTCCCCGCCGACGCCGGGCAGCCCGTGAATGAACAGGATCGTCGGGCCGCAGCCGCCATCGAGCAGGTGGCAGGGCTGACCGTCGCGCAGGGTCACGATCTTCGATTCGAAGGGGGCGGCGACGGGAATCAAGACAGACTGCCTGCGGATTAAAGGTCAACCACCAAGATACCGAAGCACAGATTTCCTGATGTGAAGTGGTCCTCGCCCTCGGCGGGGCCAGCCTCGATCTGGCCAAAATCCGTCGTAAAAGTCTCTTTCCGGGGGTCGATTTCCGCCAGCTATGTCAAGCTGCGGGTGCTTCGTACCGGGAGGGAGAACATGCCAGATCGACGCGTCTGCGCTGTGTTGCTGTGCCTTGGCGCCGGGCTCCTGAGCGCCTGCGGCGACCCCGCGGGCGCACCTTGCGCCTTCGAAGGGAGCGGCTTTCATGCGAGTGACAACTGCCGTCATCGGTGTCTGGAACACCGAACCATTCACTGCCCGGACGGCACCGCCATCGTCAGTCCCAAGGTGTGCAGTGGCCCGCGCCAGTGCAGTCCTGGGAGCTGTCCGGTCGGCCAGCTCTGCTATCACGTTCAGGACAGCTTCTCGGCGGAAAGCTACTGCATCGATGCGGGCTTCTGCGGTTTGCCCGATGCCGCGGCGCGCAGCGCCTGGGAGCTGGACTCCAAGCGCATTGCCGATGCGCTGCTGGCTGAGCAGGCGGCGAAGCGCTTGCAGCGCGCGAGCACCGTGGTCCCGAATGCGGACTAGCCTTGCGACCCTGTTGCTGCTAGCCACCAGCGTCTGCGCCTGGGGGGCGCCGGCTCCACGCTGCGAACCGAGCCTGGCACGTCACGCCCATCGCCTGGGCCCCCGCGAATCGATCGCAGACGCGCATTGGTTGACGCGACTGACCCAACCGATGGCGCCAGTACGACCCATCGAAGTCTATGGCGAACACGACTACCGCGAGCCACTGCCCAATGGCTGGACCTTTGCCTTGCTGCGGCAACGCGACGGCTGGTCCCTGCGACTCTTTGCGGCCTCCGAGGGGCGATCACCGGTGGATTTGAGCAGCGTGACGCCGCCCTTTCGTGGCCCAAACACGCGCGACCTGTTTGGTTGGCACTTTCGCAATGCTGACAACACCGGCCCCAACGCCGGTGCGGTCAATGCGCCGCAGCACTTTCGACCGTTCGAGTTCTCGCCGGCGTTGATCGGTACCGGGGGCTTCAAACCCCCGCCCGAGATCACGCCACAGCGCCCAGCTGCCGACGGGCGGGGTTGGCTCGCCATCGATGACCTGGGTCTGGCGGATCTGGCACCTGGGTCGCGTGCGCGGATGAACTATCTGCGGGCCACCGGCTGCCTGACCTGGCCGCGCAGCGACGCGGAGCGCCGCGATTTCGCTTTTCAGACGGAGCTTACGTACGCGGACGAAGCCCGGGAGATCATCGGTCGCTGCGGCCTGGATCTGGAGCGCTTCGCGCTCCGTGCCCTGGTCGCGCCGCGACACTTAAGCGCTGACTTTGATGGCGATGGCGCCATGGACGACGTCATGCAGATTGTGGATCCTGTATCCGGGGTGAGCGACGTCGCGATCTGCCGGGCGGGCACCTGGTTAACGCGCGTTGGCACGCTGGCACCCGCGCCTGGGATCGTGCATGCGCTTTCGGCGCTGGAACGGATTGCGGTGGTGGCGCGTGACTTTGCGTCGCCTGGCGCGCCCGGTGGAGAAACCACCTGGCCCGATGCGCAGGGCGAAGTGTTGGTGCTGGAGCGGCAGGAGAAATCGCTGTACCTGGTGTTTATGCAGCGCGGTCAGTTTCAGGTGCGACCTGTGTACGGCGGCGCCGAGTCGGGGTCAGATTGAGCAGGCGCACGATGCGATCGCGTGGGTCGGATTCAAACGGGGGAAGCGGGAATGAGTGAGGCGGCAACCGGCGTCGGAGCCGAACGCAAAGTGCTGGTGGTTGGGGCCACCGGGGTCGTGGGGCTGGCGGCCATGCGCTGCTTTGGTCAGCAGGGCATCCCGACGGTGGCGATTTCCCGCCGCCCCGTGCGCGAGCGCTATGGCTCTGAGCACGTCAGCGTGGATCTGATGGACGCTGAGGCGACCCGGGCCGTCGTGGCGCAGCATCCGGACATCACGCACGTGGTCTATGCCGCGCTGTTCGAGAAGCCCGGCCTGGTGGAAGGCTGGCTGCAGGCGGACCAGATCGCGCAGAACGATCGCATGCTGCAGAACCTGCTGGACCCGGTCCGCGCGCACTGCTCGGACCTCGCACACGTCACGCTGTTGCAGGGCACCAAAGCGTACGGTGCGCACGTGCGGCCCATTGATCTGCCGGCTCGGGAAGATCGCTCGGAACATGCGCATGACAATTTCTACTGGCTGCAGGAGCAGCGCGTGCGCGACGCGGCACAGGACGCGCCCTGGTCCTTCACCATCCTGCGTCCGCAGATCATCTTTGGCGATGCCCTGGGCGTCGCGATGAACCTGATCCCGGTGCTTGGTGCGTACGGCGCGTTGTTGAAGGCGCGCGGTGAACCGCTGCATTTCCCCGGCGGTGCCGGCGGTGTGCTGGAAGCGATCGATGCCGACGTGCTCGCGCGGGTCATCGACTGGGCGGGCACGGAGGCGAACGCGGCGAACGAGATCTTTAACGTGACCAATGGCGACGTGTTTGCCTGGCGCTCTGTCTGGCCGGCCATCGCGGAGGCGCTGGGTATGGACGTCGGCGAGGATCGCCCAGGCTCGGTGGCCGCGATGCTCGAAGGCGCTGCGGAAGAGTGGCGCGAGATTGCCGCGCGCGACGGCCTGATCGAGCCGGAGCTGCCGCGGCTGCTCGGCGAGTCTCATCACTATGCGGACTTCACCATGGCCTACGGCTTTGACGAGGGAGCGCCGCCGCCAGCCCTCGTCTCAACGATCAAGCTGCGCGCGGCGGGCTTTCACGAAGTCATGGATACGGAAGTGATGTTCCGCAAGTGGCTGAATGCGCTGCAGGCGCAGCGCGTGTTGCCTGCCTAGGATTTGGGCGGGCCGTCAGTCCTGCGGCAGATCGATGCGGACGATGCGATCGCCGTGGGCGCTGCCCAGGTACAGGTGCTCGTCCACGCGCAGCGCGACGGTGCTGTAGCCCATGGGTGCCCCGTCGTGATCGACCACCACGCGGCTGTCTAAGGTGTCCGGCGCGGCGGTGACCACCTGGAACGGCAACAGGCACGGCCCGGCGGTGACCTGTGTGCAGGCCTGGCCGATGGGATCGTGCTGGTGCGAGGCGATCCACAGCGCACCGTCGTCATCGACGGTGACGTTGTCGGGCTGGCGTACGGAGAGGGTGCCGGTGCGTTCACCGCTGTCGAGATCGACCGCGAAGGTGGTGCTGCCCATGTAGGCGTTCACGAACAGCGTGGCGTTGTCGGCGCTGATCGCGATCCCGTTGGGCATCAGGTCCTCGGTATTCGGCACCCGGCTAAAGCCGCCAGCGGGCGACCAGGCCCAGACCCAGCCTGAGGGTTTGCGAGCTAGCAGATCGGCCGCGATGGCTTCGAAGCTGCGCGACTTGTTCCACATCTGCGTGGTGTAGAAGCCGCCATCGTGGCGCGCAGCCACATCGTTGATGAAGGGATCCTCCGGCGGTCGGGCGCAGCCGCGCCAGGCCAGATCTCCGCTCGGGGCGACCTCGAAGAACTCCACCGATTCACGCTTGCCGTGATTGACCACCAGCAGCGCGACAGCCCCATCGTCGCGAATGGTGAGATCGATGCCGTGGGGGCTGAATGCGGCCCGATCCGGGGCCGGGCACTCGGCCTCGCCCCAGCTCGCGTCCTCGCCGGTCCAGAAAATGCGCGGGGTCTTGCGCGTGCCTGTGGCGAGGTCCAGCAGTGACAGTGCCCCGGGCGAGTCCGCCATGAACTCGCCCATCTCACTCACGATCAGCAGGTCAGCGCCGGGAATCTTTACAAGGTCTTCTGGGTTCTTGAAGCCGCAGTAGGGCGTCATGCCCGCCATGGGCTCGCAGCTTAGGAGCTCGGGCGCGTTGACCGGCTGGACAAGCTCGGAACCCGCCGCCAGTGCGGCGCGCTCATCGGCGCCGTCGGCGTCAGCGGCGGGGGTTCCCGGGTCGCTGCGCTGCGTGCTGCAGGCGGTACCGGCGAGTAACAGGGCGAAGAGGGCGAGACGCCGCATAGCTGTGTCCTTACTGTTCAGGTCAGGCGGTTCAGAGCGAGATCATAGGCGAAGGCAGGCCTGCGCCTGAAGGGATATCGCAGCGGGTGTCCCCTTGTCAGGCGACTACTGGACCTCCCGGTAGATCGGGTAGCGCCGGTAGCGCCGGTCAGCGTAGGGCGAGCGCGCCACAAACCAGGCGAGCCGTGCTCTGGGGTCTGCCGCGAATGCTTTGTCCTCGCTCAGCTTTGCCTCAAAGGCACTGCGCAGCTCGGGATCGGCCGCCAGCATGGCATCGGCCAGCGGTGCGCTCTCCAGCGCATCCAGATCGCCGTGCGGTTGCGTCATCTCCGGGAAGAAGCCCCAGGCGAATAGGGAGTCGATCGCTTCCGGCTCCAGCAGGCCGGCGGCGAGCAGCCCGAGGTCCTGATCGAAGGGCACGCGGGCGGAGCCTTTCGGCAGGGTGACGCGCTCCAGGACGTGCACCGCCGTGCCCGTCATCCGTACGCGGGTGTCTTTGACCGGGTCAAAGCCCAGCTCGCTGAACCGGACCGTATCCAGATCCAGCGTACGTGGCGCTTTAATGCGCTCAAATTCGATGCCGTGCAGGGCCAGCAGCTCGAGTGCTTCCTGTTCTGACGCGGGCACCCACCAGGCGCGCGGCAGGGTGAGCTGCATCGTTGGGTGCTGTCCGGTGACGGGCATCGTCCAGCTCTCGGTGCGGCCCAGGAACCGCCGTTCGCTCCGGCCGGAGGCGGGCGACTCAAAGGTTTCATAGGCCACGCCTTCGAAGGGGATGGTCTTGAAGGGCTCCGTGTCTCGCTCCCAGCCGACCGGCAGCTGCTTCGGGCGCGCCGCGCGATCCGTCGCGATGGCGGTCTGCAGTGCCGGCAGCTGATCGCTTGCGGCGCGGAGCGCGCCCTCCATCAGGTGGTAGGCACCGAGCACGCGTTGCCGGTAGGGCTTGAGGTGATGCATCTCGACCAGCACCGTCGGCATGCGCCGATGGTCCCCGTAACCCGTCGACCAGCGCGGCCCTTCAGCGGACACGCGCAGTCCTTTCGTCAGGTCGCGACCGTCGAGCGCCGCCGGATAGAAGTGTGGGTTGTGACCCTGGCTCCGCAGGTGCGCGTTGACCTGCGTCTCGAAGGGCCCCGTCAGCCACTCGCTGATGGTCGGTGACAGCACGTGGTGCCCCCAGCCCGCATAGGTATAGGTCACGTCGTAGGCGTGGTCGAAACCGTCAGAGACGTGCACGTCGATGTACAGCACCGGATCCAGTGCGCGAATGAGCTTCAGCATCGCGCGGGTTTCCGGCGCGTCGGCTTTAGCGTAGTCGCGGTTGAGATTGATGGCCTGGGCCGTATCGCGCATACCGCGCAAGCCCGGCCCGCGCAGATGGGGCCCGTTAAGGGTCGCCCGCCGCTCGTGCCCGTCGACGTTGTAGATCGGCACAAAGACGAAATCCACTGTCGCGACCAGCGCTTCCTTGCCGCGCAGAGCAATGTCGCGCAGCAGCATGAGACCGGCGTCCTTGCCGTCGATCTCGTGGGCATGGATGCCCGCCTGGATCAGCACAACGGGACGCGGCGCCTCCGCTTTGCGGGGCCGCGCACGCACGTAGTACAGCTCGCGGCCCTCGGCGGAGGTGCCGAAGGGCTCCAGAGTCAGCAGCGGGCTTTCTTCGACCAGGCGCTCCAGGTACCTGCGCGTGTCGCTGTAGCTGGGCGTCGTTGCGAAGGATGCCTGCTCGGCGGGGGTGATCCAGGGATCGTCTTCCGCGGCGATGAGCGCTTCGCTCGCACCGGACCAGGGCAGGGCCGGCGGCGGGGTGACCTGCACTTCCGCGTGGCACAGGGCGGCAGCAAGCCAGGTCAGAAGGACCGAAGCAACGGGGTGTTTCATGGAGCAACCGTTCGTGGATGGTCGAAGCGTGATCAGGCGTTGATTGTAACGCCGTGGTGCCAGGAGATCTCTGGCTGCGCAGCTTGCGCTCTGAGCGCGGGTCTCGCATCGTCAAGGCCCGTTGCCACCGGATGACTGCGATGACGGCAAAGCCCACCCCTTTAGAACTGTGCGCCTACCTTTGTGTGGCTGGCGCAGCAGACGCCATCGAGTTCTACGCGCGCGCGTTCTGCGCGACCCTCGACTTCAAGCTGGAAGATCCTGAAGATCAGCGCATTGGTCACGCGGAGCTGCTATTTGGAGGCACTCGGGTGCTCCTGTCCGATGAGTATCCGGATTTTGATGCCATCGGACCGAAGGCGCTTGGCGGTTCTCCAGTCAAAATGCACCTGGAAGTGGATGACGCGGAGGCGTTCGTCAGCCATGCCGTCGCGGAAGGCGCGACGCTGGTGCGCCCGGTGAAGCTCGAGTTTCACGGGAACCACATGGGCATGATCACCGATCCCTTTGGCTATGCCTGGTTCATCTCCAGCAAGGCGGAGGACGTGAGCCCTGAGGAGATGCAGAAGCGCTGGGAGGCCGGGGAGGCCTAGCTTCGCATTGGGCGTCGCTTTGCCGAAAAGCATCACAATGAGTCACCTGACCTAGCGATTTCATTGCTGGCGTTACTTGTTCACTTTCGCTGGCGTTACACAGATGCAACATAAGTGACAACCTGATCTGCTACCGTTGGGTTAGTTGCTAACTTGGAGCGATCCATGCCGTTGCGAACCCAGCCCGCCACTGTCTCTGTCCCGCGCTTTATCGCCAGCATTCTGCTTTCGGTGTTCAGCGCGACGGCGGTTGCCGTCGGTGTCCCAACCCAGGGCACCTGGGTCGAGGAGCTGGAAGGGCGCGACCTCGACGGCGATCCGAGTACGGCGGAGGCCTACTACGATGAGGTGCTGGGCATCACCTGGCTGGCCGATGTGCTCTATCCACTGACGACGGGTGTGGACGACAACGGGCGGCTCGACATCAATGAGGTGGATGCCTACGTTGCCGGGCTGAACGTGCATGGGATCACCGGCTGGCGCCTCCCCGCCATCAACCCGGTCAATGGCAGCGAGTACCAGCTCGACGGATCCACCGACGGTTCGACGGACCGCGGTTGCGCCGGACCGAACGGCTGGACCGACAGCACGGGATATCCCACTTCGGAACTGGGACGTATGTTCTACGTCCTGCTCGGGAACGATCCGACCTTCTGTGACGGTTCTCCGGACCAGGTGCCCGGTGGTGGGATGACCAACACGGGGCCGTTCATCAATCTCGCGCCGCGGCCTGGCTTTCAGATGCAGTTCTGGTCAAGTGCCCGTGTGCGGCCGTACTGGCCGTTTCGGCAAGACTTCGCAATCAACCTGAGTTTCCTGACGGGTAACCAGAACTTCAATGTGGGCGGTCAGCTCAATGTGTGGCCGGTGATCGACGGTGACGTTGGAATACCCACGACGCAGCCGTTACCCAGCCTCGCGAATCCGCAGCCCCTGATCGAGCTTGGCGCCCTGTCGATCCCCGGGTCGGAGGAGCCACGACCGAACGGCTTTTTACAGCAACAGTTCGCGACCACGATGGTTGAGCCGGTGATCTTTGCAGATGCGCCTTGGACCACAGTGCGCAAAGTGGCCGGTGTCCATCGCCTGCGTCGCGTTTCTGCGGCTGGCTACGAAGCAAAGTTTCAGCCCTGGGACCGCGCGCTGCCCGATGAACGGCCCAGCCGTTCCTTGATGGCGATCGAGCGTGGCCGCTATGTGCTCCCGGATGGCGCGATCTGGGAAGTCGGGACGCTCACGCATCGGCATACCTTTGACTGGAAAGCGCACGCGTTCGAGGGGTCTTTCCCGGAGGCACCGGCAGTGTTTCTCAGCATTCAGACGACCAACGGCGCCAGCCCGGTCATCGCCCGGGCGAGGAATGTGACGGCAAACGGTTTTGAGGTTCGCCTGTTCGAAGCGGAGATCGAGATGGACTGGCATGCGGAAGAGGTGATCGGCTACCTGGCGATCCACGCGCCGGACGGGCGCAGTGTGATCGAGACGGTCGGCACCAGTGCGAGCCAATCGACGCTGTGGACGGGAACCTATCGGACCGACACCGCGGAAGCGAACCATAACCCGACGTCGGTCCCGCGAGACGGCAGTATCCTGGGGCTGAGTGTTTCAGTGCTTGAAGAGCAAACCTTCGATGAAGAGCGCTTTCATACGCGTGAGCGCATCGACCTGCTGCGGATTGGTGAACGTCTGGTCTTCCTGCAGGATGTGTCCACTCGGGGATTGGATACCTCGAACGTGGTGTATTCGCAGCCGTAAACGGCGCGCGACACAGGGCTCGATACCGATCGCCGGCGGTTGAACGCCGCCGCCATTGCAGCGTGCTGAGGGGTCAGACGACGTCGTCCTTGCGAAGCTGAACTGCCTCGCGCATCGTCCCGGTTCTCCCTTTCAGGATCCCTGCAGATGAGTGAGCGAGACGGGCGAAGACGCGATCTAATCTGCGCAAATACGGCGTTTTGTCGTGAGTGAC
>JBCDIK010000068.1:0-15744 GCA_038749065.1 Pseudomonadota bacterium | reverse complement strand
GTCTGGTTGATGAGCGTGGACTTGCCGCTGCCCGAGACGCCGGTCACGCAGGTCAGCAGCCCACAGGGAATTTCCAGCGTCACATCGCGCAGGTTGTTACCGCTGGCCTTGACCAGGCGCAGCACGCGTTCATCATCCCAGGGCGTCAGCGTGTCCGGTCCGGTGATCGATTTCTTGCCCGAAAGGTATTGCCCGGTGACCGAGGCGCGGTTTGACAGAATCTTCTTCACCGGTCCTTCCGCGACGATTTCGCCGCCGTGCACCCCGGCCCCGGGGCCGATGTCGACCACGTAGTCCGCGCTACGGATCGCATCTTCATCGTGCTCGACTACCAGCACCGTGTTGCCCAGATCGCGCAGATGCGTGAGCGTACGGAGCAGGCGCTCGTTGTCCCGCTGGTGCAGGCCGATACTGGGCTCATCGAGGATGTACATGACGCCCACCAGCCCGGCCCCGATCTGGCTGGCCAGGCGGATCCGCTGCGCCTCGCCTCCGGACAGCGTCTCGGCGCTGCGATCCAGAGTCAGATAGTTCAGGCCGACGTCGACCAGGAACTGCAGCCGGGCCTGGATTTCTTTGATGATCTTGGCGGCGATGGTGCCGCGCTTGCCGCGCAGCTTGAGCTTGGCGAAGTAGGCGAGGGCGTTCTCGATGGATTCAGAGGTGACTTCCGGCAGGGTCGTGTTCTTGATGAACACGTTGCGGGATTCTTCCCGCAGGCGCGTGCCCTTGCAGTCCGGGCAGTCGGCAACGCGCAGGTATTTTTGTAGGTTTTCCCGCACATGACTCGACTCGGTCTCGTGATAGCGACGCTCCATGTTGGGAATCACGCCTTCGAACTTGTGCGTCCGTTGGATCACGTCGCCGCGATCGTTCACGTAGCTGAAATCGATTCGCTCGCGGCCGCTGCCGTAGAGAATCGCGTCCTTGTGCTTCTTCTTGAGCTTCTTGAACGGCGCTTCCACATCGAACCCGTAGTGTTCGGCGAGAGAGCTGAGCATGTGAAAGTAGTAGACGTTGCGCCGGTCCCAGCCACGGATCGCGCCTTCGGCCAGGTTCAACTCTTCATCGGTCACGATCAGTGCCGGGTCGAAGTACTGTTTAACGCCCAGGCCGTCGCAGGTCTCGCAGGCCCCGGCCGGGTTGTTGAAGCTGAACATGCGCGGCTCGAGCTCGCTGATGCTGTAGCCGCACACAGGGCAGGCGAAGCGAGCGCTGAACATGAGCGGTGCCGCGCTCTCGTCGTCCATGTCCTGCACGGCGACGATGCCGTCCGTCAGGTCGAGGGCGGTCTCAAGGGACTCCGCCAGGCGCTGCTGAGCGTCCTTTTTGACCCGCAGCCGGTCGATCACGGCTTCGATCGTGTGCTTTTTGTTTTTCTCGAGCAGCGGTGGGTGATCGAGGTCGACCACCAGGCCGTCGATCCGGGCCCGAATGAAGCCGGCGGCCATCAGCTCCTTGAACACGTGCTGATGCTCGCCCTTGCGTTCCCGGATAACCGGTGCCAGCACCATGATGCGCTGGTTGGCGGGCAGTGCCAGGACCTGGTCCACCATCTGGCTGACGGTCTGTGCCTCAAGCGGCTCGCCGTGCTCGGGGCAGCGGGGCTCCCCGACGCGCGCGAACAGCAGGCGGAGGTAGTCGTAGATCTCTGTGATGGTGCCGACGGTGGAGCGGGGGTTGTGGCTGGTGCTCTTCTGCTCGATGGAGATCGCCGGCGACAGCCCCTCGATGTGGTCCACATCGGGCTTCTCCATCATCGACAGGAACTGGCGCGCGTAGGCGGACAGGGACTCGACGTAGCGGCGCTGGCCCTCGGCATAGAGCGTGTCGAACGCAAGGCTCGACTTGCCCGACCCGGATAAACCTGTGATCACGATGAGCTTGTCCCGGGGCAGCTCCAGATCGATGTTTTTCAGATTGTGGGTACGGGCGCCGCGTACGGAAATGGTGTCCAAGGCCGGGTCTCGATCGTTGCTGTGCGAAGGGAACAGGGCACGGTACGCGGTCGATTTACGGACCTCAACCCGAGCGCTTTGTCCGAATAGATCTCCCCGGAGGCCGGGGAGCGAGGATTCCGGACGGGCGCCGATCGCGCCTTTCACGCCGGGCTGACCGCCTACGGCAGGAGCCGCTCCCCGAGGCCGGCAGGCCCCCACCGGCCGCGCTACAATAGCGGCCGGCACAACGAGGAACCGTCAAATGGCACGGGGGATCAACAAGGTCATTCTGATCGGCAATCTGGGCAGAGACCCGGAAACCCGTTACTCCCAGGGCGGCACGGCCGTCACCAAGTTCAGCGTCGCGACCACCGAGAGCTGGCGTGACCGGAACAGCGGGGAGCAGCAGGAAAAGACCGAATGGCACAACATCGTCTGCTTCAACAAGCTCGCGGAGATCTGCGGGGAGTACCTGCGCAAGGGCTCGAAGGTCTTCATCGAAGGCAGCCTGCGCACCGACAGCTGGGAGCAGGACGGGGTCAAGAAGTATCGAACGGAAATTGTCGCCCGTGATATGCAGATGCTCGACAGCCGGATGGGCGGCGGTGGCATGGGCGACGGTGGCGGCAACTTCGAGGGTGGCGGTTACAGCCAGGGCGGTGGCCGCAGCGCGCCTGCCGGGGGCGGTGGCAGCAGTGCCCCGGCGCCGTTGACCGATGAGGACTTCGACGACGATATTCCCTTCTGATCACGCACGGCGGCGCGACAACGCACCCAGCCAGCGGGGCTGGCCGTGAGTCCCGGTGAGCAAGATCTGTGGTTCCTGCCGCTGGGTGGTTGCGGCGAGATTGGCATGAATTTCAATCTCTATGGCCATGCCGGCCGCTGGCTGGCCGTGGATTGCGGGATCACCTTCGAGCGCGATGAGCACAACCGTACGCGCATCGAAATGCCCGATCCTGGCTTCATCGCAGCGCGCGCCGACGCCTTGTGCGGGCTGGTCATCACCCACGCCCACGAGGACCATGTCGGAGCCGTTGCGCACCTGTGGCCACAGCTTCGCTGTCCGGTCTACACCACGGCGTTTACGGCGGCGATCCTGCAGCGGAAGCTGGCCGAGGCGCGGCTGAGCGGCCAGGTTCCGGTAACGGTGGTGCCGGCCGCCCACCGCCAGGCCATTGGGCCCTTCGATGTGGAATGGGTCGGGCTCACGCATTCCACCCCCGAGTCTCAGGCCCTGGTCCTGCGCACACCGGTCGGCAAGGTGTTCCATACCGGCGACTGGAAACTGGATCCGAATCCGGTGCTGGGGGAGAGCTACAGCGAAAGGGCCCTGCGCGCCCTCGGAGATGAGGGCATGCTGGCCATGGTCTGTGACTCGACCAATGCCACGACGCCCGGTCGCTCGCCGAGCGAAGGCGCGCTGCTGCCGGGGTTGCTGGAGCAGGTCGAAAGCAGTTCGGGCCGGGTGATCGTCGGCTGCTTCGGCAGCAATGTTGCCCGCCTTGCGACCCTGGCGGAGGTGGCGCGCCGCAGTGGCCGCTACATGGCCCTGCTTGGACGCTCCCTGCACAACTACGTGAGCGCGGCCCGTCAGGCCGGTCTGTGGCAGCCCGAGCAACCGCTGATCGAGCCTGCGCACCTCGGCTATCTGCCGCCCGCAGAGGTGCTCGCGGTCGCGACCGGCAGCCAGGGCGAGGCCGGTGCCGCGCTGCACCGGCTGGCGCTCGGCTCGCATCCTGATCTCGATCTCGCCCCCGATGATCGGGTGTTGCTCAGCAGCCGGGTCATTCCCGGCAACGAGGCGAGCGTCGCCACGCTGATCCGGCGCCTGGCGCGCCTCGGGGTCAGCGTGGTGCAGGACCAGGCGCTCAACCAGCCCATCCACGCGTCGGGTCACCCGGCGCGGGATGAACTGACCGATCTGTATCGCTGGGTTCGCCCGCGCATGGCTATCCCCGTGCACGGCGAGCCCGAACATCTGGCTGCCCATGCCGCACTGGCGGCGGACTGCGGCACGGCGAGCCAATGGGAGGGTCGCAACGGGGATTTGTTTCTGCTCGCGCCGCAGCGCGGCATCCGCCGCGGCGCCGCCCCTGTCGGCCGGCTGCTGTTGCCCGAGGACGGGCGGCGCCCGGCTCGCCCGCCGCGCGAGCCAGGTGATACCCTCGGCGCATGACCGAGACCTGCGACATGCCGTTGTTTCCGCTGCGCACCGTGCTCTTCAAGGATGGCCACTTGCCGCTGCGCATCTTTGAGCCCCGATACCTGGATATGGTGCGCCGCTGCCTGCGGGAGGACTGCGGTTTTGGCGTGGTGTTGATTCGCGAAGGCCAGGAAGCCAAACTCGACGATCAGTTCCAGCTGCCGCGTGTGTTCGATGTCGGCACCGAGGCGCGGATCATCGATTTCAATCAGCTCAGCGACGGCCTGCTCGGGATCGTGGCGCGGGGCGGGCGCAAATTCCGCCTGCAGGAAGCCTGGGCCCAGGACGACCTGCTGATCATGGGCCGGGTGGCCTGGTTGCCCGACGAGCCGGCGAGCCCCATGCCGCCGGAGCATGAGGACCTGGTCGCGATCTTGAAGGAGCTGGCGCAGCACCCGCTCATCGAGAAGATGGGGCTGGAGATTGATTACACGCAGGCCGGGTCAGTCAGCGCACGGTTGGCAGAGTTGCTGCCGATCGAGCCGGAAATCAAACAGGCGCTGCTGCAGCTCGACCGTCCAGGGGAGCGGCTGGCGGAGCTCAATCGGCTGGTGCACAAGCTGCGCAGCTAGCTGGGGATCCTTTGGATCTCCCGGATCCTGTGGACTCTGCGGATCCCGGGAATTGACGGCGCGGGTATACTGCGCCCATGAACGCTCAGATCGACAGCCTCGACCGCACCGCCGCAGATGCCGACCCGGATCGCTACGTCCACGCCCTGGCCGAGCAGGCCAGGAGCGCCGGCCGGGTGATCGCGGCGGCGCCACCTGCGGCTAAACGGCGCGCGCTGCTCGCGATCGCCGAGGCGCTGGCGGCAGATCGTGCCGGGATTCTGGCGGCCAACGCGCTCGATGTGCAGGCGGCGGCAGAAACGAACCTGGACCAGCCGCTGCTGGATCGCCTGCGTCTCGATGACCGCGCCATCGATCTCATGATCGAGGGCGTGCGCCAGGTCGAGGCCCTGCCGGACCCCGTGGGAACGGTCAGCGACCTGGCCTATCGACCCAACGGTCTGCAGATCGGTCGCATGCGTGTGCCGTTGGGGGTGATCGGCATCATCTACGAGTCGCGACCGAACGTGACCGTGGATGCGGCCGTGCTGTGCATCAAGAGTGGCAACGCCTGCATCCTGCGCGGCGGCAGCGAGGCCATTCACAGCAACCGCGCCATCGCCGCGAGTATCGCCCGGGGTCTCGCTGCCGCGGACATGCCCGTCGGGGTTGCGCAGCTCATCGCGACCACAGATCGTGCGGCCGTCGGCACGCTGCTGCGCGCGGATGATCAGGTTGACATCATCGTGCCCCGCGGCGGTCGTTCGCTGATCGAGCGGATCATGGCTGAGTCCCGCATTCCGATCATCAAGCACCTCGATGGCATCTGCCATCTGTACATCGACGCCGAGGCCGACCCCACGATGGCGGTGGATCTGGCGGTCAACTCGAAGTGCGAGAAGTACGCGGTGTGCAACGCGCTGGAAACCTTGCTGATCCATGAAGCCATGGCGCCGGTGGTGGCCGAGCCCCTGGCGGCGGCCTTTGCCGCGGCCGGTGTCGAGCTGCGCGGCTGCGAGCGCACGCAGGCGCTGATTCCGGCGGCGTTGCCGGCGAGCGTGGCGGACTGGGACACGGAGTATCTGGGCCCGGTGCTGGCGGTGCGCGTGGTCGACGATTTCGACAGCGCGGTCGCCCACATCAACCGACATGGCTCTCAGCATACGGATACGATCGTGACCGCCGACTACGCCCGCGGCCGTCGCTTCCTGACCGAAGTCGATTCCGCGTCGGTCATGATCAACGCCTCCACGCAGTTCGCCGACGGTTTCGAGTATGGCCTCGGTGCGGAAGTGGGGATCTCCACGGATAAGCTGCACGCCCGCGGCCCTGTGGGCCTTGAGGGTCTGACCACCCTGAAGTACGTGGTGTTCGGGACCGGGCAAGTACGCAAGCGTTGATCCTCTGCTTCGGCGGGACCTTCGACCCGATCCACGTGGGTCACCTGGCGCTGGCCCGGCAGGCGGCTGCAACGCTCAAGGTGCCGGTGCGGATGGTGCTCTCCGCCTGGCCGACCCATCGCGATTCGCCGTCGGCCTCGATCCCCGAGCGCTTCGCCATGCTGCAGGCCGCCTGCGCCCCCCATCCGGAGCTGGTCCCCGATGATTTCGAGATTCGCCGCGAGGCACCGTCCTATACCGTCGACACGCTGACGGCGCTGCGGCAGGCGCAGCCGAAGGCCGCGCTCGGCTGGCTGATCGGGCAGGACAGCCTCTTGAGCCTTGAGACCTGGGACCGGTGGCCGCAGGTGCTGGAGCTGGCACATCTGGTCGTGCTGCAGCGGGCGGGCTATGACGCGCCGCTCCCGGAGTCGCTTGCGCGCCAACTGGCGGGCCGCTGGCTCACCGATCGCTGCCCGGAAGCGCCCGCTGGTCACGTCGTACGGGTCACCGGGCAACCGCCGGCGGTCAGTTCCACCCAGATCCGAAAGGGCCTGATGGCTCGCGATCCGGTGGCTCATTTGCTCCCGACCGGCGTCTTTTCCTATATTCGCACCCACCGGCTGTACCGGGGCCCTTAAGGGTCGAACGCTCAGCCGTATCATGGAGCCAGCACAGGAGCTGCCTTTGACGCCAGAGACCCTTCGGGACCTTGTTGTCGACACCCTCGAAGACCGCAAAGCCATCAATGTGACCAGCCTCCCGGTCGGGCACCTCACGACCATCGCGGATCACATGGTCATCGCCAGCGGCACTTCCAACCGCCACGTCAATGCGCTTTCCCAGTACGTGCTCGAGTCCGTCAAGGACAACTCGGGCACGGTGAATGGCGTTGAAGGCAAGGAAAATGCCGAGTGGATCCTGATCGACCTCGGGGACGTGCTCGTGCACCTGATGCAGGAGGAAACCCGCGGGTTCTACGATCTGGAACGCCTCTGGGGCGACTTCCCCGGAGATGGTGAGCACAGCGGCGCCCCCGCCTGAAGATTCGCGTGCTCTCCGTCGGGCAGCGGCTGCCCGGCTGGGTGGTGACCGGCTGCGATGAGTATGCCCGGCGTCTGCCGCGCCACCTGGGTTTTGAGCTGATCGAGATCCCCCCCGGTGACCGCGGCGGTCGCGTCCACCGCAGCGGTAGTCGTGGCCGTGGACGGCAGCGGGCGGCCCGATCGGGCGGTTCCGGGAATGTGGCGGGCAGCACGGCAATCGCCACCGAGTCTGATCGAATATTGAGCCGGGTCTCGCGAACGGATAGGGTCATCGCCCTGGACGAGCGCGGCCAGGCACTGAACACCATGGAGATCGCCAGGCACATGGACCGCTGGCAGCAAACAGGCACGGAGGTCGCTGCGCTGATCGGTGGCGCTGATGGGCTGCACGCGGATTGTCTGGCAAGGGCTGACGAGACCTGGTCCCTGTCCGCCCTGACCCTGCCGCACGCCCTGGCGCGGCTGTTGCTGCTGGAGCAGCTCTATCGCGCCTGGACGCTCAACGCCGGCCATCCCTATCACCGGGCCTGACGCATGGCACCCGCTCCCCTGAAAGATCAACGGATCGAGCGCGCCCTGTTCTTCAACCGGGCCGTGATCGCTTTCCTCGGAGTGCTGGCGCTGACGGGGGTGCTGGCTGGGCGCTACCTGGAACTGCAGGTCTTCGAGCACGAAACCTACCGTGTGCGGTCGGACAACAACCGCATCCAGACCCAGCCGCTCCCACCCTCCCGGGGCCTGATCTTTGACCGCAACGGAGTGCCACTGGCTGAGAACCGCGCGATCTACGAACTGGCGATCGTGCGCGAGCGTATCGCCGATCTGGACCACACGATCACCGAGCTTGCTCTGTTGGTGGACCTGACCGCGGAAGATGTTGAGCGCTACGAGCGCAATGATGCCCGTAAGCGTCGGCCCTATTCGCCGGTCATGCTCAAGAGCCAGCTGACGGAGCAGGAAGTCGCCCTGCTGGCGGTGAACCGGCACCGGCTACCCGGCGTGGAAGTCAGTTCCCGGCAGGTTCGCAACTATCCCTTCGGTGAGCTGTTCGCGCATGTGCTGGGTTCGGTGCGCCGTATCAACGAGCGGGATGCCCGGCAGCTCGACACCGGGCGCTATGCTGCGACGGACTTTGTCGGCAAGCGCGGTGTTGAAAAGTTCTATGAGAGCTCGCTCCACGGCGAGCCTGGCTCGCAGCGCGTCGAGATCGATGCCCACGGCCGAATCCGTGCCACCCTGGACGTCGAGCCCGCCCGCGCCGGACACAACATCTCGCTGCAGATCGACAACCGGCTGCAGATCGCCGCGTCGGCCGCGCTCGGTGAACGGCGCGGCTCCATCGTCGCCATCGACGCGCGCTCCGGCGGTGTCCTCGCGATGGTCAGTAACCCAGGCTACGACCCGAATCTGTTTGTGACCGGCATCAGTGCCGAGGAGTACCAGGCACTCAGCCAGTCCCGGGATACGCCGCTCTTCAACCGTGCGATCAACGGGCAGTACGCGCCGGGCTCGACCTTCAAGCCGGTGGTGGGTCTCGCGGGCCTGTCCCACGGCAAGATCAGCTGGGATGAGATCATCGAGGACCTCGGCTATTTCAAGCTGCCGGAGCAGAACCGCGTCTACCGCGACTGGAGCTGGACGCGCGAGAACACGGGCGGTCAGGGCAAGGTCGATTTAACGCGCGCGATTTACCGGTCTTCCAACGTCTATTTCTACGATCTCGGGACCCGCCTCGACGCCAATGACATCGCCGGGTTTGCACGCCAGTTCGGACTCGGCCAGCGCACTGCGGTCGATGTGGCGGACGCCAGCGCCGGACTCGTTCCGGATCCGATCTGGAAACGTGGCGCCAAGGGTGAGGTCTGGTACCCGGGTGACAATGTGAACTACGGCATCGGTCAGGGCGATCTGCTGGTGACCCCTCTACAGCTCGCGACGATGGCGACGATCATCGCCAATCGCGGGCGCTTCCTGGCGCCGCGGCTGTTGCTCTCGAGCGATGAGCCGCTGGAAGAGTTCAAGGCCTACACGGAACTGCCGCGCGTGGTGGGACCAGCGCCGAACGACTGGGAACAGATGGTGGATGCCATGGAAGATGTCGTGCACCGGGGCCGCAAGGGCTATGGCCAGAACGGCACAGCCTGGGCCTATATCGGTCGCGATATTCCCTACCGCATGGCGGGCAAGTCCGGGACCGCGCAGGTGGTCGAGATTCGCCAGGGCGAGGAGTACGACGAGGAAGAGCTCGACGAGTACCGCCGCAAGCACGCCTGGTTCATTGCCTTTGCGCCCGCCGACAAGCCGCAGCTTGCTTTGGCGGTCCTGGTCGAAAACGGCGGCGGTGGCAGCTCCGTGGCTGGCCCGGTCGCCCGCGAGGTCATGGACGCCTACCTGCTGCCGCAGATCGCCCGACAATGAGCGGTCAGGACTTTGTCCGGCGCCTTCCGGGCGCCAGCAGCGCACCGCACAGGGCACGCTCGATGTTTGCCTGGGATCCGCCACTGCTGCTCATGCTGGCCATGGTCATCGGCTTCGGATTGATCGTCCTTTACAGCGCGGCCGACCGAAACCTGAATACGCTCACGTCACAGCTCGTGCGGATCGGCCTGGGCCTCTCCGTCATGCTGGTAGCCGCACAGCTACCGCCGCGCTTTTACCTGCGTTGGACACCGGTGTTCTACATGCTCTCCGTGGCACTGGTCGCGCTGGTGCTGACCAATGGCGTAACGGTCAACGGCAGCCAGCGCTGGCTGCAGCTGCCGGGGCTTCGCTTCCAGCCATCGGAGCTGCTCAAGCTGGCGGTGCCCATGATGGTGGCCTGGTACTTCCACGATCGGCCTTTGCCGCCCGGCTTGGGATCGCTTCTGGTCGCGCTCACGATCTGCCTGGTGCCAGCCGCGCTGGTCGTACTGCAGCCCGATCTGGGCACGGGCATCCTGGTTGCGACTTCGGGTGCAGCGGTTATCCTGCTGGCCGGTCTGCCCTGGCGCTACGTGCTGGGCGCCCTGCTGCTGGCCGGCGCCGCCGCGCCGGTGGCCTGGTACGGGCTGCAGGACTATCAGAAGCAGCGCATCCTGACGCTGTTCGACCCCGAGAGCGATCCGCTCGGTGCGGGCTGGAACATTTCGCAGGCAACGACCGCCATCGGCTCCGGCGGCCTTGAGGGCAAAGGGCTGTTCAAGGGAACCCAGAGTCATCTGGACTTCCTGCCGGAGAGCGACACGGATTTCATCATCGCGGTCATCGGCGAAGAGCTCGGGTTCATGGGCGTGTTGTTCGTGCTGCTGCTGTATCTCACGATCGTGGTCCGCTGCCTGTACACGGCGAGCCTCGCCAAGCAGACTTACAGCCGCTTGCTCAGCGGCGCACTGACCCTGACGTTTTTCGTCTACGTGTTTGTCAACGTCGCCATGGTCAGCGGGATGTTGCCGGTGGTAGGTGTACCGCTGCCGCTCATCAGTTACGGTGGCACCTCCGCCATCACTCTGCTGGCCGGGTTCGGCATCATCATGTCGATTTACTCGCACAAGAGCTGGTAGGGCCATGGCCCCGCCGCCAGCGACTGCTGCGATCTGAAGTGTCTGATCAAGGATTCATCATGCGTTTGTCCTGGGTGCTCGCTGTCGTCCTAGCCGTGACCGGTGCCTTCATGCTTGGCAGCGCGCGGGCTGACTACGTGGATCGCGAAGACGTGGCCGGCTACATCGATGAGCTGGCGCGCGAACACGATTTTGATCGGGGCGAGCTGCAGGCGCTGTTCGGCCAGGCCCGCAAGCAACAGAGCATTCTCGATGCGATCGCCCGGCCCGCGGAGCGCACCCTGGAGTGGCATGAGTACCGCAAGATCTTCATCAAGCCGGGCGGCTTTGATGCGGGCCTTAAGTTCTGGCGCGAGCACGAGGCCGCGCTGACCCGCGCCGAGCAGACCTACGGTGTGCCCGCGCGTTACATCGTGTCAATTATCGGGGTCGAGACGCGCTGGGGCCGGATCACCGGTAAATACCGGGTGCTCGACGCCCTGGCTACGCTCGGCTTCGACTACCCGCCGCGGTCCAAGTTCTTTCGCAAGGAGCTCACCCAGCTGCTGTTGCTGGCCCGGGAGGAGGGCCGCGACCCGACCGAGCTGTACGGCTCCTATGCTGGCGCCATGGGCTACGGTCAATTCATCCCCTCCAGTTTCCGCAGCTACGCCGTGGACTTTGACGGCGATGGCCAGCGGGATATCTGGAAAAACCCCACCGATGCGATCGGCAGTGTCGCCAACTACTTCAAGGTGCACGGCTGGCAGGGCACCGGCCCGGTCACGGTGCAGGCGAGCATGCCCGCCGACCCGAAGGCCCTGGCAGCGCTCGATGCGCTCGCCAATGATGCGCTCAAACCCGCCCATACGGTGGGCGATCTACGCGAACAGGGACTCTTTGTCGCGGACCTGGCGAATGACACCCGCGCGGCGCTGTTCCGCATGAAGCAGCCCGGCTACGCCGAGTACTGGCTCGGTCTGCAGGACTTCTACGTGATCACGCGCTACAACCACAGCCGCATGTACGCCATGGCGGTGTATCAGCTCGGCCAGGTCCTGGCTGCGGCGCGGCAGGCGAGTGCCGGTGAAGGCTGAGGCGATGGCGGTGCGGGTTCTGACTGCGTTTCTGATTCTGTTTCTGGTCTTGGGCCTCGGTGCCTGCACGGCCAGTCTGCCGGTCTTTGAAGAGCAGTCGCGGGACGGCGCACCGGAGCTTGATGCCCAGCAGATCGCGCGCCTCGCGGCGCTGCCGGATCCCGTACCGAAACCGGAGCCGCGCAGTGCCTACGGCAATCCCGTGAGCTATGAGCAGTTCGGCAAAACCTACCGGACGCTCCCCAGCGCCTCCGGCTACGACCAGACCGGCAAGGCTTCCTGGTATGGCAGCGGATTTCACGGTCGGCGCACATCCAGTGGCGAGCCCTTCGACATGTACGCGTTGACCGCTGCGCACCGCACCCTGCCCATTCCGAGCTTCGTCGAAGTGACCAATCTCGATAACAACCGTCGCACCCTGGTGCGGGTGAACGATCGTGGCCCGTTCCACCCGGAGCGCATTATCGATCTGTCTTTTGCGGCGGCTGTAAAGCTCGGCTTTCACGAGGCTGGTACCGCCCGAGTGCGGGTGCGGGTGGCCGCGCCGCCGCCGGTGGTGGCACTTGCCCCCGAGGCGCCGGTGACTTTTCACGTGCCGCAGCCGGTCTATGAGCGGGCGGAGACTGCCTATGCGCAGACCGACCGCGTCGCCGCGGACGCAACCGCCGCGGACGCAACCGCTGCCGAGCGCGCGACGCAGCCCAGCGCCGTGCAGCGGTCCGCCTACTATCTGCAGGCCGGGGCCTTTGCACAGCGCCAGGGTGCGGAACGGCAGCGGGCGCTGATCCTCGCGGCGCTGCCGGACGCGGGCCAGATCACCCTGCCGATCCGTAAGCGGCTCTACCGGGTGCACCTGGGACCCTATCGGGATGCGACCAGCGCCGGGCTGGCCCGGCAGGCGCTCGATCAGGCCGGTTTCGCCAGCGTTGTTCTGCCGCCGGAGGTCGTGGGCGACGATGGGCCGTGTGAGGCAGAGTGTTAGACTGCGGCTCCCGTTTGCTGTTGCCTGTTGCCATGCCCCGAGTCCTGACGATCCTCTTCGCTCTGGTAGCGGCGCTGATGGCCGCTGTGGCCGAAGCGGCGGATCGCCCCATCATTCCGCCGCCGCCCAGCATCAGCGCCAGCTCCCATCTGCTCATGGACTATGACACCGGTGAGCTGCTGGTCGAGACCAACGCGGACGAGCCGCTGCCGCCGGCGAGCCTCACCAAGATCATGACGGTCTACGTCGCGTCCGAAGAACTGGCAGCAGGGCGCATCAAGCTCGATGACATCGTCACCGTCAGCACCAACGCCTGGCGGACACCGGGTTCGCGCATGTTTTTGGAAGAGCGCAGCCGGGTGCCCATCCACGAGCTGCTCAAGGGCGTGATCATTCAGTCCGGCAATGATGCGAGCGTCGCGCTGGCAGAGCATATCGCCGGCAGCGAGGGCGCCTTTGCGGACATGATGAACCAGCAGGCCCTGGCGCTCGACATGGTGTCCACGCAGTTCCAGAACGCGACCGGTCTTCCCGCCGAGAATCACTACACGACCGCCCGCGATCTGGCGCTCCTGACCCGCGCCATGATTGAGCGGCATCCGGAAAACTACGAGCTCTACTCCGAGCGCTCTTATACGCACAACGGGATCGAGCAGCCCAACCGGAACCGGTTGTTGTGGCGCGATCGCACCGTGGACGGCGTCAAGACCGGACACACGGAAGCGGCCGGATACTGCCTCGTCGCGTCCGCGGAGCGCGAGGGCATGCGGCTGATCTCGGTGGTCATGGGCACCAAGAGCGATGAAGCGCGGATGCGCGAGAGCCAGAAACTGCTTTCCTACGGGTTCCGCTATTTCGAAACGCAGCGACTCTACGAAGCCGGTGTACCGCTCAAGGAAGCCGAGATCTGGTACGCCGATGCCGATACGACCCAGCTCGGCGTGGAAGCGCCTGTGGTCGTGACCATCCCGCGCGGCAGCTACAACGACATCGAAGCGGAGCTGAAAGTCCGGCGTGTGGTCGAGGCGCCGATCAGCGCTGGCGATAAGCTTGGCGAGCTGATCCTGCGGCTGCACGGCGATGTGGTCTATCGGGCGCCGCTGGTGGCCCTTGAGGCCGTGCCGGAGGCGGGCATGCTCAGCCGCGCCGTGGACTTCGTGGTGCTTTTCTTCAAGCAGCTGATCAGCGGTGAGTGACGGCATCACCATCGAGTTTCCGTGCCGGTATCCGATCAAGGTCATCATGATCCGCTCGGAAGCGGACCCGGCCGCGCAGCGATCGTCGATGCTCGCCGTGGTAGAAGCGCATGCGCCCGGGATCGATCGTGATGCCCTTCAGGAAACCCCGAGCCGCGCCCAGAACTACATCTCCTACAGCTTCGACATCGAAGCCACCGGCGAGCCGCAGCTGAAGGCGCTGCACGCAGCGCTTATGGCGCGTGACGATGTGAAGCTGGTGCTCTAGCGCCCATGCGTCGCGTCGAGCTCATCGATCTGGGGCGCACGGGCTATGCCGAGACCTTCGCGGCCATGCAGCGCTATACCGACGCGCGCACCGCAGACACGATCGATCAGTGCTGGCTGACGGAACATGATCCGGTGTTTACCCAAGGCCAGGCAGGGCGCGCTGAGCACCTGCTCGCGCCGGGGGACATTCCCGTAGTGCAGAGTGACCGTGGCGGGCAGGTGACCTACCACGGCCCCGGCCAGCTCGTCGGCTATCTGCTGTTGGATCTGCGCCGATTGGGGATCGGCGTCAAAGCGCTGGTCAGCGGGATCGAAGATGCGCTCATCGCGCTGCTCGCGCAGTGCGACGTGGAGGCTGAGCGGCGTCTCGGTGCCCCGGGGGTCTATGTGGGCAATGCCAAGATTGCCGCGCTTGGCCTGCGGGTGCGGCGTGGCTGCAGCTATCACGGGTTATCCCTGAACGTCGACATGGCGCTCGAGCCGTTCGCGCGGATCAACCCCTGCGGCCTGACGGATATCCAGGTGACGTCCATGCGGGCGCTGCTCGGCGATCGGACGCCGTCGATGGGCTGGATCAAAAGCACCCTGGCGGCGCAATTGTCGCGCAGCTACGACATCCCTTTCGTAGCCTCGCAGTCGGCGGAAAACCCCCTTCCGCCGTTCTCCCCCCAGGGCGAAAACGCGCTCCCCGCTGCGCGGGAAACGTAATTCAGTTCAGAGTCTGCTCACAGCGTTCGCAGCGGTTGCCTGCACATGTCGCAGGCGCACGCGATCCGTGCGGAGCCGTGTGAGATGCGGTTGCGCCGCAGGTCCGGACATCTGCAGCGCCTCGACTCCGGTACGCAGCACATGATCCCGCTGCGACAGCCAGCTTGAGGCGAGCACGGCTGCTTCTCCGAGCTCCAGTACAGATCGATGCCCGGTGGCCTTCGTGATCGTACCGCCCGCGCCGTGGGCGACGGGCGCCTGCGCTTCCCACTGTGCTTGGCCTTGCATCGGACCCGCCGCGGCGGTGGCAGCGGCGCTCAGCGTTGCGGCGATTAGCAGTGCTCGGGTGGTCTGGATCATGGCAGCAGGTGGGCTTTGCGCTCATCGGAAACAGAGCCTCAATGTAGCGACTGCCGGCGCGGTAACCGTGCGGATCCTGGGGCTGCCGTGGCGACTACGTATGAGCTGTGAGCGCGCTGCTGCGGCTGTAAGGGTTTTGTAGCGGGTGGGCCGCCTCGGGTCTTGCGAGGCGGTCAGAAAAAGCGGGTCAGGGCGACGGTCAGGCGATCCTCGCGGTCGAACTGGCCAAAGAGGCCATCACGATCGCCGTAAAACAGATCCGCACCCAGCGCGATCCGGGTGCTGTCACCCAGAGCGAGGGATAGCCCCGGGCGCAGCATGCCGTCGCCGTCTGCCAGGTTCCCATACCAGCGCAGTTCGGCGGTCACCGTCTCGTAGCGAAAGCTGCGCCGCAGCACTGCGGTCGCCAGCAGGTCACTGCGTGGCGTCACGATGTCGACGTCATGGTCGGCGATGGACTCCTTTAGCAGCTGCACACTCACAAACAGGTC
>JBCDIK010000067.1:0-15760 GCA_038749065.1 Pseudomonadota bacterium | reverse complement strand
ATCCGCCGCATCGCCCGACCCAAGCTCGGCAACCACTTGCCGGTCGCACCGCCCGGCGATCTGATCTACGTGCTCGAGTATCGCTCCCTGTCCGATCTCGTGATGTTGGATCTGGTCTGCGAGCAGCTCGAGGCCGCCGATCCTCTGCATGCGATCGCTATTGGCGAGGAACACGAGGATCGACGCTTCTTTTTTCTGAACCGGCCCGGCAAGGGCCTCCTGCGGCGCAATACGATGGCCCGGCACTCGGAGCGGATGACCCGACTGCTGGCGCAAGCCAGCAAGGAGGCGGCCAGGGAACCCGTGCCGGGAATCGACGCGTTGCCGGCGCTGGTGCCGGTGATGGTGCAGTGGGGGCGCGCGCCCAATCGGGAAGGTTCCCTGTGGCGCCTGATGATTTCGGAAAACTGGGCCGTGACTTCGCGACTGCGGCGCTTCCTCAACCTGTTTCTGAATCGCCACGACATCGTCGTCAGCTTCGGGCACGCCCTGCCGCTGCTCGAGATGGCCAAGGACGAGTTGCCCCTGAACCGACTGCAACGGCGCTGCGCCCGCCTGCTGCGCGTACAGCTGCGCGATCTGCGCCTGTCGGCCATGGGACCGGATTTCTCACACCGACGCACGTTGACCAGTCAGGTGGTCGGCAGCCGCCGGGTGCGCGAGACCATCGAGCGTCTGGCCCTGAGCCGGAAGTCCACTGAGGGCGACGAGCGCAAGCGCCAGCGCGCCGAGCGCTCCCTGGAGCGCCGCGCCGAAGGACACGCCCGAGCCATTTTCTCGAACATGAGCTATGCCACCGTGCGCGTGCTCGAGCGCCTGCTGCGCTGGTTCTGGAACCGGATCTATGACGGGGTGTCGGTGCGCGGACTGGATCGCCTGTCGCAACAGGTGGACGGACACACGCTGGTCTACGTGCCATCGCATCGCAGCCATGTTGACTACCTGCTGCTGTCCTATCTGCTGTTTCAGCACGGTCGCATGATTCCGCACATCGCCGCAGGCGACAATCTGAACCTGCCTGTGGTGGGCCGGATCCTGCGCCGGGGCGGCGCGTTTTTCATGCGCCGCAGCTTCCGCGGCGATGCGCTGTACGCTGCTGTGTTCTCCGAGTACCTGTACCAGGTCTACCGTCGTGGACACTGCGTGGAGTTTTTTACGGAAGGGGGCCGCAGCCGCACCGGCCGCCTGCTGCCCGCGCGCACAGGGCTGCTGCGGATTACGCTTGAGCACTACGCCCGCGGACTGCCCCGCCCGATCAGCTTTGTGCCCGTCTACTTCAGCTACGAGAAGCTGATCGAAGCGGGCGCCTATCTCGATCAGCTGCGCGGTGGCGCCAAGGAACGCGAGAGCCTGGGCGGCGTGTTCCGGAGCTGGCGCCTGATCCGGCAGAACTTCGGCGAGGTGATCGTCAACGTCGGCGAGCCGCTTCAGCTTGAACACTGGCTTGCCGAGCGCGGCGTCGAGGTCGAGCCCCCGGCGACCGCGGCCGCTTCGGCGGACGCCGCCGGCCAGGACTTTGCCGATCTGGCCACCGCCCTGGGCACCACGCTGCACCAGCGCATCAACGATGCCGCCGTGCTCAACCCGGTGAACATGGTGGCCCTGGTGACCGTCGCCACGCCGCGGCTGGCGATCGAGCGATCCGTGCTCGCGGCCCAGATCGAGCTGTACCGGGCACTGATCGAGGCGGATGCGGACCATCACGGGTTTCACCTACCCACCTACAGCGGCCAGGAAGCGATCGATGAAGTGGCCGCCCTGGGGTTCATCGAGGAGGAGCATACGGAGGTCGGCGACGTCATCAGCCACGATCCCTACACGGCGGTGCTCATGACCTGGTATCGCAACAATGTGACCCACGCGCTGGCGCTACCGGCGCTCATCGCCTGTCTGGTCGCCAAGCGCCGCCGGGCAATCGACCGCAAAGCCCTGATCCGCATGCTGGACACGCTGTATCCGTTCCTCGCAGTCGAGTTCAGCACCGGCATCACGCCGGCAGCCTACGATCGCTGGATCAGCCATCTCTGCAGGGCCGGGCTAATCCGCGACCAGAACGGTCAGATCAGCAGCCCCGATCTGCACACGCAGGCCGCGGAGCAGCTGCACCTGCTGGCCCAGATCGTCATGCCAACGCTGGAGCGCATGTACATCGTCATCGCGCAGCTCGTCATGGCCGAGCCCTGGGCGCTGGACCGCAGCAGCCTGCGGACGCGCAGCCAGCAGATCGCTCGCAAGCTGTCGCGCCTGCTCGGGCTGAACGCGCCGGAGTTCTTCGACGGTCGGCTGTTCGATCAGTTCATCAACGAGCTCATCGAGCGCGAGCGGGTACTGGAAAACCACGATGCGCTGCTGCAGCCCACCGCCACGGTCCAGGAGGTCATGCGCGCGGCAACGACGGTGATCGATCAGCGCGTTCAGCAGGCGGTTCAGCGCGCGGCGTAAACGTCGTAGCGCACACTGCTCCCGAGGATCTGCCAGTCCGCTGCCGGCTGCGGCGGACCCTCGTGCCGCCGGCGCTTCACCACCACCCGCTCCCTCGCGCGCTCGCGGGCCGCGACGACCCACTGCGCGATGAGCGCCGCCGAGGGCGCCTCGCGCCCCGCCAGCAGCGCATCCAGATACTGCAGCCGCTTCCGCGCTGCAGCGGCCTTGCGCCGCGGCGGGAACATGGGGTCCAGATACACCACGTCCACCCGCTCCGGCACAGCATCGAGCCCACCCGCCAGCCAGTCTTCAAAGGTTGCATGATGGGCCTGCGCGAACGCCCCGCCGCGGGGTAGCACAGCGGACGCGAACGCAGACACTGCCGCGGACGAAGCCGCACACAGGTCGTGGCACAGCGCCCAGATCGGCGCTTCCTGCTCGAGCAGATGCACGCGCGCCCCTAGCCTCGCCAGCGTCACCCCGTCCACCCCCCAACCTGCCGTGCCATCCAGCACCGTGCGCGCCGCCACCGCGATGCCCGCGCTCTCCCGTGCTCCGCTGCGACGGCCAAAACCGCAGGCTCGTGCCAGTTCGCTGGTACGCACGGCACGCCGTTCGATATCAGCCAGCGCGATACTCTGCCCGCGCTGCTCACGACCCCGATACAGATGCAGGCGCCCCTGCTGGAAAGCCAGCCAGAAGCCCTCAAGCACATCCCCCTGGGCACCGTTCGGCCAGCAACCGGGGCTCACAAAGTGACAGGGCAACGCGCCTTCGTAGGCCGCCACAGCGGCGCGATCAGCAGGGTCGGCGTAGAGCGGCGGCAGCACCGCCGCTGTCACGCTCGCAGGTCCAGGCGCCCGCCGGTCGCCGGGGGCGCTGAGGACTCGGCAGTCAGCGCATAGATCAGCAGCGCGCCGCGTGCGTTCGGCACGGCGCGGTGGCGACTGATCAGGTCCGCGTCAGCGAGTGTGCCCGCTGGAACAGACGCGGCTGTTAGACCAGACGCGGCTGTTGGAACAGACGCGGCTGGTGGAACAGACGCGGCTGCGTTAGCAGACGAGGTTGCGGTAGCAGACGAGGTTGCGGTAGCAGACGAGGTTGCGGTAGCAGACGAGGCAGGCGCAGCTGCTGCCTCACTGGCAGCAGCCGGAGCGCGCAGCCTCGGCAAGGACTGGAACGCAGGCGTCGCCGCGGCGGCTGGCCGGCTCAGGGTATTCATCGGTACCCGCCCGCATCGGCTGGGGATTGGAGCATCATGGCGTCATCGGGAGTATAGCTACGATGGCTGCCACGGCGAGTCTGCCTCCAGGTACAAAGGCAGCGCGGCTTCAGGGGCGAGCGCGAGCCTGACTTCTCGGCCGGCCAGTACCGCGCGCGTGAGGGTCTCGGCGCGAAGCTGGACATCGTCCGCCACGGCGCTCGTCACCTGATCAATGGGCGCCGGCAGCGACAACCCGGGCGGCAGCTCCCCGATATGCGCGAGGGGCGGCTCGCAGGGCGCCTGCCACTGCTCGTAGGCAGACATAGACTCGAGCAGGACCGTGCGCGGTGCGAGCGCCGGCCCGTCAGCAATCGCGACGATGGGCGCTGGCGCCGTCGTCACGTCCAGCGCGCTCGCGTAGTACAGCTCGGCGCGGCTGTGACGCCAGCTCACCAGCGTGCCCGCGCTCGGCTCACTCTGCGCACGACAGTGCGCGAGGGCGGCAAGCTGCAGAGCGTGCAGTCGCACAACGGTGGCACCGGCGGCCAACGCCAGGGCCTGCGCGGCGGCGACCCCGATCCGCACGCCGGTGAACGAGCCGGGGCCGACGACACAGCCGAGCAGCTTGAGGCTGCGCAGTGCAACGCCACTGTGCTCGGCCAGCTTTGCGACCATCGGCAGTAAGACTTCTTTATGGGATCGCTGCGCCAGCGTCTCCGCGACGACACAGCGACCCTCGATGGCCAACACCACAGTGCACCGTGCACTCGACGTGTCGATGGCAAGGAGCGGTTCCGCGTTCAAAGGCAGCGCAAACTCAAAGGGCGCAGCGGCCGACGGCAGGGACGTTATGATGGCGCTCGGTCAGTGGAGAGAACCCGTTGAGTATACCGCGCCTGTCACCGGACGAAGCGGCCCACCGCGTGTACACCACCCTGCGACGCGACCCGGGCACCGAGCAGATACCGACCGCCGAGGGGTGTCAGCGCACGCTGGCGCAGGCGTTACATGCACCGGTCAGCCTGCCGCCCTTCGACGCTTCGGCGATGGATGGCTATGCCTATCGAGCGGAGACGCTGCCTGCGGATCTTTGCCTGCCGCGCGTCGGCAGTGCGCTGGCCGGGCATCCGTTCACCGATACGGTCCCGCCAGGGCACTGCGTGCGCATTACCACCGGCGCTGCGCTGCCGGCGGGCACGGATACGGTCGTGATCCAGGAGAACGTCGACGCCCGGGAAGGCGACATCGTGATTCACACGCGTCCCGAGGCCGGCGCCAACGTTCGTCAGGCAGGGCATGACATCCAGGCCGGCGCGCTCATGCACAACCCCGGCCAGCGGCTGACTGCCTTCCACTGTGCAGCGCTTGCCGCCAGCGGGATTGCCGAAGTCACCGTCGCACAGCGACCCCGGGTCGCGGTGTTTTCCACCGGTGATGAGCTGGTTTCTCCCGGCGCTGTCCTGGGCCCGGGGCAGATCTACGACTCGAACCGGTTGCTGGTGCGCTCAGCGCTCGACAGCAACGGCGTGCACTGGATCGACGGCGGCCTGTTGCCCGACGATCGAGCCGCGTTACGTGAGGCGCTCGGAGCGGTGGACGCCGATCTGATCGTGACCAGCGGCGGGGTGTCCGTTGGGGACGCAGACTTTCTGACCGAGCTGCTGCAGACCGAAGGCGAACTGGATTTCTGGCGACTGAACTTGAAGCCAGGCAAGCCCCTTGCGTTCGGGCGCTACGGAAACACGCCGTTCCTCGGGCTTCCGGGCAATCCCGTCTCCACAGCGATCACGGCGCTTCTGTTCGTCCGGCCGGCGATCGCTGCCCTGTCCGGTGGCACCGAGCCAGATTTGACCTGCTGGCCAGCCACGCTGGGATCGGCCATCCGTCGTCGCGGCGGCCGTGAAGAGTTTCAGCGCGGCATCGCGATGCCCACACAGGGGCAACTCATCGTGACGAGCTCCGGAGATCAGAGCTCTAACCGCCTGCAGAGCTTTAGTGAGGCTAACTGTCTGATCCGGTTGCAATCCGACCAGACCGACCTGCAGCCTGGCGCCGGGGTGGAGATCATCCCCCTGTTCGGTCTCGTGCCGGCCTGACACGTACGGGAACAGGAACCGCGGGCACAAAAAAGCGCTCCGAAGAGCGCTTTTCTGAGCGGGCCGACCACGCGCTGCGCAGTCGGCTCGATCGAGGGACTACCGACGCTTGCGCGTGGTCTTGCGCTTGGTCGCCTTCTTCTTGGCGGTCTTGCGCTTGGCAGTCTTCTTCTTGGCGGTCTTGCGCTTGGCGGTCTTTTTCTTCGCCTTACGCTTCGTCACCTTCTTCTTAGCAACCTTGCGCTTGGCGGTTTTTTTCTTCGCCTTACGCTTGGTGGCCTTTTTCTTCGCGACCTTGCGCTTAGCGGTCTTCTTCTTCGCCTTGCGCTTGGTGGCCTTCTTCTTAGCTACCTTACGCTTCGCGGTCTTTTTCTTGACCTTGCGCTTGGTGGCTTTCTTCTTAGTGGCTTTGCGCTTGGTCGCCTTCTTCTTGGCGGTCTTGCGCTTGGCAACCTTCTTCTTGGCCGTCTTGCGCTTTGCTACCTTCCGCTTAGCAGCTTTCTTGGCAGTTTTGCGCTTTGCGACTTTACGCTTGGTCGCCTTCTTCTTGGCAACTTTGCGCTTGGTGACAGCTTTGCGTTTGCTCGCTGTCTTTTTCCGCTTGGCCGCAGCCTTCTTTTTTGTCGGCATGCAGGTCTCCTTAGTAGTCCTACTGTTAGCGATGTCGATCTGCAGTGCCTACCGTCCGCCCGGGTCTTCGCCATCGAATACGAGGACCACTGCCAATTCACCCTTGCCAAACTGACTCTCGCGCCATCTCTGACTGAGCACTTCAGCGGTCCCGTCGGTACCGCTGCTGTTTGCCAAGAAGTCTCTTCAGTGAAGTGCGCTGACTCAGCGCTCTCCTCCTCAGTCTCTGTAGCCCCTCGGCTGCACCGGGCGTGTTGTTGTGACAGAGAGATCGACGAAGCGATCAGCACTGACACTCGACGTCAGGTTCAGTTCTCGTTCGCTACAGCTGCATTGACATGAGGTTTGAAGTATGCAGCTTGCAAATCGCATCGAATAATAGTGAATAAATCAAGAAATAGCACTATTAGTTTCGCAGCTTTTCAAAGATGTTCTTGCGCACACTGTCGACTTCATCCAGTCCGTTAACGTCGACATAGCGAACCCGTGCATCTTGCTGCTCAGAACGCTTTGAATAGAAGGCAACCAGTGGGTGCGTTTGCTCATGGTAAACCGCAAGACGATCGCGAACGGTGGCCTCCGCATCGTCTTCCCGCTGAATGAGCGCTTCGCCGGTTTCATCATCGACGCCTTCGACTTTCGGCGGATTGAAGGACACGTGATAAGTCCTGCCCGATCCCGGATGTACCCGACGCCCGCTCATGCGAACCACGATCTCGTCATCCGGGACCTTGATCTCGACCACGTAGTCGAGCTCAATCCCCGCGCTGACGAGCGCTTCCGCCTGTGGAATCGTGCGTGGAAAGCCGTCGAACAGGAAGCCATTGACACAGTCCGGTTGCGCAATGCGCTCTTCGACCAGCGCAATGATGATCTCATCGGAGACGAGCGCACCGGAGTCCATCACCGCCTTCACCTTCAGCCCGAGTTCAGTTTCGTTGGCAACCGCAGCCCGTAGCATGTCGCCCGTGGAGATCTGTGGGATGCCGAACTCGTCGCAAAGGTAACGAGCCTGGGTGCCTTTCCCCGCTCCCGGGGGGCCAAGCAGAATAATGCGCATGTTATCTCCTGAAGTCATAAGGCGAGACCGCTACCCGCGCAACTGGCGAAGCGCAGCGTTCACGGTGCATCGTGGTAGAACCCTCTCGGGGAGGGAAAATACGGCGTTTGTCACGTAAAGGTCAAAGGTTGGCCGGCGTGTCTGGCACAGGCGCATCCTCCAAGCGCACGTTCTCGACCCCGGGTACCTGCTGTAGCTGCAGCAGTACGCGCAAGGTCTCGCGAAAGCCGGAGCTTTCGATCGTGAGCTGAATCCGGGCCTGGTCCTGGCCCGGATCCGTGCCCGCGACCGTCGCCCGCAACGATACCTGCTGCTCGCTGAGCAACAGCGCAACGTCGCGCAGCAGCCCATCGCGGTTTTCTCCGAAGAGTTCCAGCCGGGCCAGAGCCGGCTCCGGGAGAGGCGCTGCGGATCCATTGAGCAGGGCACGCTGTGCGGCAACCAGATCGAAGACCGTCAGATCGCCGCTGGTCACCGCGCTTGCAAGTGCTGCCACATCGGCACAGACGGTCTGCCGGAGCAGCCCTTGCCAGTCCTGTTGATCGGGGGGCGCCCAGCGGAGCTGCGCCCAGATGCGGGTGCACAGGTCACGGAGGGCCTGTTCACGCACACGAGACGGCGCCGCGCGCCAGAATTCGCGAATCTTCTCTCGCGCACGTCCGGTGTGCGCGAACTCGAGCGAGTGATCGAGCCACAGCAACTCGGGCTGGACCCGGTCACCGGTCTCGATCTCCACTCGCTCACCACTGCGCAGGGGCCGCAGCAATGATGCCGCAACGCCGTCGACGGAAGCGCCGATGCAGCTATGACCCACCTCCGTATGCACCCGGTAAGCCAGATCAAGGGCAGTCGCTCCGGCACTGAGATCGATCACATGCCCGGCCGGCGTGAACACAAACACGCGATCGTCTTCATCGTAGGGCTCGAGCAGTTCCGGCAGGCTCTCCGCCCAGGTATCCGCATCCGGCCACTCCAGGGTCTGTCGCAGCCAGTCGAGCTTGTCGGTGTAGCGCCGATCTCCCGCGCTGTCCTTATACGCCCAGTGGGCGCAAACGCCGAGTTCCGCCTCTTCGTGCATTGCGTGGGTACGCAGCTGCACTTCAAGGGTCATCCCGGAGTCCGTCGTGACCGCCGTATGAATGGATCGGTACCCGTTCTCCTTGGGCGCGGCGATATAGTCGTCAAACTCCCGGGGCACGTGCTGCCAGCGCGTATGGATGATCCCCAGCGCGCTGTAACACTGGGCGATATCCGGCAGCAGCACACGGACCGCGCGCACATCGTAGACCTGGGCGAAGCTTAAGCCTTTGGTCTGCATCTTTCGCCAGATACTGTAGATGTGTTTCGCGCGACCGCTCACCTGGGCATCCAGCCCTGCATCCGCCAGCAACGTCGCCAGGTCACGAGCGACGGTCGCGACGCGGGCCTCGCGCTCCGCCCGTCGACCGTCAAGCTGGGCCGCAATATCGCGATAGGCATCGGGGTCAAGGTAGCGCAAGGCCAGGTCCTCGAGCTCCCACTTGAGATGCCAGATCCCCAGACGGCCCGCCAGCGGTGCAAAGATGCGCTGACTTTCCTCGGCAATCCGAATCTGCCGCTGGCGGGTGCTGTTCTTGGCCGCCCGCAACACGACCACGCGCTCGCCGAGCTTGATCAGCCCAACCCGCACATCGTCGATGAGCGCCGTAATCATCGCTCTGATGTTTGCGATCTGGTCGCCCGCCTCCGTGGTCTGAAGCCGGGTATTGCTCAGGCGCAGGAGCCGCACCGACGCCATGCGTAGCACACCCTCGAGCAAGGCGCGGGCCTCCCGGTCGAGCAGGTCCTCAAGCGCCGCCAGGTCAATCTGCCCGGTGCGCACCGCCCGGTAGCAAAGCGCAGCGGCAAGCGCGTGTTCGTCCATGTTCAGATCGAACATGAGCTCCGCGATGTGCATCCCCTGCTCGAGCTCTGCCGCCCCAGCGCGCGCTGCCAGTCGCTCACCGCAGGCGGCGAGCACGCGTGTGTCCAGCGCCGGCTCGCGTTGCGCGAGGCCATCGATCCAGCCCGCAAGGTCAACGCTGCCAGACGGCGTGCGCGGCAATTCCTGGCGCAGACTCACCATCAGCGCGTGAACAGGCCGAGTGTTTCGACGTGACTGGTCTGCGGGAACATGTCGTAGATCCCGGCCCGGGCCAGACTGAACCCTGCCGCCTGCAGCACAGCCGCATCCGTGGCAAAGGTCTCGGGATTACAGGATACGTAGATCACCGTGCGAACTGGAGCAGCCAGCCACGCAGCAAGATTCGGCCCGGCGCCGCTACGGGGCGGGTCCAGCAGCAGGAGCTGCGGCGCATCGTCTTCTGCGAACAGTTCGCCCTGCGCCGGGTCATAGAGGTCGGCCACGCTGAACTTGGCGCGTATCCCCAGCGCATTGCGCTGCGCATTGTCCCGGGCGCGCTCAATCGCGGTCCCGGCAAGCTCGTACCCTTCGACGCGCCAGCCCAGCCGCGCCAGCGGCAGCGAGAAGTTGCCGATGCCGCAGAACAGGTCGCCGGCTCGCTCCGGAGTGGAGGCCGCCACCAAGGCACAGACATCGGCGACCAGCCGGGCATTGATCCAGGCGTTCACCTGCGTGAACTCGATCGCCGCAAAGCGCAGGGACAGGCCGAGCTGCGGCAGCGCGTAAGACAGCAGCGGTGGCGGTGAACCGTCCAGAGCGGTGACCGTGGCCGGTCCACCGGGCTGCAGGAGCAGCGCAAACTGCGGGTGCGCCCGCTCAAACGCCTGCAGCAGTGCAAGGTCCGGCGCTGACAGCGCATCGAGGTGGCGAACAATGATCTGGGCGCCATCGTCACCCGCCGCCAGCTCGAGCTGCGGAATCCGTTCGCGCTGACTGAGACTGTCGATGAGCGCCGCCAGCTCCGGCAACGCCGCTCCGAACGCCGGGTCCAGGGTTTCGCAGCGGGTCAGGCGCGCGACGCGGGCGCTGAAACTCTCGCGAAAGCCGAGCGCGAGGCCGCTCGCCAGACGTTTCACACCCAGGCGAGCCTTGCGCCGGTAGCCCAGCTGCGGCCCGGCGACCGGCGCCGCGAAGGTCTCGGCGCCGACCCCGGCCGCGCGCAGCGCGTCCCGTAGCTGGGTCTCCTTGAAGGCCAGCTGCGCGGGCCGTGCAAGATGCTGGAGGGCGCAGCCACCGCAGCGCGGAAAGTGCGCGCAGGGTGGGCGCCGGCGATCCTCATGGGGGCGCGATACGTCGTGTGCCTCGGCCAGCAGCTGGCCACGCCGTTTGCGCAGGATGCGCGCGGTCACCGCTTCGCCCGGTAAAGCATTCTTGATACTGACCTGCCGCGTGCCGTGGGTCGCGCTACCCAGCCCGTCGGCGGTCAGCCCATCGACCTCGAGCAGCACTTCCGTAGGCCGGCGGCTCTTGCGCGTGGCGGCCTGGCTGGGCGCCTGCGTGCTCATGAGGCCATTCCCCGCAGAAGTTCCCGGCTCTTCAGCGGTGCCGTCCCAAGCAGCGGCTGCAGACACCGAGCATACAGGCGCCGCGCAGCGGCGGCGGTGGCGCCATCTTCATAGTGCTCCGCCGCAATCGAGTCGATCATCCCACCGGTGAGCAACAGCCCCGCTGCGGACTGCGCAAAGCCCCTTTGGCTCAGTCGCGAGCGACTGTCCTCGGGCACCTCACTGACGGGCACAAAGCCGCTGCTGTCCTGGAGCAGATAGCAGGCTTCGAGCTCAATCGGAGTGCCGGTTCCCAACTCGCGCGCGTAATCGATGCCGTAGCCAAGGGTTTGCAACAGCCGTCGCTCGAGGGTCCGCAGCACCGTGCGAACGCGAGCGCGATCCGCCGTGACCAGCTCGGCGATGGCCCAGCAGGACAACGCGAACAGCTCAGGCACCGGCTCCCGTTCACGCAATGTGCGCACCAGCACCTCGTTCAGGTACAACCCGGCGCTCGCGCCTAAGCCGGTCAGCCAGTGCACGCGTACATCGTTCGGTGTTGCCAGGGTCACGAGTTCCTTGCCATACCAGGTTGCCTGAAAGGTCGAGAACACCTGCAGCCGGGCTCGACCGCCTTTGAGGACGGCGGCGACTCTTCCATGCCGCGCGGTGAGCAGGTCGACCAGCAGACTGCTCTCCCGGTAAGGACGCGTATGCAGAACGAGCGCCGGCTGCGCCTCAATCCTTGCCATAGCCCAACTGTCGCAGAGCCTTGAGATCCGTCGACCAGCCGCTGCGCACCTTGACCCAAAGGCGCAGCATAACAGGCTGTCCCAGCAGCGCTTCGATCGCCTCGCGGGCCTCCGTGCCGATGCTCTTGAGCTTCTCGCCACCCCGGCCGATCACGATCTGCTTCTGACCGGCTTTCTCGACATAGATGTTGGCAGCAATATCGACACCTGAGGGCGATTCCTTGAAGTGCTCGATCCCGACCTCAAGCTCGTAGGGCAGCTCGTCCCCCAGCCTGCGGGTCAGCTTCTCGCGGACAATTTCCGCCGCCAGGAAACGTTCGGACTGATCCGTGACCTGATCTTCCGGAAACAGATGGGGGCGCTTCGGCAGGGCGTCAACGATCACCTGCCTCAGGGCATCCAGACCCTCGCCGCTGACGGCCGCAACCGGCACGATCGCGAGGAAGTCTCCCAGCCGCGACAGTCGCTCCATAGCCGGCAGCAGCGCGTCCTTGCGCGGCAGCAGATCGATCTTGTTCAGCGCGACGACAACCGGCGTCTGCGCCCGCTGCAGGTGCTCGAACACACGCTGGTCTGCATTGGTAAAGCGCTCACCTTCGAGTAGCCACAGAATCAGGTCGACATCGTCGAGGGCACTTAAGGCGCTGCGCACCATGTAGCGATTCATGGCTCGGGCTTTCGGATCGTGAATGCCCGGCGTATCGACGAACAGGATCTGGTCCTGCCCGCGGGTATCGACGCCGAGCAGGTTGTGCCGCGTGGTCTGGGGCTTGCGGGAGGTGATCGCCAACTTCATGCCGAGCATGCGATTGAGCAGCGTAGACTTTCCCACGTTGGGGCGGCCGACGAGGGCCACATAGCCACAGCGCATGTCAGGTGCTTCAGACATCGAGGCGTTCCAGGAGCTGCGCGGCCGCAGCCTTCTCGGCTTCACGACGGCTGCTGCCGGTCCCTTCCCCCCGCTGGGACAGGGCATCGAGCACACAGGCCACGTGGAAGGTCTGCTCGTGCAGGGCACCCGCCGTACCGACGACCTCGTAGCGCGGCAGCGCTAGCCCCTGGCCCTGCATGAACTCCTGCAGCAGGGTCTTCGCGTCCTTGGTTTGCAGGTTTGCGAGCGCCTGCAGGTGGTCGCTGAGCAACCGCAGCACGAGTGCCCGTGCCTCAACCAGATCGCTGTCCAGATAGACGGCTCCAATCAGCGCTTCGAGCGCGTCACTCAGCACCGAGTCCTGGCGATCCACCCCGTTGCGACGCTCACCGCCGCCCAGGCGCAGCACCGGGCCCAGATCGATCTGCCGTGCGCTCTCCGCCAGGGTCTCACGCCTGACCAGGGAGGCCCGCTTAAGGGTCATCTCCGACTCAGCGGCCGTGGGCAGGGCGCGGAACAGGTGCTCGGCAACGCAGTGGCCGAGCACCGCGTCACCGAGAAACTCAAGCCGCTCGTTGTGCGCGGACGCATTGGTCCGTGCCGCGCTGCGATGTGTCAGCGCCTGCTGCAGCAGGGACCGGTCACGGAACGCATAGCCAATGCGCTGCTCCAGTCGCTGCAGGTCCTCGTCGCTACTCGAAGGGGAATTCTTCATGAAACTTCAGCACGACGTCTGCGTTGAGCAGCAGGCTATCCCGAGTCTCGTAGTCCAGTACCAGGAGGGTCTGTTCCTTGGTGCGATCGATCCGGATGATCTCGCGCACCTTCAGATCATAGAGGCTATTGATCTTGAAGCGCTTCTCGATCAGCTCGCGAATGGCGCGCTTGTCCATCTGATGGACGGGATCTGAGGACAACCCCGACAGGATGCCCTTGATCGCGTTGAAGGTGAGGAAGTGCGGGCCGAGGCGTAGTCCCAGGGTGGCGGTCGCCCCGATGAGCACCAGTATGCCGACGTAGCCCCACAAGCCCAGCCCGCGCTCGCGGTAGCTCCCCGGGGCCCGTGAATAGAGAGCGGCGCGCTTCGTCATGGGCTGGCCTCCGATTGCGCTGTGAACCAGCGGTTGCGTGCAAAGGTGGGCAGATGCAGCCCGGGCTCCTTGTGCATCCAGATCGCGACGGCTTTACCGACGATCTCGGCTTCCTGCGCAAAGCCCCACTTGCGGCTGTCTTCGCTCCGGCCACGATTGTCGCCCATCATAAAGTACCCATCCTCGGGCACCACCCACTCCCGCGGCTGAGCGACGCGCAGCTGGGGATAGTTGTACACGATCCGGCTGCGGTCGCCGAGGCGCTCTTCGTAGGCACGGATGCGCAGCACCCCGTGGCTGGTCGCCTGCTGCAGCTCCTCGACGAAATCGTACGCCAGGGGCTCACCGTTGATGGTGAGGCGTCGGTTTCGATATGAGATACGGTCTCCGGGCACGCCGATCACCCGCTTGATGAAGTAGCGGTCGTCCCCCGGTGGCACGAACACCATGATGTCGCCGCGCTGGGGCAGGCCGACATCGAGGATCTTGGTCTTCAGCACCGGCAGGCGCAGCCCGTAGGCGTACTTGTTGACCAGCACGAAGTCCCCGACCTCCAGCGCCGGGACCATGGACTCCGATGGAATCTGGTAGGGCTCGGCAACGAAGCTGCGCAGCACGAGCACGATCAGGAGCACGGGGAAGAACGAACGCGCGTACTCCACCAGTAGCGGCTCGCGCGCCGCCGCCTCAAAACCCTCCGAGCTTGAGCTCGCGTCCGCGCCCTCCCCGGTTCCGGCGGTCACCGCCTTGAGGCGCTTTGGGCGCAGTGCGAACGCGTCGAACAGCCAGATACCGCCGGTGATGAGCACCGCCCAGGTGAGAATCAGAGGAAAATCGACGTCCACGCTAGCGCTCCACCTTCAGCGCTGCCAGGAACGCTTCCTGGGGAATCTCGACGCTGCCCAGCTGCTTCATGCGCCGCTTGCCGGCCTTCTGCTTTTCGAGCAGCTTCTTCTTGCGCGTCACGTCGCCCCCGTAGCATTTGGCCGTCACGTTCTTGCGCAGGGCCTTGACCGTTTGCCGCGCGATGATCTGGCCGCCGATGGCCGCCTGGATCGCCACATCAAACATCTGCCGGGGAATCAGCTCTTTCATCTTCTCAGCGAGCTGCCGACCCCGGGACTGAGCGTCATCGCGATGCACGATGCAGGCCAGCGCATCCACGCGGTCGCCATTGATCAGGATATCGAGCTTAACCAGGTTTGCCTGCTCGAAGCGTGCGAAGCTGTAGTCCAGGGAGGCAAATCCCTTGCTGACGGACTTGAGGCGATCAAAGAAGTCCATGACAACTTCGTTCATGGGCATCTCCCAGGTCATGGAAACCTGGCCGCTCGAAAACTGCATGTTCTTCTGCACGCCGCGCCGCTCCACGCACAGGGTCATCACACTACCCACGTAGTCCTGCGGCGTCAGAATGTTGACTTCGGCGATGGGCTCGCGCATCGCGCGATAGTTCGGCGGCAGGCTTGAGGGGTTATCCACCCGTACCAGCTCGCCTTCAGCGCTTTCCACCTCGAAGACCACCGTCGGCGCCGAGGTGATCAGGTCCAGGTCGTACTCTCGCTCCAGGCGCTCCTGCACGATCTCCATGTGCAGCATGCCGAGAAAACCGCAGCGAAAACCGAACCCCAGCGCATCCGAGGACTCGGGCTCGTAAAACAGCGACGCATCGTTCAGCGTGAGCTTGGCGAGCGCTTCGCGAAAGTCTTCAAAGTCTTCGCTGCTCACGGGGAACAGCCCGGCGAACACCTGTGGCTTGACCTGCGCGAAGCCCGGAAGCTGCGGCACATCCGCATTGCCGACACTCACCAGCGTATCGCCGACCGGCGCGCCGCGAATCTCTTTGATGCTCGCCACCAGATAGCCGACCTCGCCCGCGGCCAGCTCGCCACTGGGGGCGCGCTTCGGCGTGAAGCGACCGAGCTCGTCTGCACTGTGGGTCTTGCCCGTGGACTTGACGATGAACTTGTCGCCCTTGCGGATCGTGCCTTGGACAATGCGAATCAGCGAGACGACACCCAGATAGTTATCGAACCAGCTGTCGATAATGAGCGCCTGGAGCGGCGCTTCGCGGTCGCCCTCCGGCGGCGGGATCTGGCTGACCAGGCGCTCCAGAAGGTCCGGCACACCAACCCCGGTCTTGGCGGAGCAGGCGATGATGTCATCGGTTTCGAGGCCGATGATCTCCTCGACCTCCGCCGCCACT
>JBCDIK010000066.1:0-16021 GCA_038749065.1 Pseudomonadota bacterium | reverse complement strand
TCGACAGCGACGCCCGCTTCAACCGCAGGGACTGGGTCATCGGCCCCGGGCATCTTGTCGTCAAACATCTCGCTCATATGCGCTGCATCCATGAATAGCGGTCGGGCGGTCATCCCGGGGCGTCCAGAGCGCGCCTTGCGCCCGGTCGACAGGCTTGGGAGTGCGACGCCGGCAAAGGGTTCCCTGATTGCGGGCAAACGCGCAGCCCGGCTGGCCTGCGCGGGCCGGCCCGAGTGGCGGGAATGATAGCAGGGCTAGCCCGCGCCCGCGGGAAGTCGGCCGCAGTTTCACGGCCCGGCGCAGGCCAGATCGGCCAACGGCGTGGCCCGACAACCACGAATTTCTGGTGTACGGCAGCCAGACCATAAGGTATCTTCCGCGCTGCCGGACCTACCTTGGTCTGGCCAGATGGCGGGCACACCCACCCGGATCGGCGCGGCCGATGGCCATCTGCATAACGACAATCTGATCAAGGTGTCGCGATCCGACCCATGCCCCGACTTAGTGCATCCACTCCCGCGCAAGGTTCCGACCTTCCCGGTAACACACCAGCGGCCCCGGAAGGCCTCAAGGGTGCGTTCGTGCGCGAGCTGTACGAGGCTCAGTCGACCCCGCTCGTCAAGTATCTGACGGCACGCTTTCGCAATCCCGAAGAGGCACAGGAAATCGCGCAGGAGGCCTGGCTGCGGTTCTACCGTCTGCCCGAGCCCGAGACCCTGCAGAACGCCAAAGCGTTCCTCTTCCAGACAGCGTCCAACCTGGCCATTGATCGGGCGCGTCGAGCCTCTGTCGAACAACGCTACCTGGAGCAGGAAGCTTCCGACCTGGGACGGGATGAGTCCCCGACCATCGAGCAGGCCATGCAAGGACGAGAGGAACTTGCTCTGATTGAGAAGGCGCTACACCAGCTGCCGCTCAAGTGCCGCCAGGCGTTTGTCATGCACCGGGTCAGCGGACTGTCCTATCCGCGAATTGCCGAGGGGCTGGGCGTCTCAACGTCCATGGTCGAGAAGTACATCATCCAGGCGTTGAAGCATTTCAGAAACACTCTGAATCAGAGTTGAAACAGCCGAAACGGACCGTCACGAGGCGCCGCTGAGGGGCGACCAGCGCCAATCGTTCTACAGGGGCAATCCCGGTGAACGGCTCCTCAACCTTATGGCCCACCCCGCAGCCACCGCTACCATCGCGCCGCAGCGTCGCGTTTCCAGTCTCTCGGAAGCCCAGGCGCTCGGCTGGTTCGCGCGCCTGAACGCGGCGGATCTGACGGACTCGGACCGGATGGCGTTTAATCGCTGGCTCGCGCTACACCCCTCCAACCGGGAAAATTATCGCTCCGTGCTCGCGCTCTGGGCGCGCCTCGCTCCGGGCACGCAACGCCCCGCTCAGGATCGCTGAGGCGTCTGCAGCCGCGGCCGGCAGGGCCGCGCAGTAAAGGTTCCGATGCGCATCACGCGTAAAAAAAGCCGCTCCGAAGAGCGGCTTTTCGCATCAGCCCCGGATCTCTAGGGTATGCCTAGAGGTTGGCCGAAAGACGCAGGAACGCGAAGCGGCCGATAGACCCGTACAGGAACAGGTCCGTGTTGTTGCCCGTGGAGAACACGTAGGGCGGGTCGTTATCAAACAGGTCGTTCACACCGAACACCGCGCGGTAGCGATCCAGGTTGAAGCCCACCCGGACGTCGTGCTCCGTGTGCGAACTCGGACCGGAGTAGCCAAGGACGTTGTTGCCGTCGAAGCGCGGGTCATCCATGCCGTGGATATAGCGGATCGCCCAGCCAAAGTCCCAAGCATTCCAGTCGACACGCGCATCGAAGCGTCCACGGATCCGCGGAATGGAGCCACGGTCATCGGCGCCGCCCGCACCCGGGTAGAAGGTGTTTTCCTTCACGTAGGTGCCCTGCAGGTTGAAGTCCCAGACCGTGCCGGCGAAGCCGTCGAACTCGTAGCGCATGTTCATGTCGTAGCCGTCTGTCGACACGGAGTCGAGGTTCTCGAGCTGGTTCACCAGGTCACGGATGACGAGACCACCAGAGGGCAGCAGCGTGGTCCGGAACTGCGAACACTCAGGCGCCGTCAGACCGGGCGCGTCTTCGAAGCAGGCATCGACGATCGAGTCGGAGGTGTTCCGGCTGACGAGATCGGTAACCTCGATGTCCCAGTAGTCAATCGCCAGGGAAAAGCCTTCGAGGAACGACGGCGTGAACACGATGCCGATCGTTGAGGTATCCGCTGTCTCCGGCTCGAGATTCGGGTTGCTGCCGGACAGCACCGCATACTGGCCGCCACCGGCCTGAGGGGTGCCCAGGGGAATCCCAGCGAGTGCACAGTTGTCCGCGATGACGCCGGTCGCTGCCGGATCGATGCAGGGATGCGTGAAAAAGTCGAAGCTGACCGTGCCGCCACCGAACAGGTCCGTCACCTGGGGCGCGCGATACGCGGTGCTGATGCCCGCGCGAACCCGCACATCGTCAGTGATCTGCCAGTTCAGACCAAAACGGTACACGTCCTCGCTGCCGAAGGTATCAAAGTCGGACCATCGGTATTGCGCGTTCAGCGTCAGGCTCTGAGCGAACGGCACATCCCGCAGCACGGGCACATCCAGTTCGCCGAAGAACTCATCGACCGTGAAAGAACCGCGGGTGGTGAACGTCTGGTTCGCAACGGACTCACCGGCCTCGGTCACCGAGTCCGGCTTGGCCACCCCTTCTTCCGTGCGGGTCTCGAAGCCAAAGGCCACCTGCACTTCACCCGCGGGCAGCTCGAACAGGGGCCCCGTCATGCTGGCGAACCAGCCGCTGGTCTGGAACACGTTGCTGGCCAGCGTGCTCTGCCGCATGTACTGAATCTCGTCTTCGGTCCAGTTGCCGGGCCGGAAGGTATCGAGGGCGCCGCTCGGGTTGACCACCTGCTGACAGATCAGATCGGCCGCACACAGGTCAGGATCGGAGATGGTCACCGCCCGCAGCAGGTTCCAGACGGAGTCGGTGCGCAGGTTCGCATCGACGCGGGTGTACAGCCAGGAAACTTCCCAGCTCCAGCCATCGAGGAAGTTGTCTTCGTTGACCACTTCGCCGCGCAACCCGCCAACGATCCGGAGCGTATCGGACTCGGCTTCGTTGGCGCGGATACCGATCGTGCTGCTGGGCCGCACCAGGAACAGGCCATCCTGCCCCGTGGGGTTGTTCGGGTTGGTCGACGGCACACGCCAGCCATTCGGCACGCCAGGCGTACCGAAGGAACCCGGGTTGCCATCCAGATTGAACTCGCTGCGGCGCTTGGCGTACTGCAGCTCCATGAACCCCTGAATCCCCTCGGTAATCTCGTAGGTGCCGTAAGCGCCAGCGCTTAAGATCTTGAAGCTGTTGAAGATGTCCTGCTCCAGGCCGTAGTCGTAGCGAGCGAGCTCACCGGGATTGCTCTGCGCCTGCAATGACGGGCAGTTGGCGAGATCGTTGGTGCGCTCATCGCCACCAAAGGCCCGGGGCACGGTGCAAAACAGCGCACCGCCGTCGCCCAGAAAGATACCGCCCGGGTGAAAGAAGCTGCCGTTGTTGGTGCCTGCCGCGCTCAGCGAAGTGATGTTCGGGAACGACCAATCGCGCTCGGTCTGTTCCAGATTGTTCTGATAACGGTATTCGCCGCCGATCATGATCGAGCCGCGGTCGCTGCTGGTTCCCATCGCAAAGTTGGCGGCGTGGTACTCCGCATCCCCTTCCCCGGAGATCCCGGTGGTCGCACCGGCTTCGATCCCCTCGAAGCTTTCCTTCAGAATGATATTGACCACGCCGGTGATCGCGTCCGAGCCGTACACCGCAGAGGCACCGTCCCGAAGAATGTCGACGCGGTCGATGAGAGCGTTTGGCAGGAAGGTCAGGTCCGTGGCCTGGTTCGCCAGCGCATCAGCGAAACTCGCGACCCGCTTGCCGTTGATCAGCACCAGCACCCGGCTCGCACCCAGGTTGCGCAGATCCACGGAGGTCGAACCGCCGCCGGACAGAATGCTGGACTGGTTGAAGCCCGCGGTTCCCGCTGCGACCTGGTTACGCAGGGCCTCGCCCAGGTCACCGAAGCCGGATTCCAGGATCGACTGGCCGGTAATGACCGTGATCGGACTCGACGATGTAAAGTCAGAACGCCGGACCCGCGATCCGGTCACCACCACCTCTTCGATAGACGCTTCGTCCTCGTCGTCGCCGTCGGCCGCCAGCGCAGGCGGAGCGACCGCCAGTGCACTGAAGCACAGCGCCAGCATGGCACAGCGCCACGCCAAGCTTGGCTTGTTTGAAGTCATAGATTTCCCCAACTGGTATTGATTGGTGCCGGCGGGAACCGCGCCTATCTTGGCGCTTGGCTCAAATGCCGGCCTGCAGGACACCGCCTTGAGTCAGCGGGACCCTACAGATAATTGTGAAACGTACGTGAAGGCCGCCGCCTCAGTCAAATCTGGCCGAATTGACAAACAAGCGGAACTTTTCCGGATGAGCTGGATTCAATGGCCGCTTAGCGCAGCTTATTTGACCCTTCGGACCCCCACCTGCCGGCCGGTTTCCAGCAGCTTGAGGTAGTAGCCGAACCGTCCCTTGAAGACCTCGACCTCCGGGGCGGTACGGCGCAATCGGTAGCGACCGCCGATCCGCTGTCGCCAGATCTGCCCGTTCTCCAGCCGGAACAGCGTCTTGCCCGTCCAGCCTTCGAACTCCCCGCGGATGCGGGTGCGAATCCGGGTCGCCAGCGGAACGGCTTCGGGCGCGAGTTGATCGACTCCAATCGCCAGCGGCTGCAGCGGTTGGTCCAGCCGCGGTTGCTTCAACGGCGGCGGTTGGGTGGGTACTAAAGCAGGCGACTGCGCTGGTGCGGCACCGGCGGATGCCAAGGTCGTCGGCGCGGCGCCGTCGCCTGCGCTGTCAAGCCAGCGCTCGAGGCGCGCCAGCTCCGCCGGTGACAGGCGATGCAGCCCACTCGCCCGGAAGGTCTCCTCGCCCATGCGCTGCCGCAGGTCGGGCTGTGCAGCCAGCAACCCCGGGCACAGAAGCAGCAGCACCCAGACGGGTGCGTTAGCGAAGCGATGCATGCGCGACAGTCACCTTTTTCCCGGTAAGCGCCTAGTATAGGCGCGCCCGCAGACAGAGCAGAGACCGTGGACTTTACCGGCGCCCATATCTTATCCGTGGACCAGTTTGATCGAAGCGCGGTCGAGCAGATCTTCGCCACCGCGGACCTCATGGCTCCCTTTGCTGCCCGGGCACGAATGACCCGCGTGCTGGAAGGGGCCATCCTCTCGAACATGTTCTTCGAGCCGAGCACGCGCACCCGGGTCTCCTTCGGCAGCGCCTTCAACCTGCTGGGTGGCCAGGTGCGCGAGACGGCCGAGGTCAAGGCGTCCTCGCTCACCAAGGGCGAGTCGCTGCACGATACCGCCCGCGTGCTGTCCGGCTACAGCGACATCATCGTCATGCGCCACCCGGAGGCTGGCGCGGTGCAGGAATTCGCCGAAGCCAGCCGGGTACCGGTGATCAACGGCGGTGACGGCCCCAACGAGCACCCGAGCCAGGCGCTGCTTGACCTGTATACGATTCGCAAGGAGATGGCCTCACGCGCGAAGACCGTTGACGGGCTGCGTATCGCGCTGGTGGGCGACCTCAAGTACGGCCGCGCGGTTCACTCTCTGTGCAAGCTGCTGGCGTTGTACGACAACGTGCACTACCGCCTCGTTTCGCCGCCGGAGCTGGCCGCGCCAGAGGCCATCACGGCGCGCCTGAAGGACGCCGGCCACAAGGTGGAAGTATTCAGCGAGTTCGAGGCCGGCATTCATCATGCCGATATCCTCTATGTCACCCGTACCCAGGAGGAACGTTTTCCGAGCCAGGCCGAGGCGGACCGCTACCGGGGCCTGTTTCAGCTCAATGCCGCGGTCTACACGGCCAACTGTGAGCCCAACACGGTCATCATGCATCCCCTGCCCCGGGACTCGCGCAGCCAGGCACAGGAGCTCTCAGCAGATCTGGACGAGAACCCCAATCTTGCGATTTTCCGGCAAACGGACAACGGCGTACTGGTGCGCATGGCGCTCTTCGCGCTGACGCTCAACGTGGCACACCTGGTCGAGCAGTACGTCCGGCCCGTACCCTGGTACGTCAGCCGCAGGGAACACTGACCGGACCTTGCTCGCGACCGCTAGAGCGCGCTCTTCGGGATCTTCGGCATGCGGGTGCGCCAGTCCTTCGGCGTGCTGCGGTAGCCGCGCAGCTCCGCTAAGTACTTGGTCGCCTGGGTCCAGGCCTTCTCGGCGCCGAGGCGGCGCACGGAGAATTCCCGCACATGAGACACACCGTCGATCTGGACCTGGACCCGAAACGCCGCTGAAGGCCGCCGTACCAGGTTGATCCCACGCACACCGGTGGAGTGCCGGCGCCGCGTGGAAGCTGCCCGGAGCCGCTTCGCGCGTGCCTGCTCCTGCTTTTCCTGCCACTTGGCGTCCAGTGCTGCGGCCTCTTTGGCGACCGCCCGCGCCTGGGTCTTGTTCAGTCCTGCAAGGCTGAAGTATTCCTGCTCCAGCTTGCCATTGATGCTCCGGGCAACTCTCAATAGCTGCCCGCCATTCAGTTCGTAAACTGCCACTCGAACCTCTTGTGGGTGTTAGAGCTGCGCTTCCAGTTCCGGGAGCGCTTTGAAGAGATCCGCGACCAGGCCGTAGTCGGCAACCTGGAAAATCGGGGCGTCCTCGTCTTTGTTGATCGCCACGATCACCTTGGAATCCTTCATGCCGGCGAGGTGCTGGATCGCACCGGAGATGCCGACGGCGATGTACAGATCAGGCGCAACGATCTTGCCGGTCTGGCCCACCTGCATGTCATTAGGAACGAATCCGGCATCGACCGCAGCACGCGAGGCACCGATGGCGGCACCCAGCTTGTCGGCGATGCCGTTGAGCAGGTCGAAGTTCTCGCCACTGCCCATACCGCGACCACCGGAGATGATGATGCTCGCAGCCGTCAGCTCCGGGCGCTCAGACTCGGCGATCTCCTCGCCAATGAACGTCGCCAGACCCGTGTCGTGAACCGCGTCGACGGCCTCGACTGCGGCGCTACCGCCCTCGGCGGCTACCGGGTCGTAAGCGGTGCCGCGGACAGAAACGACCTGCTTGGCGTTGTTGCTCTTAACGGTGGCGATCGCATTGCCCGCATAGATCGGCCGCTTGTAGGTATCCGGCCCTTCGACGGAGATGATGTCCGCCACCATCGCGACATCCAGCTTGGCAGCGACGCGCGGCAGGAAGTTTTTGCCGGTTGTGGTGTGGGCGGCCACGATGTGATCGTAGCCCTGCCCCAGCTCAGCAACGAGCTCAGCGAGATTTTCGGCCAGTGCGTTCCCGTAGGCGTCATTGTCAGCGCACAGGACCTTGGCGACGCCGGCGACCTTGGCCGCAGCGTCAGCCACGGCGGCACAGCCGGCACCGGCGACCAAGACGTGAATATCACCGCCCATCTTCTCAGCGGCCGCAACGGCGACGCGAGTGGCGGGCTTCAGCTCCGAGTTATCGTGCTCGGCAACGACCAATACGCTCATGCGATCACCTTTGCTTCATTCCGGAGCTTCTCGACCAGCTCCTCCACGGTCTCAACCTTGATGCCAGCCTCGCGCTCCGCAGGCGGCTCGACGGACAGCACCTCGACGCTCGGCGCGACGTCGACGCCGAGATCGGCCGGGCTGGTCACATCCAGCGGCTTCTTATTGGCCTTCATGATATTAGGCAGTGAGGCATAGCGCGGCTCGTTCAGCCGCAGGTCCGTGGTGACGACGGCCGGCAGGGAAATCTCGATGGTCTGCAGACCGCCATCGATCTCGCGCACGACCTTGGCCTTGTCGCCGTCAATGGTGACTTCGGACGCAAAGGTGCCCTGAGACATGCCGGTGAGCGATGCGAACATCTGACCGGTCTGGCTGTTGTCGCCATCGATGCTCTGCTTGCCGAAGATTACGAGGCCCGCCTCTTCCTTGGCCTGCAGCGCGGCCAGCGCCTTGGCAATCCCGAGGGGCTGAACGTCTTCATCGGTTTCGATCAGGACCGCACGATCCGCACCGAGCGCCAGACAGGTGCGCAGCTGCTCCTGGCTCGCCTGGGTGCCAACGCTCACCGCGACGACTTCCTCGGCGACGCCGGCTTCCTTCAGCCGCACCGCTTCCTCAATCGCAATCTCGCAGAAGGGGTTCACGGACATCTTGACGTTGGCGAGGTCGACCCCGCTGTTGTCCGGCTTGACTCGGATCTTGACGTTGTAGTCAACAACCCGCTTCACGGGCACCATCACTTTCATAGCAGAACGCTCTCAACAAAAAAAATTTCGGTCTTCGCCACAGTGCCGCACGTTGGGGCACTGCCTTGATCATGCACTGTCGCATCGGCCGGGGTCGGATCAGGCGATGCGCCGAGATCGAACAGGTACGTTCAGGCGCTTGTCGGACCGCTCCGATGCTCCGCGCCAGGTCCCGGCAGCTCACCGTTGCGCCTGCTCTGCGGGCAACGTGCGCCGGTCAAATCCGCGGCCAGTCGGGCACCAACGAGCCCGAAAAATCGGCGTGCATTCTGTCCCGGAGCCGCTAGCGCGTCAAGGCGATCCCTGCCCGGTTTTGTAAATCCGCGCACCCGTCCACGGGGCGCGCAAGCGCCCTGCCCGCCCCTGCACAAGCAAGGCTCGGTCGGGGCGTCAGACGGTGCCGAGCAGAAACCGCTCGCCGGCAGATTCGATATAACCGCGGCCGTCTTCAACCACCAGATGATCGAGGAGTCGGTAGTACATCGAGCGGGTCACCCGGGCCTCGAGACCGCCGCGGACGTGAAGATAGGGAACCAGCGCGTCCGTACCGCCCATGCGCAGGCCGTGCTCCGGGCCCAGCAGAACAAGATCACCCACGTTGGTGCGAAAGATCAGTTCACCGTCGTGCTGTTCGAAATCGATCGCGATGAAGGGCACATCGTCGACGCGAATCAGGATCCGTTCTGCGGGCGTGACCAGCACGTAGCCATCCGGGTCCTTGCGCAGAATGCTGGCGAACAGACGGACCAGCGCATCACGCCGGATCCGGTCACCCTGGTAGTACCAGTAGCCATCGCGGCAGATACGGATGTCGAGCACGCCACCGTGCTGTGGATGCCATTGCTCTACGGGCGGGCGACGCTGGGTCTCGAGCTGGGCGCGCAAGCGCTCGAAGACGGCTTCGATCGACGGGGCGTGATCGGGTTCGGAACGGCTACTGGTCATACCGGATCTAGTCAATGGAGACCGCAGTTTAGCCAGAGCGCAGCGCCTGCGCATAGCGGCTGAACGCTTCGGTCAGCAGTCTGGGCCACTGGGCATCCGTCGCAGCGCCATGCTGACGCAGGCGCAACTCACTGTGCTCGACGACGCGGCCGCTGGCCACATCAACGATCACAACGCCGATACTCGCGTCACTGTGAGCATCGAACAGCCGCGCCAGTTTTCGCGGCAGCGCGGGCGACCAGGGCCGGGCGGGAATGGACCGATGCGTTTCCAGTGCGGGCCACCGCACATAGATCTCGAGCCCCTCGGCTGGCGGCGCTGCAGGGATGCCGTCCGGGTGCGCTGCCGTGGCCTGTGCCCGAGGAAACGCATACTGCAGTCCGGCCAGCGCGGCAGCCTCCCACCCCGGCAGCGGCGCCTCGTTGGCAGAACGGACGTGCACGGCACTGCTGGCGGAGAACCGCCAGCGATCACTGCGCTCGAGAATCAGAGCATCCGCCAGTCGAGCCTGGGACAGCAATCGCGCGGCTGGCTGATCGGGCGCCAGGGCACAACCGCCGAGCAACAGCGCAAAGCCCAGCCCGAGGGCAGCGCGATGGCGCGGTTGCAGGGTTTCTGGCTGGGTCCCAAGGCTCATGCCCTGAGTATAGGCAGGGATTCAGCCGCCGATGAACTTCATCACCGTGACCTCGCCCCGGAAGCGCAGATCCTGCTTGTCCTTCAGCGCGTCGCCCAGTAGCTCGCGCAGCAGCGGCACTGCCTCCTCCCGCGGGCCATCCAGTAGCGCGGTGATATTGCGTGAGCGACTGTTCGACAGGCAGCCGAAGAGATCGCCGTTAGAGGCGAGCCGCAGGCGCGTGCAAGACTGGCAGAACGGGGCCGACTCGTTCGCGATGATCCCGAAGAAACCGCCGGTTGCCGGTACTTCGAACCGGACGGCGGTGCTGTCATGGGGCGCGTCTGCGCGGACGAACTCATAGCGTTCGCCGATGAGTGTCAACAGTTCGGCCATCCCCACAAAGTCCTGCTGATAGCCGTTGCCGCTGCGCAGGTGTCCCATATTCATGAGCTCGATAAGCCGCAGCTCGAAGCCGCGCTCCAGCGCGTAGTCGAGCATCGGCACCACCTGATCCAGGTTTAGGTTCCGCATGGGAACCATGTTCAGCTTAATGCGCATCCCGGCAGCGGCCATACGCTCGATGCCACGCAGCACCGTGGCGAGGTCGCCGCTGCGCGCAATGCTGCGGAAGCTTGCTGCGTCCAGGGTATCGAGGCTGATGTTCAGACGCTTGAGGCCACTGTCGATGATCCAGTCCGCATGCCGCTCCAGCAGCTGGCCGTTGCTGGTCATGGCCACATCTTTCAGCGGCAGGCGCATCACGGCTGGAAGGAACGCCTCGAGTTTCGGAGACAGCAGCGGCTCACCGCCGGTGATCCGCAACTTGTCGATCCCGCAGGCTTCCTGCAGCAGTGTCACCGCCTGGATGAGCTGCGTCTCCGACAGCTCGTGGCGTGCGGCCTGCAGCCGCTTCCCGTCAGGCACGCAGTAGGTGCAGGCGTAGTTACAGGCAGCGGTTAAACTGACACGCAGGTTGCGGAATCGGCGGCCGAGGTCGTCAACAATCATGGTGCCAGTGTACCCGGTTCGACGCCCTGCGGTGTTTTGTGACGCCGGTCACTGGCGAGATCCGGATCCTCTGCTTTACTTCATTTGCTGGCGGGCATCTCTCCCCCTCGACGCCCGGCAGTCAAAGCGGCGCTAGCCGCTTTGGTGACTCCTAATGGTACTTAGCCCGGCGCCTGTTCCCCCGCAGCCCGGGCTTTTTTTTGCCTCTGCGAAAGTCCCCGCGGTGACGCATCGCGCCCCCCCAGCGGCGCTAACGGCCCTCCAGGGCCACTGCTAGACGCGTGGCAAAATCAGACTGCCAAAACACTCGATTCGATCCTTTTATCAATAGCTTATCTCCACTTCCTAAAACAGAAATAAGCTCTTCAAGGAGCACATCCGACCGGGTCGCGGCGAGCGGCCAGGCGTCCTCCGATGGGCCGGGTCAACGGTGCCCGGGGAGCAAGCCCGCGAGCTCCGTCATCGCCTCGCCCACCAGCCAGACGCCGTCGAAGGGCTCAAGCGCAGGCAGCAGAGCCCGGTGCGCAGCGGCGCTGTCCGCGCCTAGCTCGAGCATCTCGCCGAGCAGCGCGAACCGACGAGCACCTGCGAGCACGGGCTCTGCGCCCAGCGCCGTCAGCGTTGCGAGCATACTGCCTGGATTCGCGTTGTAGCTGTCGTCCACGACCTCGACGCCCCCCGCCAGGCGTCGGTTGCCGCGCCCTTGGGGAACGAGCGAGGCCGGCAGCGTGAGCGCAGCGCCCAGAGGCACCGCGAGGGCATCCAGCACCGTCAGCACCGCAGCGAGCGTCAGCGCCCGATGCTCTCCACCGCCGGGAACGACCGCCGTGAGGGTCGACTGCTGTACCCGAAACTGCGCCTGATCGCCCAGGCTTTCAAGCAGCTGCACGGCAGAACTCGCCGTCTTGCCGAAGCGCAATATTCGCAGACCAGCAGGCAAGCCGGCAGGGTCCACCTTGTCATGCAGTACCAGACGCCCACCCGGTGCCAACCCCTGCGCAATCGACAGCTTTTCCCTGCGGATGCCATCCGGGTCACTGAATGCCTCCGCATGCGCGTTCTGCACGTTCAGCACCACTGCCAGATCGGGCCGCACCAAGGTGCTCAGGGGCGCGATCTCCCCCGGATGATTCATGCCAATCTCGAACACGGCCCCCGGTGCGCTGCGGGGGGTACGCGCGAGACTCAGCGGTACTCCGATATGGTTGTTCAGACTGCCGGCGGAGGCCGCCCAGCCGGTCGCCGCGGCGAGAAAGCTTTTGGCCGTCGTCTTGCCGCTGCTGCCGGTCACGGCAACCACGGGCCCCGTCAGTTCCGCCCGCCGCGCCGCCGCCAGTGCCCACAGCGCGTCGAGCGTATCGGAGACCACCCACTGCCGTTCCCGGGGCAGGTCCGGCAGCACCCGCGCGACGACTACGGCGGCCGCGCCGGCCGCGAGCGCTGCAGCGGCAAAGTCGTGGCCATCCCGATCGCTGCGGGTGGTGACCGTAAAACGCGGCCCCGGATCGCCAGGCAATGCGAAGAACAGGTCACCGACCTCAACGAGCCGCGAGTCGATCGCGACCCCGGTCACAGGGTCGCCCGTCGACGCGGTCTGATCGCCCAGGACGGCGGCGAGTTCGGCGGTGCTCCAGAGCGGCGCGGTCATGCGATGGCCCCTGCTTCAACGTACTATGTGCGGCGCATCATAGGGACGGCGTTCTATGGATTCCAACGGTCAGGCCACAGGTTCAGCAGCGTCCGGCTGGCTCGCGCGCAGCGGCCGATTTATTACCCGGTTACGGCGCTTTACCGGCAATCTGCTGTTCCTGCTGCTGCTCGCCATCGTGGTCTCTGCGATGTTCGGCCGCTGCCAGTCCGTGCGCCTGCCGCAGACTGGAGCGCTGCTGCTGAACCCCGCTGGCGCGATCGTTGAGCAGCCCGCGCTTGCGGATCCGCTGCAGGGCTTGCTCAACCCCCAGCTCCAGGTCGCGCAGGTGGCGATCGGCGATCTGGTGCGAGCGGTGGATCTGGCAGCGGAAGATCCGCGCATCAACACGCTCCTGCTGCAGCTCGATGAAGTTCGCTATCTGTCTCTGACGCACGCCGAACAGCTGGCCGATGCGGTGGCTCGCTTCCGGGCGACGGGCAAGACGGCCATCGCCTATGGCTACCTGTACGAGCAGTCCACCTATCTGGTGGCCAGCGCAGCCAATGCTGTTTACCTGCACCCCTTGGGGCAGGTCATCCTGCCGGGGCTGTCCGCCTATCGACTCTACTGGAAGGGCCTGCTCGAGCGCCTCGGGGTGCAAGTGGACGTGTTCCGCGCCGGCACCTACAAGTCTTTCGTCGAGCCCTATCTGCGGCAGGACATGTCCCCGGAGGTTCGCATCGAAACCCGGGACACGCTCACCCAGCTGTGGCAGCGGATGCTCGCCCGAATGAGCAGCCAGCGCGATCTGCCGCTGGAAGCGGTCGATCGCTACACGCAGGACTTTCCCGGAGCCGTCAGCGCAACAGGCGGTGACCTTGCCCGCGCAGCGCTGGAAGCCCAGCTGGTCGATGAGTTGCTGACCGATGACGAAGCACGCGTACGTCAGGCGGACAGCGCCGGGCGGCTCGCCGGCGGGGATCCGGTTGCGACCGCCTACGAACGCTATCTTGCCGCTGCGGGGCCGCGCGCTCCGGCGACCACGCCGTACATCAGCGTGCTGACCCTCGAAGGCGCCATCATGCTCAGCGCACCGGAGGGCGGCGCGATCGGCGCCGAAGAAGTCGTCGCGCAGCTTCGCCAGATCAGCCGCGACACGCAGGCGGCTGCGGTCGTCGTCCGGGTCAACTCACCCGGGGGCAGCAGTTTCGCCTCGGAACTCATCCGCAAGGAACTCGAACTGCTACAGGTCAGCGGCAAGCCGGTGGTGATCTCCATGGGCCCGACGGCGGCATCCGGTGGCTACTGGATCTCGGCGACCGCGGACGCGATCGTCGCAGAAGCGGCCACCATCACCGGCTCCATCGGCGCCTTCAGTCTCTTTCCCAGCGCAAAGGACACGCTCGCGGAGTACGGGATCACCTCGGACGGCGTTGGCACCACGCCCTTGAGCGGGGGCTTGAGCCCGGTGCGGGGCCTGAACGAGCCGACCCGCGAGGTCCTGCAGGCGTCGCTGACACAAGTCTACGAGCAGTTCGTCAATCTGGTCGCCCGGGGTCGGGAGCTGCCCGCCGATGAGGTGGAATCCCTGGCCAGTGGGCGCATCTGGACCGGTGCTGCTGCCGTGGAGAACGGCCTAGCGGACGCCCTCGGCGGTCTCGACCTGGCGCTCGAGCGGGCCGCCGCCCTGGCGGAACTCGAGGACTGGGGCGTGAACTATCTCGTCCCCGAGCGCTCCGCGCGCAGTGCCTTCCTGGCCAGTCTGCTGGACATGGTGGGGATCGAGTCTCCGGGGCTGCGACTGCCAGAGGTCATGGCGCAGCTGCGCCCGTCGCTAGCGCACCTAAAGGTGATGCTGGCCAGCGACGATCCGCGTGGGGTGTTCAGCTACTGCGAACTCTGCCCGCAGCAGCCCTGAAGGTGTGCTGCCTGAAGTCGTCGAGCCGGGGAAGGCTCGACTGAGCGCACGCGCCTAGAACAAGCGGAAACGCGTGCGACCGGAACTCGTCGAGCGCGTCCGGCGGCTCTGACGCCGGCGACGCATACGCTGGTGCAGCTCGCGGCGCTTGATGTCCAGGTACTCTTCCCGGGACAGGTTCTGATTGCGGTTACGGGCCTTCTCGCCGCTGCGATAGGCACAGAAATCAGCGAAGGCATCGATCTCGTGCCGCAGCTCATTGACGACCAGCTCGATCATGATCGCATCGTCGATGTACCCGAGTACCGGAACGTTATCGGGGATCAGGTCCTGCGGGTCAGAGAAGTAGGACAGCGCGGAGAGAACGTCTTTGCGTTCCTTTTTTTCCAGGCCCCATTCATCGTCCTCGAGCATTTCGATGAGGCTCTCGACGGACTCGATGCGCTGGCGCACGAACGCAGGGACGTTGCTCGCGCGAACCTCTTCGACCATGGCCCGGGCCTTGCCGACGATACTCTGTTCGTCGGCGCCGGACGCGTGCTCCTGCGCTTTCTTCATGATCCCGCGGAAGTACCGCAGGTCTTTGTCTTCCAGATCGAACGTAATACGCAGCGGCATGGGTCCCCACCCTTAAAGTAAGCGTCCCGCGACTATACCCAACTTTTGCAACAAAGATCAGCCTTCGCCGGGTGCCTCGCCCTCGAGTTTCGCTCCGCGCCGATGCTCGCCCCAGTAGCGCTCGGTCAGCTGGCGGATCTCCTTGCGCATGAGCAGCAGACCGAACAGATTCGGCAGCGTCATGAGCGCCAGGGTGATGGCCGAGAGCAGCCAGATCAGCGACGTGTCGGAGATCGCGGCAATGAAGAACCCGGCCACGTACAGCCAGCGATAGGGCGTGACCCAGCGCGTCCCGACCAGATAGGTGACCGCCCGGTCACCGTAGTAGGACCAGGCCAGCGCCGTGGAAAAGGCGAACAGGGCCAGGCCCACGCTGACGATGTACTGGCCCCAGTCACCGAGGAAGCTGCGTTTGAACGCCGCAATGGTGAGCGGCACCGAGTGCAGCAGCGACTCACCGCTGAGGGTCACCCCCTCGAGCACCGTCAAGCGCCCAGCCTCGATGTTTAAGGTACCTGACCAGGGAGCGCCCGCAGGTCCCGTCACCCGAACCCGCTCGGCCACGCTACGATTATGCAGGACGGTAATCGCCGGTTCGCGGGCCAGGTTGCCGTCGACGACAGCCACGGTACCGGTGTATCGGGTTACCGGCGCGAGCGCCTCCGCGCCACCGGAGCTCACGCCGTTGAGGTGTCCGAACAACCGCTCGCGGTCAGCAGGCACCGTGTCGTCGAAGCGACCATCGAGCACCTGCGTGTCAATCCCGGTGAAATCGGTCTGGAACTTCTCTACCCATACGCCTGAGCTGAGGATGACCAGACCGGTCAGCGTGCAGATCAGCAGCGTGTCGATGAATGGTTCGAGGATCGCCACCATGCCTTCGGCCACCGGTTCCTTGGTCCGCGCCGCCGCGTGCGCAATCGGTGCTGAGCCCTGGCCTGTATTCCAACGAGGCAGGCCAGGGC
>JBCDIK010000065.1:0-16205 GCA_038749065.1 Pseudomonadota bacterium | reverse complement strand
GTCGTGATCGGCTTCACCGCGGTCTTCGCCACTGGCCTCTTGCCATCGCAGGCGATCGCCCATCCAGTCTTTGGCGCAGAACGTGGCCAGGCCTTCAGCGGCCGGCATCGCAGCGCGCCCCTGGCGGAGCGCTGCGAGCGTTTGAGCCGGGACCCATCGAAAGTCGCAAGCGCCATGGTCACCGCCTATCTGGATCTCGACGATGTGCAGGAGCAGGCCCTGGCACCGCTGCTCGACGTCGCCAGCCGCTGGCGCGAAGACAGCCTGACCCTATGCCGGGAAGTGGCGGCCGCTGAGCAGCACTCAGTGGATCTGGGCCTTGCGACCATGGAGACGTTCCTCTCGCGCTCGGCCAGCGCCGCCGGCGAGCTGCGCAGCGCCTGGAGCGACTTCAGCGCAACGCTGTCTGCGGAGCAGCAGGACACCATCAGCGAGATGATCAGCCGCCACCACCGCCGCGGCTGAGGATCACGCTGGCTCTATCCGCTCAGTGCGGTACCCTTTCTGCTCACGCAGAATCGGGTACCGCCATGACCGTCACCGCCCTTCCCCGCCTCGGCGCGGGCCTTGCGCTACTCGCGCTCGTGCTGCTGAGCAGCGGCTGCTTCAACGAGTCCCAAAGTGTCCATGTCGATCTGGGCTCGGTCTCTATCGGCCAACAGCTCATGGACCTGAAAGCCGCTCGGGAAGACGAGGCCATCAGCGACGCCGAATACCGGAAAATGCGACGCAAGCTGATCGACGCCGTTAACGACATCGAGACCGGGTCCGACGACGATGACGCCAGCGACGACCGCGCGGAGGAAGGATCGGAGGACGACGATGACTTCGCCTGGTTCTAGCGCTCTCTGAGGCGGGACAGACCACCGGCGGCCGTTCGCGCATGCTGACCGTTCAACGGGCCACCGATTTCACCTGCGATCTGGCGAACGCGCTTCTCGCCCCTGCGCTCGGGCAACCGGTCACAGCGGTACACACCGCGCCGCTGGGCGAGGGCGTCGGCCTCATGTCCGCCATCGCCCGCGCCACGCTCACGCTGGCCGACGACACGCAGCGGACCGTCGTCTTCAAGTACCCAGCAGAGACCGCCAACGCGGACATCGCCAAGGGGCTCAACTACTACCGCAACGAGCTGAATTTCTATCGCGAGCTCGCGGCCGACAGCCCGATCGAAGTGCCCGCCTGCCTGCACGCCAGCATCGATGAGGCGACGCAGGACTTTCTGCTGATTCTCGAAGATCGCCAGGACGCGCCCGCCGGGGATCAGCTGCGCGACTGCGACGAAGCGCTCATGGGGCGCGCCTTCACCCGAGCCGGGGAACTGCACGGGCGTTTCTGGAGCCGCACGCAGGCATACCCCTGGCTGACGCCGCACAACGAGCCCGCCGCCAACCGCTTCCGCCGCGATGCGATATTCAGACCCGGTGTGGCGCCGACCCTGGAACGCTTCGGCGAGCTGTTTACGGGCAACAGCGCGGAGACCGTGGCGCAGATCGCCGAGCGCTTCGTGGAGCTGTTCGAGCTGGCCATGGCCGGCCCGCAGACGTTCATTCACGGTGACTACCGCACGGATAACATGCTGCTGCCGGAACAGGGCGGCATGCAGGACATCATTGCCGTTGACTGGCAGAACTGCGGCAGTGGCAAGGGGCCTCACGATATCGCCTACTTCAGCGCGCAAAGCTGTGGCGCAGCGCTGCGCGGTGACGTTGAGCTTGCGCAGCTACGCCGCTACCACGATGTGCTGGTCGGCAGCGGCGTGCGTGGCTACAGCTTCGATGAGTGTCTGCACGACTATCGCCTCAACCTGATGATCACCATGATCACGCCGGTGGCGGTCTGCGGCACGCTCGATCCCGGCAACGAGCGCGGCGTTGCGCTCGGCCGGACGATGCTCACCCGGTCCCTCGCGGCAATGGAAAGCATGGACTGCGCGGACCTGCTACAGACGCTCTAAGTCTGCGGCAACGCCGAACAACCGGGAGCGTAAGCCGTCGCGCTAGCCGGTGTCGTCCTTACTCTGGTACTGGTAGCTGCGCTGGGTGCGCCCGCCCGCGATCAGGTGATGCTCGCCGGTGATCCAGGCACCCGCCGGTGAGCACAAGAGCAGCACCATGGCGGCGATATCGTCCGGCGTGCCGGTTCGCCCGAGCGGAATGGTCCGCGCCAACGCCTCAAGCTGATCTTCGATCCCCAGAACCTGGCGGTAGGCTTCCGTCACCACCGGCCCGGGGCTGACGCAGTTCACTCGGATCCCGCGCTCTGCGAGCTCCAGCGCGAGCGTCTGCGTCAGGTTGATCAAGCCGGCCTTGGCGGCCGCGTAGGGACCGGTCATCGGCGAGCCGCGCGTACCGGCGCCGGAGGTGATGTTCACGATAGCGCCGCCATCGCCCATGCAGCGCGCCGCGGCTTTGCATCCCTGAAAGGCGCTGGTCAGGTTGAGTTCGAGCTGCGCGCGGAAGGTCGCATCGGGGGTCTCCGCCAGCGCGTGCACGTTCTTCTCATCGCTGCCGCCAACGTTGTTGATCCACACATCGAGCCGGCCAAAGGCCGCCAGCGTCTGGTCGGCCAGTGCTTCAGAGAAATCCCGGATGTCGCCCGGCACGATCAGCGCCTCGCTGCCGCGCTCGCGCACCCCCGCTGCCGTTTCCTCAAGGTCCGCAACGCGTCGGGCATTCAGAACGACGCGCGCGCCGGCATCGGCCAGGGCCCAGGCAATCCCGCGGCCAATGCCTTGCCCCGATCCGGTGACGACGGCCACGCGCCCATCCAGGCGAAAGCGATCCAACAGGCTCATGACCGCGATGCCCCGGCTTCGAACACCATGTTGGCGTGCAGGTCTCCGGTCTTGCGATAGCCAAGCCCAAGGATCTGTTCCTGGAACCAGTCGCTCTCCAGCAGCGATGACTCTGGCAAGACTTCAACGATGATGATCGGATGGCAGCGCCGGATCGTACGCAGCGCGCCACGCAGTGCGGCCTCCTCATGGCCCTCGACGTCAAGCTGGATGATCGAAACCGCACGCGCCTCGCCCACGACATCGTCGATGGTCACGACCGCAATCTCCTGCAGGCCAACAGTGGTGCCCTCGGCTACAAGGTGACTGGCGCCGCCGAGGGCATGGCCTTCTCCGTCGACGGTCTGCACATGCAGCGTGCTCGCCTGCTCGCCAAGACCGGCATGCGTCAGTGTCACGTTGCTGGCGTCGTTCAGCTCGCAGGTGACCCGTGCGCAGCGATAGTTCTCCTGGTTCGGCTCGAAGGCCCAGACCATCGCGCCCGCGGCGACGCCGCTGCTGAGCGCCGGCAGAAAATCACCGAAGTAGGTGCCGGCGTGCACGATGTCGCCGCTGCCGCAGTGCGCGCGCATGAATGCCAGCGTCAGCGGCTCATAGACGTCGTTACCGAGCACACGGCGAGCGGCAACGCGGTGCAGCGACGACAGGGGAATGCAGTAGGCGCCGTACTCGTTGTAGGAAACGATGCACTTGAGGCCTGGCAAGTCCGCAAGCTGGGCCGACGACAGCCGTTGCCGCGGCGCCGGGTGCACCCACCAGCGGTAGAGACGGCGCGCGAGCGGCTGCAGGGATTGCGGCACCAAGCGACCCAGACCCATCTGAACTCCTGGAGGTTTGACGCACCGGTTGCGATCAGGACGCGGCTGGAGCGGGTGATGGGAATCGAACCCACGTCATCTGCTTGGGAAGCAGAGGCTCTACCATTGGGCTACACCCGCAGCTTGCGCCCAGCGCCACGGTGCCACCGGCTCGCCGCAAACTCAAGGGATCGGCTCGCGCCGACCGGCGCGCCGTATACTGCGGGCTCAATTGGATGCGGATGCGGCCATGACCGACCCCCAGCGAGCAATTTTCATCACCGGCGCAGCCAGCGGCATCGGCCGGGCCACCGCGGAGCTTTTTCACGAGCGCGGCTGGCTGGTCGGCGCGTACGACCTCGATCAGGAGGCGCTGACGGCCCTCGCTCGGCACCTCGGCGAACGGTGCATCACCGGCACCCTGGACGTCACGGACAAGCCCGCGTTCGATGCCGCCATGAGCGCGTTCACGATGCATAGCGGCGGACGCCTGGACCTGATGTTCAACAACGCGGGGATCGCCATCGGCGGCTACCTGGACGAGCTGCCCTTCGAGAAGATCCTGGCGCAGGTCAACGTGAACTTCATCGGCGTTCTCAACGGCCTGCACGCCGCCCTCCCCTGGCTCCAGCAAACGGACAATGCGCTGTGCTTCTCGACCGCATCCTCCGCCGCCACCTTCGGCACGCCGGGCATGGCCACCTATGCCGCGACCAAATACGCGATCAAAGGGCTGACGGAAGCCATGAGCGTCGAGCTCGCGCGCTACGGCGCACGCGCGGCGGATGTCTCGCCGGGCATCATCGCGACGCCCCTATGGCAGGGCGCCCACTACGTGCGCGGCGAAGAGCGCCAGGCGCGGGACCTGGCCGAGCGCAACGTCGACCGCACCGATGCGTCCCGCACCCTCGGCCCGGAAACGGTCGCCGCCTGTGTCTGGGAGGCTTACCACGGGGACAAGCTGCACTACTACGTGCCGCCGGAGCTGGTGGAGCGGGATCGGGCCAAGGCCCTGACGCCGGAAGTCCTGCGCGATGATCTGATCGCCAACCTGACCGGTCGCTCATGAGCCGCCTGCAGGACGGTTCTTTTCAGCACGAAGAGATCACTCTGCACTATCGCGTGGGTGGCCGGGGGCCGCTCATGCTGTTCGTGCACGGCTTTCCCTCCTGCGGGCACAGCTTTCGCCACCAGCTTGAGTATTTCGCGCGCACGCACCGCGTTCTGGCGGTCGATGCCCTGGGCGCGAACCGCTCATCGAAGCCAGCAAGTCTCGCGCCCTACCGGGTGCCGGCGCTGGCCGCACAGATCGATGCGCTGGCTCGCTCGGTGGCCGGGGACGAACCCTTCATCCTCGTCGGGCATGACTGGGGTGGGGCCCTCGCCTGGAGCTTTGCCGCCGCCTGGCCACAGCGACTGCGCGCCGTCATCGTGATGAACGCGCCACCCTACAACCTGCTGCTCGATCTGCTGGCCAGCGACGCCGAGCAACGGGAACGCTCGTCGTACATGTACAGCATGCGCGACGGCAAACAGCACCAGGCACTGACCGCCGACGGCGGCCGCCGCACCTGGGAGTTCGCCTATGCGCCCATGCGCGAGTTGCCGCACTTCACAGAAGCAGATGACGAGGTCTTTCGCGAGGCGCTCGCGCAACCTGGCGCGATCGACGGCGGGATCAACTGGTATCGGGCCAACATCCCGGCGATCGACGACATCGGCGACGCCGACTACTGGCCCGCGCGGGGCACGCGCATTCGCACGCCCGCGCTGCTGCTGTGGGGGGAGACCGATGGCACCTTCGTGCCGCGCTTCATCGATCTACTCGACGCGGCCTGCGATGACCTGACTGTGGTGCGCATGGCCGACGTTGGGCACTGGACGATGCTGCAGGCGCCGACGGCGAGCAACGATGCCATGGCAGCCTTCCTGGATCGTCTGCCGGCGACGGCTACATCCAGCTGATGCGCTCGCGCCGGGTGAGGGACAGCGGGCTGTTCGCTGGCAGCTCCAGCAGCGCGAACAGGTTGCCATCGGGATCGCGTCCGAACGCGCAGGGGCCGGCCGATGTCGCCTGCGGCGCGCCTTCCAGGGCGATGCCAAGGGACTCGAGACGCTCAAGCTGCGTATCGAGGGACTCGACCTCGAACACAAACTTGTTATAGCCCGTCTGCGCATAGGCCGCCGGCGCGGCCGGCGCCGGCGTCGCCGGGTTCAGGTACTGCCACAGCTCCAGCACCATGTTACCGGCATTGAACCAGGTGGCCTGGATCTGCACCTGGTCGATTCCAGTCACGCGATCCGCCCGGCTGCCGCGCAGCATCGGGTTGCGGTTGTACGGCTCAACACCGAGCAGCTTTTCGTAGAACGCCTCGAGGCGCTCGATGTCGGGGCTGACCAGCGCGACGTGCGCAAGCCACAGGTCGCCGGCGAATTTCGGGTCATCGATCTGCTCGATCTCAAACATGAGCTCGTCCGCATCGCGCAGGTAGGCGTAGTGGACTCCGTAGCCGCCCAGATCGACCGGCGCATCACCGCGGGAGACCGGCTGCGCCTGCGCCTTGCGCATCCGCCCGTACAGATCCCGGCCCATGGGGCATTGGAAGCAGATATGCGTGACGCCGGGCCCGGCCACCGGCATGCCGCCCTGAGGCCCGGGCACAGGCGGATCAAACTGCTGCAGCGCCAGGTACGCGTTCGGCCCGGCCAGCGCGGCGAGCTGCGGAGTCGGTGCCGATTCAGGGGCAATGCCCAACGCGGGCAACAGTGCTGCATCTGTGCTCGGAGCAAGACCGGTCGTATCGCGGTAGAAGGTCTGCGCCGCAGCGAGATCGGTCACGACCAACCCGACGTGGTGAATGCCGCGGATGCCGCTGTGGCTCGCCTGGACCCTGGACTCGGATGGACTCATGAGTGCTCTCCTGGCTCGACAGAATGGCGCCGATGATCATGCGCCGCGGGCGGATACCGATCCTGCCGGTAGAGCCCCCCGAAGACCTCGTTGACCGCCCGCTCGACGACGAGTCCGGCCTGCACCAGCCGATCCTCGCGCTGCAGCGCTGCCACGAGCTGCAGCGAATGGGGTAGCGCGGGCCCGGCACCCTGATCAGCAGCCTCGAGTCCCGTAGGCAGAGACAGGGTCGGATGCCCGCTGTAGTCGAAGGGTGCGGTAAAGGTCAGATAGTCCGCCCGGCCGTTGTCTTCGGCAACGCTCCCCTCGGCCACGGAGGCGAGCGGCACGGTGCGCGGTAGCGATGGTATGAGCAGCAGGTCCATCGCCTCGAAGGCGGCTTCGAACTGGCGCGTAAAGCGCACCCGGGACTGCTCGATGGCCTGATAGCGCGCCGTGCTGGTCTGGCGTCCGATCTCGATAAGTGACCGTAACGCCGGGCCGTACTCGGCGGCGCGGGCGGGATACAGTTCTGAATGCACGCGCGCACACTCGTAGCCGCAGCTTTCGCTCCAGGCAGCGACCAGCTCCCGGGTGTTGTCGGGCATGGTGATGGGGACGAGCTGTGCGCCCAGGTCCTCCAGCAGCGACCGCACCGCCTGTAGCCGAGCGGTCACAGCCCCCTCCACGCCGCGGGCGGCGTACTCCACGTCGAAGCCGATGCGAATCCCGCGCAGGTCCGCCAGCGGTGGCAGCGCGCTGTAGGCGGGCGCGGGCTGCGCCAGGCAGCGCGGATCAGCGGGGTCTGCGCCGGAGAGCACCTCCAGCAGCAACGCCGCATCGGCGACAGAGCGGGTCATGGGGCCGATATGGTCCAGGCTCGGTCCCAGCGCCCAGGCTCCGTGCACGCTGACCCGCCCGTAGGTGGGCTTCAGGCCGACCAGCCCGCAGCAGGCTGCGGGGAAGCGAATGCTGCCCCCGGTGTCGGTCCCCAGGGCGCCGACGGCGAGACCGGCCGCCACAGCGACCCCGGAGCCGGAGGATGAGACACCCGGCCAGCGCTCCTTCTCCCAGGGATTGCGCGGCGCGGTCAGCGCCGGGTGGTGCAGGCCGAAGGCCCCTTCCGTGAGCTGCGTCTGGCCGATGAGCACGGCGCCGGCGACGCGCAACCGTGCAACCACCGTTGCATCGAACTCGGCGCGCCGCTGCGCCATGACCGTGGTGCCACTGGCGACGAGTTCGCCGCGCAGGTTCAGCAGATCTTTGATCGCAATGGGTACCCCGTGCAGCGGGCCCGGCGTTGCGCCGGCGGCGAAGGCCGCGTCCAGCGCGCGCGCTTCCGCCAGCGCCTGCTCATGACGCAGGCGGGCAAAGGGAGCGAGCGTCGGCTGCAGTCGGTCGATGCGGGCGGCGTAGTCTTCGGTCAGGTGCTCCGCAGAGACTTCGCCGGCCAGGATCGCCGCACGCGTCTGCGCAAGGTTCCGGTAATACCAGGGCACGTCCGCCATCGACAGCTCAGGCCGCGTCGCTGCCACGGCTGGCAGCCGTTGCCGGCTGGCTGTCGAAGATCTTGCCGGGATTGAGCAGCCCCTGCGGGTCCAGCGCGCGCTTGAGGGCGGCCATGAGTGCCAGCTCAGCCGGGTTCCGGGACAGCGACAGGTAGGGCTTCTTTTCGAGTCCGACGCCGTGCTCGGCAGAGACCGAGCCCCCGATCGCCGCCAGCGGCTCGTACACGCAGCGCTCGACCGCGGCACGGTGTTTCGGCCCACCCTGCCCGACGGCAACGACGAAATGCAGATTGCCATCGCCCATGTGTCCGAATGTGAAGTTCCTGGGCTGCTCATAGGCTGCCGCCAGCCGCGCGTTCACCTCGTCCACGTACGCCTGCATGTCAGATACGCGCAGGCTCACGTCAAAGGTAAACGTCGGTGCGTACTGAAAGCACTGCTCGACGTCGTCGCGCAGGGACCACAGCGCAATGCGCTGCGCTTCGCTCTGCGCCAGGACCGCATCCGCGATCAGGCCGGATTCCAGAGCGTCGGCCAGCGCCGCCTCGACCTGCGCATCGCTCGCCCCCAGGGCCTCTACCAGCACGTAGTACGGGTAGTCCTGCGACAGCGGCGGTTGCCCCTGCGCCGGCGCGGTGGTGACCAGCCGGTAAAAGTTCTGCCACATGACCTCGAAGGCACTGAGCGTGCCGCTGAGTGCCGCGTCTATGTGCTTGAGAAAGCGCGCCAGGTCCTCAAAGGAAGACAGCGCAGCGAATAGCGTCGACTGACCGGTCGGTTTCTCCCGCAGCCGCAGCACCGCCCGGGTCACGATGCCAAGGCTGCCTTCGGTGCCGATGAAGAGCTGCTTGAGATCATAGCCGGCGTTGTTCTTGATCATCTGGTTCATGGACGAGACGATCGTGCCATCCGCCAGAACTGCCTCGAGCCCGAGCACCATGTCCCGGGTCATGCCGTAGCGGATCACGCGGTTGCCGCCGGCGTTGGTGGCGATGTTGCCGCCCACGGTACAGCTACCGCGAGCCCCGAGATCAAGCGGGTAGAGCAGCGACTGCTCGTCCGCGGCTTCCTGCAGCGTCTGCAGGGGCACACCGGCCTGTACGATCGCGGTGCGATCCAGCGGGTGGATCGCTTCGATCTGGTCCATTCGCTCCAGGGACAGCACCAGGTCATCAGGCCCTGTCAGCGCCCCTTTGACCAGCCCCGTGAGGCCCCCGTGGGTGACCACCGGCTGCCCGATCGCATGGCATGCCTTCAGCACCGTGCTGACCTCTTCCGTGCTCCGCGGCCGCACGATCGCCGCGGCGGCGATGGTGTCCTTGCGCCAGATACCGGCAGAGCGTCCGTGGACCGCATCCCCCGTGAGCACGGCATCGGCGCCAAGATCGGCGCGGAGCTGTTCGATCAGCGCGGCGCGCTGCGCGGCGGTGGCTGTGGGCATCGTCTGCATAGGGTTGTCTCCTCGCTGCCGACCGGTCAGGCTTCGGCCCTGCCTCCTGCATACCACAAGCACAACCTCATGCGCGAGCGCTTCGACGCGGCTTACTACCGTCGCTTTTACGAGTCACCGGCCACCCGCGCCGGCACTGTGGCCAGCGCCCGGCGCCATGCGGCCTTCATCAGCGCGTACCTGAATCACCTCGAGCTACCGGTGCGCCGCATCGCCGATCTGGGCTGCGGCCTCGGCCGTCTGCTCCGCGCCCTCGGGCGCAACCATCCGCGCGCCGAACTGGTTGGCGTCGAGTACAGCCCCTATCTCTGCGAACGCTACGGCTGGCGCGAGGGGTCCGTCGTGGACTACGACGACGAGCCCTTCGACCTGGTGGTCTGCCACGATGTGCTGTCTTACCTCGATGAACCAGACTGCGCCCGGGCGCTGGCGAACATTGCGCGCCTGACCCGCGGCGCGGCCTGTCTGGGACTCATCACCGCAGAGGATCGTGCGATCGCCGACTTCTCGCGCACGGACCGGGCCCAGCACCTGCGACCCGCGAGCTGGTATCGGCGACGGCTGAGCCGTCACTTCCAGTCGCTGGGCGGCGGCATGTACCTGAAGAAACCCGAAGCGGTGCCGGTCTGGACCATGGATCTGGGCTAGGCCGCGCCCTAGCTGTCGACGCGCTTGAGATTGTTTTCCGGGTTGCGATCGATACGGTACACATAGGGATCGACCCCGACCCAGGCCGGCGCCTGCGGCACCGTAAAGGTCAGCGTCTGCCGCCCACTGTGCAGGTCGCTGCGCTCGAGCAGCAAAGGCGGCGGCAGATCCAGCTCGCTCAGATCCGCAGGACGTTCCGGAAACAGCCCGATCTGGATGGACTCGGCCAGGTTTGCTTCCTGCTCACGGCCCTCGCCATCGGCGTAGAACTTGCTGGCATCAATGGTGACCGTGACCTCGAAGGCTTCGCCCGCAGGCGTCACTGTCGCGCTGGCGACCGACAGGTCATAGAGCGTGATCTTCTCGAACAGGTCCACGATGCGCGCTTGCTGCGCTGGATTAGCTTCGGCCTTGAGCGCATCGATCAGATGCTCCGTCGTCGGAAACGGCGCGCCCTTGCCACCGAAGCGCTCGATGAGCCCGCGCAGCGCCCGGTTGACCGCGGCCTCTCCGAGCATCTGTTTGACGTCGTACATCACAACGCTGCCCTTGCGATAGTGGATGTAGTTCTGGTTCTCCGTCAGCTTCAGCGGCAGCTCTTCGATCAGCTCACCGCCGCGACCAACAAGGTACCGGTCGAGCTCGCGCTTGAGAAAGCGGCGCATCATCTTCTCGCCGTAGGCGCGCTCCATGACCATGAGCGCGGAGTATTGGGCCAGGGTCTCCGACAGCACCGCCGAGCCCTGCACGCGCGCCGGCGCGAACTGGTGCCCCCACCACTGGTGCGCGGCCTCGTGCGCCGTCACGTAGTAGACGAAGTCCACATCGCTCTCATCGCGCAGGTCCGCCACAAAGCCGATCTCTTCGGAGTAGGGAATCGTGTTCGGGAAGGACTGGGCGAAGGACTGGTAGCCGGGAAACTCGATGATCCGGAACTGGCGGTGCTGATAGGGAGAGAACACCTCGGCGAAGTACGCCAGCGAATCGCGGGAACCACGCAGCATGGTCGGCACGTTCCAGGCGTGATCCTTGTGGTAATACACCTCCAGGGACTGACCGTCCCAGTCCTCCTTGACGACCTCATAGCGTGCGGAGGTGAAGGACACGAAGGGCCAGATCGGCTTGTCCATCTCGTAGGCAAAGTAACGGCGCCCGCCTTCCTGCCAGTCCCGGGTCAGATATCCCGGCGCGATGGCGATCTGGTCCGGTGCCGTGCTTACGACGGCGCGGAATGCGGTCTCCCGGGACACGGTGAAGAAATTGAAGTTGCGCCATCGTGGATCGTCCAGCGCGGGCAGCCGGGACACCGGTGGCAGGCCGTACTCGCGCCGGGTGCTGTTGTCCTGCAGCTCGCGGCTGTAGTCATAGCCGGGCAGCGGCATGATTTCCGTATTGTTGACGAAGGTCCCGTTGTGCACGAGCCGGGTGCTGGAGCCACTGTTGGGAAAGCCGGGATTGTCCCAGCTCAGCGCCCAATGCAACTGCGCCTGCGCCCCCGGCAGGAGCGGGGTGGTCAGCGCGATGCGCCACAGATTCTGCGCGGCATCGATCTGCTCAAAGGGCGCCTCGTCCATCGTCAACGCCGACACGGCCAGCGGTCGCGCCAGGGTTACCGTGACCGACTCCAGGGGTGCAGCGCCATCATTGACGAGCACCGCGCTGCCGCTGCTCCGCAGTGACCGTGTCTCGGGGATCAGATCAACCGCCATCTCCAGATCGATGATCTGCGGCACGGTCGCCTCGCGCAGGCTGCCGTACTCCTGCTCATAGGCCGCGTCGAGGGCTTCGCGATCATCGCGCGTCTCGTAAGCGTTGAGCACGTTGGTGTTGCGATAGATGTAGTGACCGGTCAGCGCGATCGCTACCACCAGCACGCTACCCAGCACCGCCACCCCAGGCGTCAGTCGGGTCCAGGCCGTGCGCACCCGCTCGCTCAACCGGTCCTCGACCCCGCGAAGGTACAGCAGGTGCGCGAGCAGCACGAGGACCCCCGCCCACAGCAGCCAGTACCCGGAGAAGCTGGCCCAGGGGAGCGTGAAATGACCAAAGCCATTCATGTCCGAATAGCGCGCGAAAGGCACTTCGAAACGGTAGAGGTAGTGCTCGAATCCCAGGGAGGGCAGCGCCTGCTGAGCGATGAAAATCAGCAGGACCAGCAGCATGCCGACAAACCGGTTCGGCGACAGCACCTGGATCACGACGCTCAGCAGCGCCAGCAACAGAAAGTCGATCGCGGTCACACCCAGCAGCCCGCGCAGGTAGAGCCCCGGCTCGAGCTGCGAGTAGCCATGCAGCAACTGGATGACCATGCACGCGAGCATCACCACCACCAGCATGGCGTACAGCACGAACCACAGGGCCAGTACCTTTGCGATTACCATGATGCCACTCGGCCAGGGCGTCGCATCAAGGATCTGCTTCAGCCGAAAGGTGCGCTCTCGATGAACCAGCTCCCCGGCGTAGTAAATCAGCACCAGCAGCAGCACGAGCGAGAACGCGCCGCGTACCGCGTCGATCATGAGCCGGGTCACGGGGTACACCGGCGTACCGTAGGCCAGCTCCATCGTGCCGAGCACATTGCCCACGGTGTTGAAGATGCCGAAGGCCAGCAGCACGTAGAACGGCGTGCTGCGCACGATACCGCGCACATCCATACGCACCTGCGATAGCAGTTGCGCGAGCGCAGCGCTCAGGCCGGGGCTTGCGACCGGCAGGGCGCGGACCAACGGCTGCGCTGCCGGCAAGGTCAGGTGCACTGGCGTGGCTGAGCGGTCGGGTGCCGCAGAGCGCGGTTTGCGACGCCCCCCACCGCCGCCAAGGCGAAATCGAAAGCGCGCGGCCCCGGCCAGCAGCACCGCCAGCGCGAGCCCGAGCCACAGCAGGCGACCGTTCATGATCGCACCGGCGATCTGCGGGATCTGTTCGTCGCGCTCGAAAGCCGTCCAGTAACGCGTCTGCTCCGCGAAAGGCGCAATCCCAAAGGGGTCGAGGGCCGCAAACCGCTTGAGCTGCTCAGGATCCGTGACCGAGCCCAGCACCACGTACAGCACGAGGAACCCCAGCGCTGCGACATCGGCCCAGAGCATGGACCGGGTGAGCGCCGCAACGACGTAGAACAGGCTGCTGACGAGAAGCGCGTTCGGCAGGATCACCAGGAACAGGCTGTAACCGTAAGCCCCCGACAACAATGGCCCGACGCGCTCGGGATCGAGCCAGGGCATGAAGGAACCCACGAAGGTCCCCAGCAGCGCCGCGACCCCGACCAGCAGGCAGAACAGCGCGCCGCCAAAAAAGCGACCGAAGTAGAACGCCCGCGGCGTCACACCGGAGGCGTACAGCAGCTCCGCGGTGCGGTGCTCGAAATCGCGCGTGACCGCACCGGCGACGAAGGCAATGCCCGCGAACATGATCAGCAGTGAGAAGACATACTGCGTCTGGATGATGGCAAAGCTGCTGTTGAAGTTGATGTTGTTGGAGACCCCGCCCACGCTGACGTCCTCGCTTGCCATCGCAAAGAAGGCCAGCAGGAAGAAGACGCCCGCCAGGGACCAGAACAGCGGCGAGCGCAGCTGATAGCGACACTCGAAACGAAAGACCTCGAGCATCACACAGCCGCCGGCGTTTCTGGCGAGGATGGCGCTGCCGGCTCACCGGTCGCCGTCGCAAGCGTGTGGAAGTACAAGTCCTCCACCGTGGCCGCTACCGGCTCGAAGTCCGCATCCGGAGCCTGCCCTGCCACCACCCGGACCTCGATGCGGCCGGCCACCATGCGCGTGGACACCACCGGCATCCGCGCGCTGATCGCGCGTGCTTCCTCATGGCTGCAAAGGCGCCGGAACAGCTGCCCATCCAGGGCCCGTACGAGTTCGAGCGGCGCCCCTTCGAGGAGGATGCGCCCGGAACCCATAATGGCCATGCGCGGACACAGGTCGGCCACATCATCGACGATGTGGGTGCTGAGAATGACGATGACCGACTCGCCAATCTCCGCCAGCAGGTTGTGAAAGCGGCGGCGCTCCGCCGGGTCGAGTCCGGCGGTCGGCTCATCGACGATGATGAGCTCCGGCGCACCGAGCAACGCCTGCGCGATGCCGAAGCGCTGGCGCATCCCACCGGAAAACGTATCGATGCTCTTGCGGCGCACATCCCACAGGTTGGTCTGCTTCAGCAGAGCCTCGATCTGGTCGACCCGCTCGCTGCGGCTGTGCAGGCCTTTGAGCACCGCCAGATGGTTGAGCATCACCCAGGGCGACGTGCGCGGGTAGCTGCCGAACTCCTGCGGCAGATAGCCCAGACGCCGACGCACCGCCATCGGGTCCGCCAACACATCCAGGTCTCCCAGACGAATACTGCCGGTATCCGGCGCCTGCAGCGTCGCGATGGTGCGCATGAGGGAGGACTTGCCGGCGCCGTTCGGCCCGAGCAGCCCGAACATGCCACGGGGCACATCCAGGCTCAGATCCTTCAGGGCATGCACGCCGTTGGGATAGGTCTTCACCAGGTTCCTGATCTGCAGCATGAGCGGGCGGACCTTCTTTTTCGATGGCGCATCGCCAATACTACCCAAATGAACTACTCGGCATTGGCCATCGATCTGGACGGCACCCTGCTGGTGGGGGAATCGATTCCGCCGGCCAATATTGAAGCGCTGCGCGCGGCCCGCGATGCCGGCCTGAAGGTGCTGATCGCCACAGCGCGGTGGAAGGAAATGGCGTTCCGGGTGGCCGATGAGATCGGGCTGCACGACCCGGTCATCGCCTGCTCAGGCGCCCAGGTCCATGATCGCGCGACCGGCACAGACTGGCTCGACGAGCGATTGCCCGAGGATTTCACCCGCGAGCTCTACGACATCTGCAACGCGACGCGCTGCATCGCAACGGTCACCGTGTCCGACGAAGTGCTGCTGAAGCTCGATGGGGAACCGGACCGCGCCGGTATGAGCCCGCAAATGCGCTGGGTGCCGGCGCTGGCGGTCGGTGACGGCGGGTTGCCGCGCATCGCGGCCGTCCAGGGCAGCAAGGCCTGCGCCGCCATTCGGGCGCAGCTCGAGGCGCGCTACCAGGACCGGGTCAACATCTTCGACAGCATCGGGCCGACCGGCAAGCTGATCATCACCATCACCGGCAAACGGGCCACCAAGGGCGTGGCGCTAAAGAAGGCGTGTGAGCACATGGCGTTGGATCCGGCGCGGGTGATCGCCTTCGGCGATGCGGAGAACGATCTCGCCATGTTCGCGGTGGCCGGAGCCGCCGTGGCCATGGGGCAAGCCGAAGCGGCGGTCAAAGCGGCCGCAACCACGGTGACGGCGCCGCATGACGAGGCCGGTGTGGGCCAGGCTGTGCAACGCCTGCTGGCAACCGGAACGCTGGGTTGAAGCGCCCGCGGACCGATCACCATGAGTGACTTCAACGAGCCCGCAGAGCTGATCCTGCGCGGCGACGACGGGCTGGGCATCTACGCGATCCGCTGGCCTGCGCCGGCAAGCGCACCGCCCCCCCGAGCCAACATTGTCATCGCACATGGCATGGGCGAGCACATTCGCCGCTACGACGCGGTCGCCGCGGAACTCGGCGCCGCCGGGTACCGGGTCTATGGCAAAGATCACCGCGGCCACGGCCGCACTGCTGATCCGCTGCGGCCCGGCGATATGGGCGAGGACGGCTGGTCCAAATGCATCACCGACATGCGCAACCTGGTGGAGCTGGCACAGCGTGAGCACCCAACGCTGCCGACGGTCCTGCTCGGGCACAGCATGGGAGCCATGCTCGCCCAGCAGTTCCTCTACCGGCACGGGCATCTGCTGGATGCGGTCGCGCTGTCCGGGACACCGGGCTTTGGGGCGCCTGTCGCCACCCTGATCACCCTGGGCATCGCCCAGTTCGAGCGCCTGCGCCTGGGTGGCGGCAATCCGAGCCCCCTACTGCAGAAGCTGGTGTTCGGGAAGGCCAATGATGCCTTCGATGGACCCGCCGCGACGGGCTTTGAGTGGCTGTCGCGGAACCCTGCGGAGGTACAGAAGTATCTGGATGATGAGCTGTGTGGGTTCGTGCTCTTCACGGCGAGCCTGGCGCGCCTGTTCAACGGGGCCCGGGAAGCGTGCCGGCCCGGCAACGTC
>JBCDIK010000064.1:0-16339 GCA_038749065.1 Pseudomonadota bacterium | reverse complement strand
GTGTGACCAATAGGTAGGGGGCGCGGGTACGTCGACGTGACCAATAGGTAGGGGGCGCGGGTACGTCGACAGGCCGGAATGCTAGCTCAGACCCTCCCCGCGGCGCAGCCATTTATGTCTCAGCTCGGCAGCAACAACTGGGCTGTGGCGCCGGACCGGACAGACACCGGCCGTCCCATCCTCGCCGATGATCCGCACCGCGGCCACGCAGTGCCATCGCTGCGTTACATCGCTCATCTCAAAGCGCCGGGGCTCAATGTCATCGGCGCCGGCGAGCCCGGGCTTCCGGGCATCAGCATCGGTCACAACGAACGCATCGCCTTTGGGCTGACCATCTTCCCCATCGATCAGGAAGATCTGTATGTGTACGTGAAAAACCGGGGCGGCTACTTCTACGCCGGCGCCCCGGAGCCACTGCGCACGATCACCGAGCAGATCGCCGTGCGCGACGGGGAGCCACGCGAGGTGACGCTCCGTTTCACCCGCCACGGCCCGGTGATCCACGAGAGCGATAAGCACCTGTTCGCCGTGCGCGCCGCCTGGCTGGACGAGGGCATGGCCCCCTACTTCGGCGGTATCGAGTACATGCGCGCGCAAAATTGGCGCGCGTTCCGCGAGTCTCTGAATCGCTGGGGCGCGCCCAGCGAGAACCAGGTCTACGCCGATGTCGACGGCAACATCGGCTACAAGCCAGCGGGCCTGTTCCCGCGACGCGGCAACTGGGATGGCCTGCTGCCGGTACCGGGAGACGGGCGCTACGAATGGGACGGCTACTTCGACATGGATGTGCTGCCCGTGGAGTTCAATCCCGAGCGCGGCTTTACGAGCACGGCCAACGCCATGAACCTTCCCGCGGGCTATCCCATCGAGCGCTACCCGGTCGGGTTCGAATGGTCTCCACCCTGGCGGCACCTGCGCATCCGGCAGGCGCTGGCTGCGCAGCCGAAGCACTCCCTGGCAGACTCCGAAGCCCTGCAGCGGGACTATCGCTCGCTGCTCGCCGAGCGGATCTTGAGCCAGCTGCCATCGGAGCCCGCGCAGGAGCCAGCGCTTGCGCTGCTGCGCGCCTGGGACGGGACACTTAACGCCGACTCGGCGGCTGCCGCGCTGTATGTGGTCTGGCTGTATCAGCACTTCGAACCCGCCCTGGCAGAGTTCATTGCCGGCGAGCAAGCCGCCCTGTTGCGGCCGCTGGATTTCTACACGCTGATCGCGGCGAGCGGTGACAGCGCGCTCCAGGCGCTCGTGCTGCGCACCCTGCGAACGGCGTGGGCAGATCTTGAAACACGCCTGGGAGGAGACCCGCAGACGTGGCGCTGGGGCGATCTGCATCAGATCGAGTTTCAGCATCCCCTCGCGGCGCGCTTTCCCGAGGCCGCCGAGTCTCTCGCGCTCCCCGCCTACGAGCGCGGCGGCAGCGGCAACACCACCAACAACACGATCTTCAACCCGAAAGACCTGAAGGTGCGAGCCGGGGCGTCCTTCCGCATGGTGCTGGACGTGGGCAACTGGGACGCGGCAACCATGACCAACGCCCCCGGCCAGTCCGGCGATCCGCGGTCGCCCTTCTATCAGAATCTGCTCGAGGGATGGGCGACGGACGGCAGCTTTCCACTGCTCTATAGCGACGAGGCCGTCAACGCAGCCACGGTGCAGACCATCGAGCTGCAGCCACAGCCACCGACGGCGGCAGCACAGTCACAGGAATCTGCTGCTGCCGAGCAGCAGGGGATGCCCTCACCCTAGCGCTGCGCTCGTGCTCACCAACCAGTCAGTCATCTGCTGGTACAGCACGCTGCCGAGGCTCAGTCGGGTTGCCCCGGCTTCTCCGAGCGCGTCGATGGAAGTCCCGGGAAAGAACGGCCAGAGCACGTTCACCGGACGCTGCGTCGCAGCGCGCACCGCCCGTACCTGATCCAGGGTTTTCAGGCCCGGTGCGTAGACCACATGGGCACCGAGCTCGGCAAAGCGGGACAGACGGGCGAGCGTATCGTCCAGGTCGTCGACGCCTCGCAGCAGATTCTCGGCCCGGGCGACGAGCTGAAACTCGCAGTCGAGGCCTGCGACCGCCTCAACCGCGGCGGCCATACGCTCTTCCGCCAGTGTTGCCTCAAACAGAGTGCGCGTGCTGCGGCTGTAGTCCTCAATCGAACACCCGGCGACGCCGGTCTCGGCCAGGCGAGTGATGTTCAACGCGACCGCCGCCGGCGCATCGGCGAAACCGTCTTCGAAATCGACGGAGATCGGGATCGCGGTGTTCGCCGCCAGCTGCTCACAGTGGGCCAGCTTCTGCGCCAGGGTAATGTCGCCGTCACCACAACCCAGCGTGCCCGCCAGCGCCGCACTGCTGGTGGCGAGTGCCTTGAAGCCCTGCTGCTCGAGGACGCGTGCGCTGCCGGTATCCCAGGGATTCGGTAACACCCACGCCTGCCCCTCGCTATGCAAGGCCTTGAGCTCCAAACATTTGCGCTGTTGTTCATTCATGGTGCTGTGGCTCCTTAGCGGGAAACGGCCTGTGACCCTAAGGCCGGGACTGCGCGAACGCCAGCGTCCAATGACTAAGACCGCCGTTTCCGGCTGGCTGCCCAGGCCTGCGCTATAGTGCGCCGCCCGAGTACCCGAAAGCCCGCTGTGTCCGACCCATCCGATAGCGATACCCTGCGCGACCTGCTGGACCGCATTCTGAAAGGCGGCACCCTGGCGCGCATTCCGAGACATCCAGCGCAACGCGATCACCTGCTCGCGACGCTGAGCACGGCGCTGCACCGTCGCTATCCCTACGGGGAGCGGGAGCTCGGAGAGGTGTTGATCGAAACGCTGGAGACACTGAACAGCACCGTCGACCACGTGACCGCGCGGCGCTATCTCGTGGACTGCGGGTTCCTAAAGCGCGATCGGGCGGGCAATCGCTACTACCTCAACTTCGAGCGACTGCGTGGCGTGCTCGACACGAGTGCACAAGAGGTGGCCCTTGACCTCGCCGCGAAGGCAATCGCCGCCGCGCAGGCGCGAGCGTCAGAGAAAGCCGCGCGCGCGGAGCGTTATCGCGCGGCAGCGCGTGCGGATCGGGAAGCCTAGGGCGCGTCAGCCCTTGCCGTGGAGCTCGCCGATGAGCGCGGCGCGCACTTCGAGATACCACTGCTGCGCGACCGTGCGGCCGGCGGGCAGGTCCGTGCTCTGACGGCGGTAGATCACCTGGCCCGCACCGTCCACCACCATCAGCCCGGGAATGAAGTCGACCGCGTAGGCCGCACCGATGTCGTCAGCCGCGCCAATCGCGATGAGTGGGAACTCGAGGGAGCGCGCATAGGCCGCCGGGTCACCGCGACCGCGCTCCTTGGAGTTGAGCGTGATGAGCGAGACGCCACGATCCGCAAACTCCGCCTGCAGCTTCTTCGCATAGGGCATGAACGCCTTGCAGTAGGGGCACCAGGTAGCCCAGAACAGCAGCACCGCCGGGCGGTCCTCAAGGACTGCGGGAAACTGGACGTCGGCCCCACTCACCAGATCCGTGCCCTGCCAGGCCGGCGCCTGGTCGCCGGCGGTCACGGCATGAGACAGGGAACAAACGACCAGGAGGCCGAGCAAGGCGAGCGTTTTCATGATTACAGGCACCGAGGGAAAGCGCCATGTTACCGCAGCCTGCCATCGCTTCAGCGCAGGCGTAGACTGAGCGCACGATCGTCGAACAGTCCTCGCCCGGTCCATACCGTTCATGCCCGCAACACCACAACCCGAACTCCTGGTCGCCGGTGGTGGCCCCGCTGGTCTCATGCTGGGCTACCTGCTCGCGCGCCAGGGCCTCGCGGTCACGATGCTGCAGGAGCGGCTGGCTGCGCTCGTCCCGGAGCTGGCGGACCGGGTCGAAACGCTGACGGACTGGTCCGCCCTGCACACCCTGGTCGTCCGGGTCGACCGGCTGCAGCGCTGGCACGCGCCGGGAGCGCTACTGATCGGCGACGCCGCCCACGCGATGTCGCCCATCGGCGGCGTGGGCATCAACCTCGCCATCCAGGACGCCGTCGCCGCAGCGCGGATCATCGGCGCCCGCCTGCGCTCTCCGCTGCCATTGAGCGAAGCGGATCTGAACCGTATCCAGCGGGAGCGCATGCTGCCGACGCGGATCATCCAGCGCGCTCAGATCATCGCCCAGCGACGCTTTGTCTCCTGCGTGCTGCGCGCCGATCACTCGCGTCCAAAGCTGCCTGCACTGGCGCAGCGCTTGCTGCGTGTGCCGGCCGTTCGCCGGTTGCCTGCGCGGATGATGGGCTACGGCGTGTTCCGCTCGCCGCTGCCCGCGCTGCTGCCAGCGCCCTAGGGCCAGGGAGGGAGCGGCACCCGCTCGGCGAGGCTCTGCTGAGGCACCATCTCCAGTCCATCCAGCTGGTAACCCATGGCCACTGCCCGCTCGGTGAGTGCCTCGATCCGCGCCGGCGCCAGCAGTGGCTCACGCGCCATGATCCACAGGTAATCGCGCTGCTCCCGAGCGACGATGACCTCCTGATAGGCATCATCGATCCAGGCGATCCGGTAGTCCGCCCGGAACGGCCAGAGGAACTGCATGCCCCAGTGCGCCGGTGAGTCGCCACGTCCCGGAAACCCCGTGGGGTGCATGACCTTGCGTGGCCCGTCGAAGGCCCCGCGATTGAAGCTATAGCGAGTGTCGACGCGCTGCTCGCTCACCCGCTCGTACTCTTCGACGGCATTGAAGGCATTGCCCGTCATCGGCGGGGGAATGTGCGCGATCACGTACCAGCGACCCATGTAGCGATCCAGGTCGAAAGCAGCGACCGGTGGCAACGGTGCCGGGCTCGTGCAGCCGGCCAGCACGGTGAGCAGCGACCACAGCAAGACCGCGCGCATCTTTTGAATCATCGGCCAATCCCCTGGATCCGGTCGCTTTCCACCGCGGAAGGCGCTACGGTTTCGACGCACCATGGAGACTACGCCGTGAAAACGCCGCGACCCTTGCTTATCTGCCTCGCGACTGCGGCTGCGCTGGCCGCCCTGTCCGCCTGCCAACCCACGACCTCAGCGACGCCCGGAACCGAGACCCGACCACCGGCGGTCACGCTCGTGCAAGCCGATGGCACCTATCCGACCCGGGCGCTCGAGAAAGACGAGATCGTGCTCAAGGTCGTACAGAATGGGGTCCGTAACCTGCAGGACTACGAGGATCCCCGGGAAGGGCTGAAGGCCAACGTAGACATCATGCTGTCCTTCATCGAGCGCGCCTGCAGCGAGGGCGACTCGCCGGACATCATTCTGTTCAATGAGTTTCCGCTCACCGGGTACTCAAGCGGCTCCCGGGAGGAGAAGCTCAAGTTCACGCTGACCATTCCCGGACCGGAAACGGAGCGCATCGGCGCGGCAGCGCGAGACTGCGACAGCTATATCGTCTTCGGCAGCTACGCGACCGATCCCGACTGGCCGCAGCACATCCTCAGCCTGAACGCCGTCATCGACCGCAGCGGCGAAGTCGTCGTGCGCTATTGGAAGACGCGCAACGTGAAACGCCTGCGCGGCTTCGGAGAAATTCCGACGACCACCGTCGAAAACGTTCGCAGCCGGTTCCGCGAGCGCTACGGGATCGAAGCCGAGTTCCCCGTGCTCGCCACGGAATTCGGCAACATCGCCGTGAGCACCGTGCAGATCGATGCCTTCGTCTACGCCGCTTTCGCAATGCGTGGCACGGAGATCATGCTGCGCACGGCGACGCTGTTCTCCAAAGATGACGTGACGGCTATGGCGCGCTTCAACAACTTCTACAGCGCCATGTCGAACATCACCTTTCCCGAGGGCAGCGGCTATGAGCAATTCGGCGGCGGCTCCCTGATCGTCGACCCGGGCGGCAACGTGCTGGCCGAGGATCCCAGCAACGATGAGAGCATCATCAGCGCGCGCATTCCTATCGCCGAGTTCCGAGCCGACCGGCGCATTCCGCGCTACCCGCTGGAAGTGGTGCAGCCTGTCTTCGAGCAGTACCGGCAGGAGATTCCTCTCGACCATCTGGATCTTCCGCCAGAGGACCTGCCCCAGACCGGGGAAGATATGAAGGCGCTGCTGGATGCCCGCAGTCGCTGGCTGTGAGCCAAATCCGCTGGCTGTGAGCCAAATCCGCTGGCTGCGAGCCTCACCGGATGCAGGGCGCGGCTAGTCCAGCTCCCGGGCGACGCGGAAGCCGAGCAATTGGCTGTGGTATTCCGCTCGGTCCCCCGCCTGCGCCGCGGCGCGAACCCAGTCCGTTCCTGACACCCAGCTCCCGCCCCTCGGCGTCCGGCGCTCACACTCACCACCGTCTTCTGCCAGCCAGGGCCGGCCATCGGTCGGCACCCCGCTCATATCCCGGTGCAGGCAGTCCTCCGTCCACTCCCAAGCGTTGCCGAGCAGGTCGTGCAATCCCCAGGGATTGGCAGCGAAGCTCGCCACCGGGGCCGTGTGCACAAAGCCGTCGTCGCAGTGGAACACCGGCGCCAGTTCGAAGTATCGGCGGAAGGTGCGGTCGGCCACATTGGCATGGGCGCAAGCATCTGAGTTGCGAGCGCCCCAGAACCAGGGCCCGCGACTGCCGGCGCGGGTTGCGTACTCAAACTCCGTGCTGCTCGGCAGGCGGTAGCGCTCGCCGGTGAGCTCGGACAGCCACTGCGTGTAAGCGTGCGCATCCACGTGGCTCACGCAGACCACCGGGTGCTGGTCGGATTGCGGAAAGCCCGGCTGATCCCAGTAGTGCTCGCGCACATAACCGAGGATGCGCTGGCTGCCCCAGGTGTTGCAGCCATTGCGGACGGGTTGATACCCGGTGGCCTCAACGAAGGCGCGGAACTGCGCCCGCGTGACCTCGGTGCGACCCATCGCGAGGCGGTACCGGATCCGCACTGTGCGCAAAGCGCCGTCCGAAGCCCGGGCATTCGCCTCGTAGGGCTCCACCCCGAGTTGGGCCTGGCCCCGGGGCAGTTCGATCAGTGCCGGACACTGTTCGCAATCCTGGATCGGCGCTGGCGTCGGCGTTTGCGCCAGGCCTGTGGTTGCCCCGGCGAGCATCAGCAGCGACACGAGCCAGCTGCGGCGCCAGCCCGCGATCCGTCGTCCTCTCATGGTTTCATCCCCTTCCCGATGACGCGCTATGCTGCGCGAATGACTGAAAAAACCGTCAAATCCGTGCGCCGCGTGTTCGAAGTCCTCGAACTCTTCGAGCGTGAGCAGCGCCCGCTGGCGGCCAAGGAAGTGGCCCGACGACTGGACTACCCGCTGACCAGTACGCACGCCCTGCTGAAAAGCATGCAGGAGCTGGGTTACGCCGAGTACAACGCCTCCGACTGGACCTATCTGCCGTCGCCACGACTGCCGCGGCTGCTGCGCTGGGTCGAGGACTTCCTGCAGCGGGAGCCGCTGCTGCTGGAGTTCATGGATGCCCTCAACCGGGCTACCCGGGAGACGGTCAACGTCAGCCGCAGGATCGACACGCAGGTCAGAATCATCCACGGATTTGAGTCCCGGCACCTGGTGGGCATCAGCGTCAAGCACGGCACCCTGATGCCCGTAGGCCAGTCGCTCACCGGGATCACCGCCCTTGCCGCACTCGATGAGACGGCCCGGCGCGACTGCCTCGCGCAGATCCGCGCGCGCGACCCGGCGCAGGCACAGCAGCTCGATGAGGCACTCATTCACAGCGTGCTGGAGGAACTGGCGGAGCACGGCACAACCTGCCGCTGCGATCTGTTCGTCGAGGGGATCGGAGCGGTCTGTGTTCCGGTCCGGAGCGTCAGCGGGGACAGCCTGGTGGTCGGGGTGGTGGGCCCCAGTGAGCGCATCACCGAGCACCAGTCCGCCCACCGGGACGCCATCGCCGAGCTGGCGGCGGAGTTCCGGGTCCAGACCCCCTTCGCTCTGGTCTGATTCGCTCATACATGTACATTATCAACACATATATGTAAGCTGCCAGCTCTTACTGCGAGGATCTGCCGCCATGGCACCGGCCCACTCAGCGCCCGAGCGCAGTTTCGTCAATGGCCGCTACGGGCAGATGCACCTGCGGCGCGCGGACCCGGCCACCGGGGGCGCCACGCCGGTCGTCTGTCTGCACATGTTTCCCCAGTCCGGACGCAACTTCGAAGCGCTACTGCCGCTTCTGGGCCGCCACCGCACCGCCATCGCCCCGGACTTTCCCGGCTACGGCGAATCAACGCCGCCACCGCAGCCCATCGCGGCGGCCGACTACGCCGCTGCGATCTGGGATGTCGTTGACGCGTTGGATCTGTGCGGTGAGCACGGCCAGGTCCATCTGTTCGGGATTCACGCCGGCGCCAAGCTCGCCACGGAAGTGGCCCGGCAGCGACCGGACGCCGTGGGCCGCATCATTCTGTCGTCGGCCGCGGTGCTGACGGAGGCGGAGCTCGACGCCCTGAAGCAGGCATTCACACCAATCCCGCTGGACCATGCCGGTACACGATTTGCGCGCCTGTGGGATCTGCTCAACCGCAACCGTGGCACCGGGGTCACCCTTGAAATGCAGGCGATCAGTTTTGCCGAGATGCTGCGCGGGGGTGAAGCCTATGAGTGGGGGCACGATGCGGTCTTCGAGTACAACCGCGTGTTTCCCGCAGCGATCGCCGAGCTGGCGCACGAGATCACCCTCCTGAATCCGGGCGATGACCTCTACGCCATGACGCCGCGCACGCTGGCGCACATTCGCAATGGCGAGCTGCACGACCGGCCCGAGTGGCAGCACGGCTTTTTGGAAGTCCACGCGCAGGCGGTGGCGGCCCTGATCGAAGACCGTCTGACCGCGCCGCCGCGCACGGCGAATCCGATCCCCGAGGAGGCTCAATGCCTGCCTACATGATGATCATGGCAAAAATCAGCGAACGGGAACGCTTCGTCGCCGGCTACGGCGCGGAAGCCGCCCGGCTCGTTGCGCAGTTCGGCGGTGAGTATCTGTTTGTCGCGCCGGGCGCGACACTGCTCGAGGGCACCCTCGACGGCTATAGCTCCGTCGCCGTATCCCGCTGGCCGGACCGCGCCAGCGCGGAAGCGTTCTGGCACAGCAATGAGTACGCAGCGGTCAAGGCCCTGCGAGCCGGGCTCGCCGACTGCGAAGTGCTGCTGGTCGACGTGCCGGAGTAGCAATGCAGGACCTTTTCGAGCCCAGCAGCGATGGTGCCCAAGCGCTGGTCGGTGCCCTGCACACCGTCACCTGTCTGACGACCCCGGAGTCGGACCTCGGCGCAACGCTCGAGCAGGGGCTGGCACTCAGCGCGAGCCCCTTCGCCGGCAACCTTCGCGAAGCTGCAGCCTACCTGGGGTTGCCCGGCGCGCAGGGGCTGACGCTGACCGGCTACAACCGCAGCGATGCGGGCAGAAACGTGCAGGTTCGGGTCATCACCAGCGCCCAAGCTGGAGCCGCTGTACGGCCGGAGCCACGGGGACAGTTTCCCGGTGGGCTCTCCCTGGGATTTCCCATGCACGAGATGCCAAGCTGGGTGGCGCGCATGAAAGATGCCGGCATTGAAGCCGCCGTCGGCATTAAGGAGATGACCTTTACCTCGCCTGCCGGCGACGATTACACCTCCGCAGAAGTTCACTTCCCCGCAGCGGAGAACATCTTCCTGCTCGGCGTCCGTAGGCCGGAGACGTTCCGACCGGTCGGCCCCATGAGCAATGAAGAGCCCATCGGGGCAGCCGCGTACTCTGCGCGCTGCGTCACCGATGCGGATGCGGTGATTGATTTTTACCGAGACACCTTCGGGTACGAGATCCGGCGCGATGCCAGCTTCGAGGTTACCGGGCCTTCCGGCCTGCGGTTGGCGCCCGGCACCCAGGAACGCTTCGTTCAGGCCTTCGCACCGGGCACCGCCAGTGGCTACCTCGTGTTTCTCGATCACGGGGACCAACGCGAGCTCTCGCCAGCGCCCACAGCCGGGCCACCTGCCCGCGGGCTGGTGCTCTGGAGCTTTCCCACCGCCCGGCTCGATGCAATGTACGAGCGCATCACAGCGCTGAACCTTACGCTGCGACAACCCCCGGGCGCGCACGGCAGCCCCCTGCTCCCAGCCGGGCGCAGCCTGATTTTCGAGGACCCGGACGGCTTTCCCATCGAACTGTTCGAAGCGCCGGACCTGATGCCGGCCACACAATCCACAGGAGCCCAGCCATGACACGCCAGCAACGATCGAACGCACGGGACCTCAGCCGGCGCCGGTTCCTGCGCAGCGGCGCGACACTCGCCGGTGCCGGTCTGGTGCCGGGAATCGCCCGAGCTCAGCAAGGCCTGCGAACCCCGGCGGGCATCGACGTGATCGTGATCGGTGCCGGGCTCTCCGGCCTGCACGCCGCCCGGATTCTCGAGGAGCAGGGCCTGAAGGTGCTCACGCTCGAGGGCCGCAATCGCATCGGGGGCCGGGTCTATACGCTCATGGACATCCCAGGCAAACCGGAGGCCGCGGGAGAAGTGATCGGCGCCAACTACGCGCGCATGATCGACACGGCCAACACCCTCAAGCTGCCGCTGATCAATCCGCAGCTCCTGGGCTCTTCCGCAGAGAAATACTTCCGCATTCGCGGCACCGATCTGCGCAAGGATGACTGGGCCTCCAGCAAGCTTAATCCGCTCTCCGGCGAGGATCGCGAGGTGCTGCCCGACCGGATGTTGTTCTCGCTGTCACACAAGAACAATCCGCTCTCCGATCAGCCGCTGGATGCCTGGATCAAACCGGAGTTTGCCCGCTTCGACATTCCGCAGAGCCGCTACCTGCGCGAGGCGCTTGGCTTCAATGACGAAACCATCCGCCTGATGAATGTCACCATTCACACGGATCACATGGACAATACCTCGGCGCTGCACGAGCTGCGTCGCTACGCCGTCGGGGAGTTCAACAACAAGCGCGCCAAGGCTAACCCGGATCGACCGCCGTGGATGCAGATCGAAGGGGGCAACTCACGATTGCCGGCAGCGATGGCCGAGAGCCTTGCGAACGGCGTCGAGTTGAACAAGACCGTGTACGCGTTCGATGACGCCGGGGACGCGGTCACCGTGCACTGCATGGATGGCACCCGCTATCGCGCACGGCAGGTGATCTGCACCATGCCGCAGTCGGTCATGCGCCATGTGAAGTTCTTTCCGCGTCTCGACCCGCGCATGGCCGCGGCGGTCGACGAGATCGACTACGGCATCTCGATCCAGGTGCACTTCCTGCTCAAGGCACCCTTCTGGGAGCGCGATGGCCTGCCGCCCAGCATCTGGAGCGACGAATCCTTCGAGCGCTTCGCGGTCCTGAATCGAGGCGAAGGCGGCACCCCCAGCAGCGCAATCGCGTTCATCAACGGCAACGAGGCCTACAAGTACGACTTCATGACCGATGACCAGGTCGCCGCGTTCACGCTCCGGGAGCTCGAACGGGTCCGCCCGGCCCTGAAAGGCGCCCTCGAGCCGGTCATGGTGCAGTCCTGTCACCGGGACGTTCATGGCGCCGGCGACTGGGTCTTCTGGCGCCCAGGGCAGGTCTCCCGCTACGCCGCACACATGCGGGAATCCCACGGCAACATCCACTTTGCGGGGGAACACACGGCGCTGCTCGAGCGCGGCATGGAGGGCGCGTTCGAATCCGGTGAACGTGCCGCCCTCGACGCGCTGATGCGCGCCTGAACCTGAGGACGGAAACCACCATGACAAGCGATGCAACGGTCCGGCAGCGCCTCGCACGAATCGGCTGTGCGCTCCTGCTGGGCGCTGCCAGCACGGCGCTCGGCGCCAGCGGCCCGGCGGACCCCTACGCCCGGGACCTCTTGATCCTGACCGACTGGTTCGAAGGGGAGTTCGACAACGAAGGTCAGGTCTGGTTTGAGCGGGACCCCCTTTCCGCAACGCCGGAAGCCGCGCGTCACGAACGGCTGCACACGCTGCACCGCCGCATCGAGGCGCCGGCCTTTGGCGAGCACGTGTTCTACGTGGAGGAGTATCGCGACAACGATCCGGCGCAGATTGTGCGGCAACGGCTGGTCGTGTTTCGCTCCGATCCCGAAGCCGGCGGGATCCGTATGCAGCAGGGCTTTTTCCGTGACGGTGAGCGCTATCTGGGCAGCTACCAGGCACCGGAGCAGCTGACGCGCTTAAAGCCCCGGCAGGTCCAGTTCTTGAGCGAGTGCGATGTGTTTTGGCGGCGCGTTGCGGGCCAGTTCGAAGGGCGCATGAAAGAAAAGGCCTGCGTCTTCGGCGACGGCGCGAAGCGTCGCTACTCGGTGCACAACCTGTGGCTGTCCCAGTCCAAGTACTGGCGCGTCGATGCTACCTACCTTGTCTCGGATGGCTCCCGACACGTGGGGTTTCCTGACGATGAGCCGCACCAGCTGCGCCGTGCCAAACGCTACCAGTGTGAGGCCCAGTTCGGCGCGCCAGGCAGCGACCGCCAGAAGATCGAGGGCCTGTCGCTGCACAGCCAGGGCGGCTCGTTCACCGTCACACGGGCCGCGGACGGGCAGGCGTTCGACGTCCTGATGCGTGAAAAGGAGTACCCGTTCTACAGCCAGCGGCCGGACTTTATCTACTTTTCCATTCGCCGCAGCGGCGAGCAACGATCCGTGGCCTATACGGTCAACGACCCCCGCTCGCGCTCCCTGGGCGTGAATTTCGATGACATGCTGTTCTACTGCTATCTGGAAGGCTACGCGTTCCGTGAGCGGTACGACGCGCTTCTGTAACGCCGAGCTGGCCGCGCCATTGCGCAGGCCGGCAACCGAAGGACCACCCGATCATGCGCAGTGCCATTGCCTCTCCCATCATCCTCCTCACCCGCTGGCTGGTAACCGGCGCCCTGCTGCTGCCGCTGAGCGCCTGCGCGGCGGAACCGACTGCGCGCGCCTCGACGGGGCAAGCACCCATCGCGGATGCGGCTGCCGACGCAGCCCTGAGTAAGCGCGGTCGCATCCTGTTCCTGCAGTGTCGCTCCTGCCATTCCTTGAACGCCGGCGGCGAGCACAAGGTCGGGCCGAATCTACACGGCCTGTTTGGCGCGACTGCGGCCAGCAAGCCGGGCTTTGGCTATTCGGAGGCATTGCAACGCTCGGGCATTACCTGGAACGCAGCGCAGCTGGAACGCTTTCTGGAAAGTCCCAATGCGCTCGTGGCCGGTACCGCCATGGCCTTCGTCGGCTTGCCGGCACCAGAGGATCGTCGTGCCCTGATCGCCTATCTGAAGGAACAGACGCGCTGAGCCCGAGCTAGTCCCCCTCGAGCTCGGGCTGTCGCGGGCCACTGGGTCGGCTCAGCACATAGGCCGCTGCGGCGAGCATGAACGCGCCCTGAAAGGCCAGCGCAAAGGTTGGCAAGCGCAGCCAGAGACTGACCGCGAAGGTGACCGCCATGAACACGCAGGCGATCGTCTTGTAGCGCGGCGCGATTGCGCCGTGGCGTTCCCAATCCGCGATGATCGGGCCAAAGGTTCTGTTCTCGATGAGCCAGCGGCGCAGCCGCGGACTGCCCTTGCTGAACGCAAAGGCCGCCAGAATCACGAACGGTGTGGTGGGCAGCAGGGGCAGGACCACCCCGATGGCGCCGAGCACCAGGGACAGCAGTCCGAGCAAATTCCAGAACGGACGCACAGGGTGGCTTCCTATGTCGATGTGAGGCCGGTCGCTGCGGCAACCAGAGCAGCCAGGTTGTCGTTGAGCGGATAGCGCCCGGGCGACCAGCCCAGGCGCACGATGACCAGCTCCGCAGAGGGGATGATCATGACGACCTGGGCGCGGTTACCCTGCATGGCGTAGGCGTCGGCGGGCAGATCAGGCCAACGCAGCGCATCGCCGCCGCTGTTGAGCCAGAACTGGTAGCCGTAGCGCGGGTCGTTGTCGCTCTCGTTCGGCGCACTGGCGTGCGCGACGTAGGATTCGCTCAGCACCCGATGCCCGTTGAGCGAGCCCCCCTGGCGCATGAGTTCCCCCAGCCGCGCCCAGTCCCGCGCGGAGGCATACACGTAGGAACTGCCCACCCACTCGCCCGCCGGATCCGGCTCCAGGGTGAGCGTCGTTACCGCCAGGGGCGCCAGGATCTGCTCATGCACCCAGTCATAGCTGTCCTGCAGTCCGCCTAAGCGTTGCCCGATCAGCCGCGCCAGCAGATTGCTGGTGCCGGAGGAATAGCTGAAATGGCGGCCCGGCTCATGCGCCAACGGGCTCGCCTGCGCGACATCCGCGGCACTACGGGCCTGGAACAGCATTCGCGTCGCATCACTCCCAGGCGCATAGACTTCTTCGAAGGCGAGTCCGCTGGTCATGGTCAACAGCTCATCGAGCCGCAGCTCACTACGGGCATCGTCCGCCCAGGCCGGGAACAGCCCGGTTTCATCCAGCGCGAGCTTGCCATGCAGGGCCAGATTACCGATCAGGATGGACACAACACTCTTGCCCATGGACCAGCCAAGATGCGGCGTGTCGACCTGGAATCCCGGGGCATAGGCCTCTGCCACCAGGGTACCGCCACGAGCGACCAACAGCGCCCGGGTGTGCTCCCCGGCCGCATTGTCGCGCGACAGCTGCGCTTCCAGCGCTTCCGTGAGCGCCGCGCTGCGCGATGGTGCGCCCGAGCCTGCGGGCCAGGGCGCGGTAGTGCGCGTGACCGCAGGAACCTGCACGGTATCAAGGGCACCGGTGTCGCCGATCTTCAGGGTACAGCCGAGGCCGGGACGATAGTCTGCCTGCGTCGGCGCGAGCCCCAACAGGCGCGCCCGGGCCTGCCCCACCGCATCATCGTAGCTCACACTGACCGCGCCGAGCGCGGCGGAGTAGGACGCGAGGTCCTCACGGACCTGAGATTCATCAAGACCCGTGAGATAGCGTCCTGAGCAACCCAGCTTGGCGCCCATGGCCGTGCCGACAGCGACGTTTGCCCACAGGGCTACGGGCGACAACCCGAGTGCGGCGCTAGCGCCGATCAGCAGCACTGCGATGAGCAGCAGAATCCCGAGCAACCATTTCCACATCCCACGCGTCCCGATCAACCAAGGTCAGAGCCGCTAGGGTACGTGATCGCCGCGGCAGCGCCCACACGCACACTGCTACACTGGTGCCGACGCCCTGATGCTGAACCTGAATGAACCGTCTATCCGATGTGCCCCTGCGACCGGGGCCCGGCAAGCGCTGGCTGGAACTGCGCGCGCCCCTCGAATTCGCCTCCCTCGGCGCCTTCAGTCCCATGTTGCTCACGGCACCGCGCGGTGACGGCCGGCGCGTGATGCTGTTGCCGGGCTTTCTGGCCAGCGGTGCCTCCATGCTGCCGCTGTGTGCGTATCTGCGCTTCCTCGGCTACGACGCACACGAGTGGGGACTGGGTCGCAATCGCGGCAGCGTGGTGCGCTATGTGCAACAGCTCAGCGAGCGCCTGCAGGGGCGAGCGCAGCGGCAGGAAGCACCGATCACGCTCATCGGCTGGAGCCTCGGCGGCGTGGTTGCACGCGAGCTTGCCCGGCTCAATGAGGACTGCGTGCGCGAGATTATCACCATGGGTACCCCCATCCTCGGGGGTCCCAAGTACACCGCCGTCGGCGAGTACTACGCCCGCACACGCGGCATCGACGTCGATGCGTTTGAGCGAGCCGTTGAAGCCCGTAATCGTGCCGGGATCCGGCAACCGATCACCTCGATCTACAGCAAGAGCGATGCGATCGTCGCCTGGCAGGCATCGATCGATCGCTACAACCCGCAGGCGCGCAACGTGCAGGTCGAAAGCTCCCATGTCGGGCTGGGCGTGAACCCCATCGTCTGGATGGAGATCGCTGCCACGCTCGCCCGTAATCCACAGGATGACTCATGATCGATCTTAAGGGCCGGGTTTTCGTCATCACCGGGGGCAACGGCGGTATCGGCCTGGGCATGGCGGAGGGCATCGTCCAGGCCGGCGGTCGCATCGTGATCTGGGGTCGCAACGAAGACAAGAACGCTGCGGCGGTCGCAACGCTGGAAGCCCTCGGCGGCGAAGCCATAGCCTTTGTCTGCGACGTCGCCGACGAGTCGCAGGTCGTTGCCATGATGGATGCGAGCCGCGCCTGCTACGGACGCCTTGACGGCGTGTTTGCCAATGCCGGTCGCGGCGGCACGGGGACGCCCTTCGTCGATCTGACCCTGGCGGAGTGGCGAGCCGTCATGGCTACCAATCTCGATGGCGTGTTCTTAACGCTCAGGGAAGGCGCCCGACACCTGATCGGGCAGGGCAACGGCGGCAGCCTGGTCGCCGTCTCCTCCACTTCAGCCATCCACGGCGCTGCCGGGAACGAGGCCTATGGCACCGCAAAAACCGGGCTCAATGGCCTGGTGCGGGCACTGGCCGTGGCCTACGCCAGGTACGGGATTCGCG
>JBCDIK010000063.1:0-16504 GCA_038749065.1 Pseudomonadota bacterium | reverse complement strand
GGCGTTCCAAATGGATGTGCTCGAGGAAATGTGGAAGCCTGACTTTCCCCATGCGCAAGTCGAGGTCCTTGACGCTGGGCACTACATACAGGAGGACGCGCATGACAGAGTCATTCCGCTGCTCCTGGACTTCATCAGTCGAGATCGAGGCGATCATCCGTTGCACGCAGCCGCCATCCCGCCGTAGAACAATTCTTCGCTGTCGGGCACCGATGTCAGCGCACCGTCCAGGTAGGCCTTGAACTTCACCTGCTTGCCCGGCCACTCACCGCGCTTGCGCGGAACAAGGTCGCCCGTACGACCCCTGCTTTGTGACAACCGTTAGGGCAGGCTACTGAATAAACGCTTCCGCGAACGAGACAATAGACTGTCTGGTGATCGACGGCTCTGCAATCGCCTCCATGTAGAGCACCAATCGCGCAGCACCTGTGGTCTCGACAAACTGATCGAGCTGATCTCGGACACTCTCCAATGGTCCCACAATCGCTCGTTCAGCCACACGCTTCGCCATGTCAGCGCGATCCAGCTGCTGTCCATTCCCGTCTGTATGCCTCGGCACCGCCTGAGGCACCGCAGGCCAATCCCCGCTCTTGAACGAATCCGTTAGAGATTTCGTAAGGGATTCGCGCAGACGTTCCTCGTTGGCGCCAAGCGCCAAAATCAGCGTGTGAATGTGCTCAACCGGCGCGCTATTCATTTCCCGGTAACGGGCCTCAATCTTCACTCGAGATGCTGCCTCGGTGGAAAAATAGTGCTGTAGAGGAAAGCCATGTTCCGCAGCGAACGACACACCCTCTTCAGATCCAGTCGCAAGAAACAACGGGGGATGGGGCTTCGTGTAAGGCTCAGGCTGGAACTGGCTTTGCCCCGATTGAGGCGACTGCGCGCTGAGATCGTGATCGCGCCAGATATCGACCATGGTCTGCGCGCTATGAACGGGCTCCCTATCCCATCGAGAGGTATCGACATCAAAAAGCTCATAGTCTTTGAGATACCCGCCCCGCCCGATGCCCAGATCGAAGCGGCCGTGGCTGAACTGATCAAGGAGTGACGCGCGCTCGGCGAGCTCCAGGGGATGGTGCAGCGGACTCAGCGTTACCGCTGTGCCCACTCTGATTCGAGTTGTGGCCCCCAGCAAAAAGGCGCTGGCGGTGATCGCGCTTGGATTGATTCCGAATGGGATGCAGTGATGCTCGGTGACCCAGAGGTCATGATACCCGAGCGTTTCTGCCAGCTCGGCCTGCTCCCGGGTGAGCTGAAACACTTCTTCGGTGTTTGCCCCAAGATTCGAACCCATATTCAGGAACAGTCCGTAGGTCAGCACGCGTTCACCCTCCGTCATCCTCGCAATACCGAGTGTCGACGCTTAAACGATCTGTGTAAATTTTTTTTGAGACGTCTAAGATAATCGAATGACGAGTAGAAAAAAGCGCGGTAGACCCGCCAAACTGTCCCGGACCCTCATCATCGACGCCGCGAGCGGCATGGACCTTCGAAGTCTGAGCATCGTCAAACTTGCCCGATCCTTGGAGGTGACCGATGCGGCGATCTACTACTACTTTTCTTCTCGCGCGGCGCTGATCCGGGCCGTCGTCGATCAGGGTTCAAGCACTTTCGAGGTCCCGGACATCGGCACGAGCTGGTGGCACGGCCTACAGGCCTATGCTCTGAGGGTCTACGACGCGCTCATCGAAAAACCGGGGGCGGCTCAATTCATCATCGGCGGTGGTGTTGCGGGGCCAGTGCAGATGCAAATCTTCAGCACGGTGGTTGAACGGCTCGTGGAAGCAGGCGAAAGCCGCAAAGATGCCGTTCGAATCTACATCGTTTACTTTCGCGCAGCCCTCTACGCAGCCTTCGCACATGATGAACAAGTAACCGTTGGCGGCCAGAGCCTGTCACTGCCAGATCGACTCGACCTGGCACGTGCCGCTGATGCAGCTGCGGGCGCAGAACTCGGCCAGCTCATCGGAGATCCGGAAATCACCAGCTCCCGGAAGCAGCTGTTGTTCCTGCTTGAGATCATCGGTCGGGGGTTTTCTACCAGGGAATGACCGGCTCTACGACAGCGAAAACTGTAGCGTCGTTCCAGCGGCTGGAACAGCTGGCGTCGCTCCTCTGCAGGCGATCTGCGTCATGAGTGTTTCTATGCGACCGCCTGACACACCTGCGCGTGCGCCTTCTGCAGCGTGTCGTCCAGGCGGAAGCCGGCGCCAAAGATGTGCCCCATGCGCACGATGACCAGATCGAGGCTGGGCACCACGATGGTTCGCTGCTGGCCACCGCCGGAGAACCAGAACGCATCCGGTGGCAATCCGCTCGCCAGGCCGCTGCGATTCAGGGCCACAAATCCCCCGTAGTACGGCTCTTCGCTACCGGTTGCCGGGGTCAGCGCAAAGTCCACGTAGGCCTTCGACATCACCTGCGTCCCCTGCCACTCGCCGCGCTGAAGCCACAGTTGGCCAATCCGCGCCCAGTCCCGTGCGCGCGCGAAATCATGGCCACTGATCAGAAAGTTGCCGTAGGGATCGGTCTCTAACACAAAGCCGGAAGAGCCAACCGCATCAAACAGCTGGGCCTGCGGCAGGCGCAGAAAGTCGTCCAGATCTGGGGCACAACGCTCCCGCAACAGCCGCATGACCAGCAGCGGATCGCAGTTGCGATAGCGCACAGCGGATCCCGGCTCAATCTCCAGGGGCTTGTCAGTACAAAAACGATGCGCATCGCAACCCGACGCGTACACATAGATGTGGTCGAGAAAGAGACCATCGCGCTGCTTGACCGCGTTGTCTTCACCCTTGCCGAAGGAACCGCTGAACGTAAGGCCGCTGCTCATGTTCAGCAGATTGCGCAGGCGGATGCTGCGGCGATCATCGCTGCGCCACTCATCAAAGAGTCCATCCTCATCCAGATCGAGCGCGCCCTGCTCGTGAGCGATCCCCACCAGCGAAGACGCGAGGGATTTGCCCATCGACCAGGATTCAAAGCGGGTGTCCGCCGAAAACGGCGGCCGATAGCGTTCGGCAACCACGCGCCCGCGGTGCAGCACCAGATAGGCGTTGGTCATCTGCCGCGGGTCGGCGAAGGCGGTGTCCAAAGCCGCCCGCAGGCCTGCTTGGTCGACCTTCGGCGGTGAGCGATCGTCGTAGTATCCGCCGAGCTGATCCAGACGCACATCCGCTTGGGGTTGAGGGACGATCGCTGGTGCCTCGTAGTGCGCGCGCTGATCGAGTTCCGGCACCACCATCGCGCCCATGCCGCCATGCATCCGCGCATGGCCGCTTTCACCGTAGCGCGTGAGCGTGACACGCTGGTCAGCCTCGTCGTGTTCGATCGACAGTCCTTCCAGCAGAATCTCCGTACTGCGACCCTTAAGCTGCTTAAGTTCCTCCGGCGGCGCATAGGTCCAGGCTATACTCTGCAGCAACACATCGCGCGGGGCACGGCCGCTTAAGTAGTAGCCGGAGCAGGCAACTTTCGCCGCCCAGCTCAGGCCGCAGCGCAGCGGTTCGTTCTGTGGCACAGCCATCGCAGACTCCTATTTCAGACGCAAGGTACGCGCACCCGCCTGCAGTTCTGCCTGCAGGCCTGGCTGCGCCGCGGGCTCGACCGCGACTGGTAACGCGAGTGCTGCATACAGGGCCATCAGCGTATCGGGTTGGGGGCTGAACGCCGTCAGCGCAGACAGCGATAGCGGTTCAATGGCCTCCGCCGCCGGATGAGGCGCATCGCCCCAGTCGATGAAGAACGGCAGCAGGGGCCCGAACGCGTGGCCCTCCAGGAACAGCAGCTGCCAGCGCAGCAACACGCCATCGGGACGACGGCGCTCGTAGTCTAGCGGGCCACTCGTCTGTAGCCCGGCGGCCTGCGCTCTCTGCGCCACTTCCGGCAACGGCACGCCGCGGCAACAGAAGGTCGACAGCCGCGGAGCCGTCAGCGAGCGCAGCGCCGCCGTCTGCGCATTTTCGACCGCCTGAGCCGGATCCGGCGCCAGAATCTCGAGATACTGCCCGCCCTCAAAGCTGAGCAGCGCATTGCGGGTCCCCCGCCCCGCATGCGCACCACCGGCGCGCGCCGTGAAGCCGCTGAGCCTCTCCAGTTCAACAACTCCCTGATCCAGATCAGGCACGATCCACATCAGGTGATCAATGACCAACTCGGCGCTGTGTTTCGAAGCGCTCACGCGCTGACGCAGATGCGCTGGGGACGTTTGCCACCGGTGGCAAACTGATCGACCACACGATAGTGCTCTCGGTCGATGATCTGCACATCGCAGGTGACGCGATTGGTCACGTACACCCGACGGCCGTCCGGACTCAAGGTCAGATAGCTCGGCTCCACGCCCAGGTCCACGCGGTGCGTGAGGGTCCCGTCGGGCAGAGAGGCCACCAGCAGGTGATCGCCGGTCGTGGCCAGCATGATCAATTCATCATCGCCCGGCGACACTTCGATCCCGTGATCAACGGTGAACGGAAAGGCCGTCTCTACCGGCGTGTCCGGCGGCAGCCGAGGCCAGGCCAGCGTGCGGCGGATTGCCCAGTCGTTCAGATCGAACTCTACGACGCCGTGCATCCGAGAAAGCTGTACGTAGGCCCGATCACCGGCGGCGGAGAGTGCGAAGGGCCGCACGTAGTCGTCAAAGGGCGCCACGCGCGTGCGCCGCAAAGTCTGCGTGTCCACCTCCGTCAGCTCGCAGGTCATGATCGATCCCACATAGCAGAACCGACCGTCGCGGCTGACACGTACTTTGTGGCCGCCCACGCTGGTGATCTGAACGTAGTCCGCCTGCTGGGTCTCCACGTCCACGCGAATCATCCAGGGGCGGTCCGAGACGGCGTTCCACACATAGCGACGTTCCGGACAGATCGCGAAGTGCTCCACTGCGCCATCCAGCTCGACCCGCCAGCACTCTTCCAGCGTCCGAGCATCGTGCGCTAGAAACAGGCTACGCGACGGCGTGCGACGATCCGCCCGCAGATACGCCATGTCTTTCCAGTTGGAGTACAGCAACTTGCCGTCCGCCGATAACACCACGCTGTCTGGTCGCCAGGTACCACCGAGCGCAATGGTTCCAACGAGGGGGAATCCAGAGGCCTCTTCAAAGACCCGGATCTCGTGACTGTAGGTGTGCTGTATGTACAAACGTGCCAACGCGATGCTCCTAGGCCTGTGACAGATGCTCATGAAAAAAGTGGGCGGTACGCTGAAGCGAATCGGCACCGGCTGCCGCATTGCGCGCCGGGCTGCCACCATAGTCGCAGCAGCCGTGCGTGACCCCGAATTGCTGGTGCCACACGGCCAGGGACGACCAGGGGTCCGGTCCAATCGGCGGTCGCAGCGCATGTCCGACACCGGGGTAGATCACCGTTTGCGTCGGCTGGCCCTGGCGCTGTTGCGCCAGCCAGCGCGCGCCAAGGGCACTCGGCCAGAGCCCATCATCGGCGCCGGCGAGGAGCAAAAACGGGGCAGGACATGCCGCGACCGGGAGCTGATGCAATTGCCGATAGCCCTCGCTCTCCCACAGCGCCGCGAACTCCGGCGCAAACCGATGCCCCGGTGGCTGGGCCATCGCCTGCGCACGAGTCTGCGCTTCGGCACTCGATTCCGGTGGAAAGGGGGGCACTCGCAAGGCATGGCCATCAAGCGACCACATCGCGCTGTCATCGAGGCGAAAATCTACATCGTGGTCGGACAGCCCGCCGTTACATACCGGCGACGGTGCCTGCAGGACCACGGCGCCGATACGCTCTGCGCACTGACTGGCCGTGTAGGCCGCTGCCTCGGAGCCACGAGACGAGCCGAACAGACCGATCCGCGCTACCCCCAGCTCCGTACATAGCCAGTCGACCGCTTCGAAGAAATACTCCAGCGGCAGGTTGCAGCCGAGCGCGGGGCGATCTTCATAAGCAAAATAGCCGAGTGCCAATGCGCTGATCCCCGCCTCGGCAAGCGCAGCGGCGCGACCTAAGGGCGCCCCGCCTTCGCTGCCGCCCAGGATGATCGCCCCGAGCGCAGGTCTGGTCGCCGGCGAGCGCGGCTCGAACAGCACGCCGCGCAGCAGCCGGTGACGCAGGGCGCGCCAACGCACATTCGTACTCAAGTCGCGTGTCGCCGCGCACTCAGCCACGACCGCCGCATCGCACTCGAAACTCAGGCGCCAGCGCGCGGAAAAAGCCTCGGCAAGCGGCGCACTGAGCGGTGTGTCCAGATCACCGGGCGAGGCATCGCCGGGCACCGGCCCACCCAGGTCGGATTGCGAGACCGGGCGCGCCGACCAGATCAGACCCCCGGGATCGACTCCTTCATAGGAGCCGGTCAATGGCGAATCGGTGACCGAACGCCACTGGGATCGACCGCTCGCGGCCTCAGGGAGCACGACTTCGCTCACCCAGTCGCGCTGCTGTTGGTCACGATAGCGAGCAGTCAATCGCACGGTCTGCGCGCCCGCCGGCAGATCAATCTTCACATTCAGCGGGCCCGAGAACGGTGTGCTGATAACACCATCCGTGCAGCGCCCTTCAATGTGTATCCCCATACGCCAAAACTGTATACGATTCTGGAACGCCCTGCAGCGCAGCGACCGAGTGCCCGTTCACCCCGATCCCACCCCGAGCGACCTGTCAGATCGTCTGGCCACACGCCTGGATACGCACGGCATTACCGCAAGTGCGGTTGGCCTTTTCTACCAGGGGCACCTGATCGCCCAGCATCAGCGCGGGCTCGCAGATCGCGAGAGGCAGCAGCCGATCACCGCCGCAACCCGTTTTCGCCTGTGCTCTCTGACCAAACAGTTCACCGCCGAGCTGACGCTACGTTGCGCAGAACAGGGAATGATTGCGCTCGATGCGCCACTGACAGCCTTCGGTCGCGACCAGGGTCTGCCGTGGGCACCGCGTGCACCGTCGCTGCGGCAGCTTCTGAGTGGCCTAAGCGGGGTTCGCGACCACTGGGCCACACTCATGATCTGCGGCTATCGCCCGGAAGATCAGACCCCGACGCACTGGCCGGCGCGCGACTGGCAACGGCTGTGCAGCCTGCAGTTCGAACCGGGCACCCAGTTCTGCTATTCCAACACGGCCTATCACCTCGCCGCGCAGGTGCTGGAGCAGGCAAGCGGGCAATCGTTCCTTGAGCTGCTGCAGGAGCGGCTCCTTGAGCCACTCGGGCTCGAAAGTCTGTACTGGGCAGCGGACACCGGGGCCAACGAGCCGGCGCTCGCAACGGGCTATGAGGGCGAGCGCGTTGCCAAAGTGGCGATTCGCTGGGGCGCAGATGCCGCTCTGACCGGCACGATAGGGGCCTTTGAACCCTGGGAGCGCTACTGCGCCGAAAAGGCCCGACTCGATCCGGAAGAGGGTCTGTATCAACCGATCAGGCTCGCTGACGGCACGCGCAGCAGCTATGGACTTGGCGTACGCTATCGACAGGTGCAGGGAACAGATCTGTACTATCACGGCGGAGCACTACGCGGCTTCCGGTGCGCGCGGGTACACGATCCGGCGGCGGGTTACAGTGTTGTGCTGCTGGCAAATGACATGATCGACGCAGAGAACATCGCCCTAGCCATCCTCGCGGATTGTTCCCCGGATACACCGTCAGCAACACCCCACCCCACCGTGCCTAACGATGCTCTCACCGCATCAACACCGAACACCTGGCTGCACGCGCCCACTGGTCTAGCAGCGGTCATCGAGGACCACACGGTCAGGGTCTCCCAGCTGCGCTTTGCTGTGACCGCATCTACGACGAGGGCAGCGGCCGTAACGTTCGATGACGGCACGCGACAGCTACGCCTGCAGCTGCCGGACAGTGGGATCGACTGGACCTTCGCGGCCGTACCGGAAGCGCCCGCCCAATCGCATTGGATCGAGCATGGCCTACCACGGTCCTATCGGTGCGACGCGCTGACAGCCGAGCTAATCGTGACCACAGATGCGCACGGCATGCCGAGTGCGCAATTCAGTATCGCGGGGCGCAACGGCGAGCGCTATCCCATGCTGCCGTTGGGGCGCGATCTGTGGCACCTGCCCTGCGAGCGCGCGCTCGACCATCCGGCGCCAGGGTGCTGGACCCTGAGCCGGGATCCCGCCACGGACACGCTGCGTCTGTCGACCTGGCTGTCACGCGACTGGCACTTCACGCCGGTGCGGGACTGATGCGATCGTTGACGCCCGATGACGCTGGCAGCATTGGCGGCGTACCCGGCCCCATCGAGCGCGAGCTGCTGGATCTGGGCTTTGCCGCCAAGCTCATGTGCTCGGGACTGTACGTTAGCGAGCGCAGCGAAGCGGCCCTGCTCGAACGGGTCGTCGCGCCGCACACCAGCGCCGGCACGCCCATCGAGTTTCAGGTCAACCAGGAACTACGCCGTGTCAGCGCCGCCACTGCGAGCGGGCTCGTCCGCCACGCTTTGTACTGTGGCGACCAGGGTGCGGTCCTGCTGCCTGTGGGCGCCAGCAAGGTGTTTTTCGAGCCGCGCCCGATATCCAGCTCGCTGCCCCCAGCCGCGCTGCAGGACTGGCCCCTGGGCGATCGGTCCGCGCTGGCCGACGCCCAGACACTACGCGCGCTCGGCTACGACCTTGCCCAGTTAAAACGATCCGAAGCCACGGTCATGGCGCCGCCCCCAGCGGGCTATACCAGCGCGTGGCTCGTGTGCCACCGCGGTCGCCTGATCAGTGAGTGCTACGCTCCGCAGGTGCAGGCCCAAACGCAGCTGCAGAGCTGGAGCATGGGCAAAACCCTCGTGGCGAGTCTCGTTGGCCGTTTCGTGCAGCGGGGCGAACTCGATCTGGATCAGCGCGCGCTACTGCCGCAGTGGTGCCACGGCAGCGACCCCAGGCAGGAGATCCGCCTGCGCGATCTGCTGCAGATGTCGAGCGGCCTGGACTTTACCGCGCCCTGGAAGGAAGACTATGAGCCGGCGCAGGGGTTTCCCGACCACAGCTACATGTACAGCGGTTCCGTGGACGTTGAGCAACTCGCTCTCAGTCGAAGCCTCAACCACGAGCCGGGCACCTTCGGCGCCTATCAGAACGCTGATACCCTCGCCTTGCTGGCCATCTGCAAAAGGTTGGGCGCTGTACACGGGCTGCACCCGCTGGAGCTGCCCCAACGGCTGCTGCTCGATGCGATCGGCATTCGTCACTGCACCCTGGAAACGGACTGCTACGGCAACCAGGTACTCACCGGCTACAACTTTGGCACCGCTAGGGACTGGGTACGGGTGGGCCTGCTATGGCTGCATCGCGGACGTTGGCAGGGCAGTGAACTGATGCCCGAGGCGTTCGTTGATTTCGCCTGTGCCCCGGCCCCGGCCTGGCGTGGCAAGTACTGGATGGCGCAGGCGCCGGAGGGCTTTGACGATTCGATCTACGGCGCACAGCTGTTCCGCAATCATCATGCCCCCGAAGATCGCTGGCCGCTGCCGGAAGATGCCTGCTTCATGCTTGGCATTGCGGGTCAGGTCACCTTCTTCGTGCCCAGCCTTGAGCTTGTGATCGTGCGCTTTGCCGACTATCGCGCGCTCGAGCACAACACCGGGAGGGAACCCCTGCAGCAAGCCATCGCCGAGCTGCTACCGGCGCTGCCGGCCTCGTGACCACCCCGGAACGCTCCATCCTGCTGCGACCGGGACTGATCGTCGCCGCGGCAGTCGTCGTTGCCATCGCCGAGCTGATTGGGCTCCGCCGCCTGCAATTCGGCACCATCAGCGTTGTACTGCTGCCCATGATCTTCGCATTTTTGGGGGGGCTGTTGCTCAATCCGAACCTGCTGCCCCTGGGCCGCGCGCTGCTGCGCGAGCACGACGACAGTGCCGTGGCCAGCCGGGCCGTGGCAGTCGCGGTCATGCCGATCGTTGCGCTGATGTCCATCGGGATCGGACCCCAATTCGGAGAGCTCGCCGACGCCGGCTGGGCCCTGCTGCTGCAGGAGCTGGGGAACCTGGGCACTATGTTCATCGCGTTGCCGGTCGCGGTGCTGCTGTTTGGTCTGGGGCGGGAAGCGATCGGCGCCACCTTCTCCATCGGCCGCGAGGGCGGGCTGGCGTTCATCTACAGCCGCTATGGCGCGGACTCCGCGGAAGCCTCCGGAGTGATGGCCATGTACGTGTGCGGCACGTTCTTCGGCAGCGCGTTCTTTGCGGTGCTGGCGCCCTTCCTGGCACAGCTCGAATGGCTGGACGTGCGCGCCCTGGCCATGGCCTGCGGCACCGGTAGCGCCAGCATGACCGCAGCCTGCACCACTGCGCTGGGGGAGGTGGTACCCGCCGAAGCCGAACTCATCGCCGCCCTGGGCGCAGCCAGCACACTGATGACCGGCCTCACCGGCCTGTTCGTCACCCTCTTCCTGACCATCCCGCTGATCGAGCGCTACTACCGCTTCTGCGCGCGCATTCGCACGCAGTTTGCCCGCACTCCGAAAGCACCGTCCGAATGAGTCTACGCCGCGAACTGGAGATCGGTCTGCTCGCCTGCGCGCTGGCGTGGTTCGGACACTGGGTCAATGGTTCGGAGAATCTGCCGGGTGTGGCACTGGGATTGGCGCTGCTGCTGACGATTGCCCTGTTGGGCTACCTATGTGCCCGGTTGGCTGCGACAGCGTTTCCTGACTTCAGTCGCCGACTGCCGGATATCTTCTGGGTCTCCACCGTGGCCGTTCTGGTGGGGCTACCCATCCACCCGCTCGCGGAGACCCTGTACGCGCTGTGCGAGCCGGTCCAATTCAGCGCCGTTTTGACTCCGATCATGGCGCTCGCCGCAATCGGTATCTCGGCGCAGGAGGCGCAGCGGTTCAAGGCAACCGGCTTGCAGATGCTGTTGATCGCCACGCTGGTGTTCTCAGGGACCTTCCTGGGATCAGCGCTGATCGCCCAGCTGCTCCTGCCCGCCTAGGGCGGCGCGCCCTCAGCGACCCACAAAACGCGGTTCGGTCTTGTCGAGAAACGCGCGATACCCCGTGCGGTAGTCCTCTGTCTCAAAGGCCAGGTAGTGCTCTTCCAGATCGGAGGGGGACAGCGCAGGCAGGTTTTCCAACCGCTCGAGGAACCGCTTGTGCCAGCGATTGACGAGCGGCGGGCCCGCGAGGATGCGCGCCGCACTCTCGGCCACAGCGTTATCGAGCGCCGCCGTCGACACGACCCGATTCACCAGCCCACGTTGCTTGGCATCGACCGCATCGATAAGCATGCCCTCCACTAGAAACTCGAAGAGCGTGGCCCGATCGGCGATGCGCCGGATCGGGAGCATTTCCTCATAGGCCATGGTCAGTCCGATTCGATTGAGGGGTGCGCCAAAGCGCGCGTCTTCCGCGCAGATGCGCAGATCACACATCGCGGCGATCTCCAGACCGCCGCCCACGCAGGCCCCGCGGATCTGGGCAATGACCGGATGTGGGCAGGCCAGCATCGCATATCGGCCACGGCCCATATGCTCAGACAGACGTCGAGCCTCGGCGGCGTTGGAGCGGAATCGCTCGAACTCCGAGATATCGTTGCCTGGGCAGAATGCGCGCTCGCCAGCACCGCGAACGATGACGCAGCGAACGGTGTCGTCCTCGTTGATTGACTGCCAGTGCGCGGTGAACTGGGTCCACATGTCCCAGGTCATGGCATTGAGCCGCTGCGGATTGTTCAGGGTCAGCGTGACAAGTCCCTCGTCGCGCTCACATAGAACGGCGCCCGGCGCCTCTTGAGCCTCTCTCTTTCCCGACATACTCATTGCGTTGCCCTCCAGCCAGTAAGCGCATCGATCCCGGGTACGCTGCTCCCGGGGCAATATCGTATACACTTGCGACCCGATCGCACACACAAAGGCTAGGGTTGTCCCGGCTCGAACTACAGATCGATATCGAACACTGGCCGCTACGCGAGCCCTTCGTGATCTCCGGCTATCGCTGGGCTGCACTCGAACTGATGCGCGTGCGCCTGCACGAGGGTGATCACTGCGGCCAGGGCGAAGGCGCACCGATTTTCTATCGCCCGCAGGAGTCTGCGGCCACGCTGGCCGAGCAGGTTCGCACCCTCTGCAGCGACGGTGTGCCCGACCGCGCTGCCCTGGCAGCACGGGGGATTTCGAATGGCGCCGGCAATGCGCTGGATGCCGCGCTGTGGGATCTTGAGTGGCAACGTACGGGCAAGCCCTGTTGGCAAGGGCTGGGTGGGCCCGCCCCTGAGCCCAAACTCACCATGTACACCATCACCATCGACACACCGGAAGCCATGGCCGCGAAGGCCCAAACGCTGGCCGCGGAGTTTCCGCTGCTGAAGCTGAAGCTCGGCGCTGACGATGCGCAGGATGTGGCGAGGGTAGAGGCGGTTCGCGCCGCCGCGCCCGAAGCACGACTGGTCATCGACGCCAACGCCGGCTGGACCGTCGATCAGCTGCGCAGCTATGCACCCCCGCTCGATCGCGCGGGGGTCGAGCTTATCGAGCAACCCCTTGATCCGGCGCAGGATGCCCTGCTCGACGGCCTGAAGCTCCCGGTGCCGCTGTGCGCCGACGAGTCGTGCCAGGATCTGGACTCGCTGCCCGCTCTGCAGGGCCGCTATCAGTATATCAACATCAAACTCGACAAAATCGGCGGGCTGACCCGCGCCCTCAAGCTACGCTCGCTGGCCCAGGGTCTGGGACTGCACACCATGGTCGGCAACATGCTCGGCACGTCTTTAGCCATGGCGCCCGCGTTCCTGCTGGCGCAAGGCTGCGAGTTTGCGGACCTTGATGGGCCGACCAGCTTCTGTGAGGACCGCCAACCGGCCACGCAGTATCGTAACGGGTACATGCTCGTTCCCGCCGCCGGCACCTGGGGTGGGTTCTAGCGCCTGGAAAGAGTCCGGTTAGCAGTCATCCGGCTCAGGATCGGGCCCGAAGGCACCTGCCGCCCGAAACGCTGCAAGCTGGGAGCGATCGTAGCCCAGCTCGCCAAGGACCCCTTCTGTATGCTCGCCCAGTGTTGGGGCACCACGACGCAACGTAGCCGGTGTCTCTGAGAACTGAACGGGACAGCCCAGCGTCGCGACTGACCCCAGATCACTGTGCGGCACAGCATTGACCATACCGCGGGCCTTGAGTTGCGCATCGTGCGCCATGTCGGCCACGTTGTTGATCGGACCGCACGGCACGCCATGGGCTTGCAGCAGTGACAGCCAGTGCGCGACCGGTTCCACCGCGAACAGCGGGGTCAACTCCGCAATGAGCGCATCGAGGTTGCGCACCCGCGCCGGATTGTCACAGTAACGCTCATCGGCACCGAGCTCCGGACGCCCGAGTGCTGCCAGCAATCGTTCCCAGGTGCTCTGATTCGCAGCGCCGACGATGAGCCAGCCATCGCGTGCCGCAAAGGCCTGGTACGGTGCATCGAGCGGATGCGCCGAGCCCATGGGCTGCGCCACGGTGGCATCGGCAAAGTAGCTGGCAGCGGGCCACATCATGAACAGCGCACCTGCTTCCAGCAGCGAGGTATCGACCCGTTGCCCCTGCCCCGTTTGCATCCGGTGAATGTAAGCCGCCAGCACCCCCATCGCGCCTAACATTCCGGCACCCACATCGGTGATCGGCACCCCGGCTTTCACCGGTGGACGCCCGGGCGCTTCGCCGGTGACGCTCATGATGCCGCTTATGGCCTGCGCGACAACATCAAAGCCGCCCTCGTCCGCCTTCGGTCCCGTGCGTCCGAAACCTGAGATCTCGCAGTAAATCAGTCCGGGATTGCGCGCGCGCAGCGTTTCATAGCCCAGACCAAGGCGTTCCATGGTGCCCTTGCGGAAGTTCTCGACCAGCACGTCAACGGTATCGAGCAGCTCCAGGAAGAGCGCTTTGCCGGCCTCGCTCTTCAGATCGAGGACCACGCCGCGCTTGTTGCGGTTGAGCATGAGAAACGCGGCCGATTCCGCACCCTGCCATGGCGGTGCCATGCGGCGCGAGTCTTCGCCACCGGGTCGTTCCAGCTTGATGACCTCAGCGCCGAAATCTGCGAGCAAGCGACCGCAGGTCGGGCCTGCCATTACATGCGCAAGCTCCAGAACACGCAGACCCTTCAGTGGACCGGGGCTTACGGCATCCGTCATCGCGGGACGCCGGGCGTTTCAAAACACACGAGATCAATACCCCCTAGGGCACAGGCTGATAATGGGTGAGAAACTGCAGCATGCGCGAAACTTCAACGATATCAGCACTGCGCCACTGTGCCGTCAGCCCGTCGATTCGCGTCACCGTTGGCAGATAGGCCATCAGCTCTGCGGTGATGCTGTGCTTGACCTCGATCCGCACGGTGAGCGCCGCCGTCGGGTCGATTGCGGTTTGCTGTAGCGCTGCCGGTTGCCGGGCCTCATCACGCAATCGACCGACACACACCGCCACGGAATCGCTGAGCAGGCCACGCACCTGCTCTGGCGGGAGCGCCAGCGCGGAGAATCGGCCGAGGCTCTCTTTCGTGCAGCAGGTTTCAATTCCGTGATAGCTCGCGTCTACATAGCGGCAATAGGCATCGTCGCCCACAGCAAGGATCACCGGGACGCCGAAGTAGTTGGCAAGCAACACCGACAGCAGCGTCTCCGATGCGGGCTCTTCATTGATCCAAAGGCGTGCGATCATGCCGCCGTGCAGGGTGTGGTTGAGCACGCCATCGCTATGGTGCGATGCCGTGTGATAGCCCAGCAGCACTGCGCCGCGCACGCCGGGCCGATCAACCCCCTGCATCATGCCCAGAGGCCGAGGCCAGGAGCGCAGCAGCAACGTGTTCGCCGGCAGCCGCTCAGGCACGATGTTTTCCCCGCGCAGGTGGCTATCCGCAACGATGACCTCGGCCATCCCAGCGTTCAGCGCAGCACCCGCCACGCTAGCCGTATCGTCGCTCATCCAATTCCGCGCCTGCGCCCACTCTACACCGTCGGTGAGCGTCTGAGCCGGAGTCACGACGTGCGCAAGGCCCTCGATGTCCGCAGAGATAAACAGGCGATCAGTACTGGGTTCACTCATAGGTACGCAACTGTATACAAAAATAGATTTCACGAATACAGTTCGGCCATGTTAAAGGTTCCCCTGCCATCCCCCTACCTGCTGTTTCTGGCGGATGTCGCCCAGCACAATCGCGCCAAAACAGCGCTGGGACTGGTGCAGTGGGCGCCAGAGCGTTGCCTTGGGCAGCTGCGCATGCCTGGTTGCGCCGCCGATACCGGGCTGGCCGATCTGACACCGGAGCGGGCCGCCGCAGCCGGTGCGAAAGCGATGGTCATCGGGGTCGCCCCCCAGGGCGGCGCGATTCCCGAGCATTGGCACCCGACGTTGCTGCGCGCATTGGACGCCGGTCTGCATCTGGTCAGCGGGATGCACATGCGGCTGAGAGACATCGCCGTGCTGCGCGATGCCGCACAGCGCCTTGGCCTGTCGCTGTTCGACGTGCGGCACACGACCCAGGAGATTCCCTCAGCCAACGGCAATCCGCGATCGGGCAAGCGCCTGTTGACCGTGGGCCTCGACTCCGCCCTGGGCAAGAAGTTCGCTGCCCTCGCCCTCACCCGCGCCCTCGAAGCGCGCGGCCACAAGGCCACCTTCCGGGCCACCGGTCAAACTGGGATCTTAATCGCAGGCAGCGGTATCGCCGTCGACGCGGTGACTGCGGACTTCATCGCCGGGGCTGCGGAACTGCTGTCTCCGGCCAATGACCCCGACCACTGGGATGTGATCGAAGGGCAGGGCTCGATCTTCCACGCCGCCTATGCCGGCGTCACGCTCGGGCTACTCCATGGCAGCCAGCCCGATGCGATGATTTTGTGCGGGCACGCGACACGAACGCAGCTCGAACTGCTGCCGCATATTCCCCATCGCAGCTATCCCGAGGCGATCGCCGCTTATGAAACGCTTGCCAGGGTCACCAATCCAGACGCTCGAGTAACCGGGATCAGCGTGAACACGTCAGGGTTACAGGACGATGCGCAGGCACTGGCACATCTCGATGCGATAGCGCAGGAGACTCAGAGACCGGCCACAGACCCGATTCGCTTCGGCTGCGACAGCCTCATCGATGCGTTGACGATTGCACTGGTGTGATCACACCAACTTCAACTGGCTGACAGCGGCATTCTATCGAAGTCGAATTTGATAACCTGTGGTGCCGTTGAGTCTCGAGTTACCTATGACGAACTTTGAGTACCAGCCGAACCTTGTGGGCCCGAATGCGTTCATACGAGCGATTTCAGAAAGCGACTTCGACGGGCTTTACCAATGCGCCTCTAATCCACTGGTCTGGGCTGGCCACCCTGCAAAGGATCGCTACAGGAAGGACGTGTTCACCGACTGGTTCGAGGCTGCACTTTCAGCGAGAGCACTAGTCATTGCGCGGCGCGATGATCGTCGAATCATGGGTTCATCACGCTACTACCAAGTCGAAACGGCTCCCACTGATATCTCAATCGGATACACGTTTCTGGGAATCGAATACTGGGGCGGTCGCGTAAATCGCGAGATAAAGGAACTCATGATCGCTCATGCATTTAGGAGTTATG
>JBCDIK010000062.1:0-16601 GCA_038749065.1 Pseudomonadota bacterium | reverse complement strand
GGTTGGAACTCACCGTTGTTCACCTGGTAGGCGACCTCCGAGCGCGGCCCGCCGTCGAACAGGTTCACGATGATCGTTGCCGCATCCAGGGCGGCCGCTGACATGCGGCCGTCCAGCAGCACGCCCGGTGCGTAGTCGCGCTGGCCATCGGCCCGCAGCCCGTGATGCGCGACGTCGAACAGGATGCGCATCTGCTGATCTGCGGGCAGCCCGGCACCCTTGAAGCGAACCGCCAGGTCGGTCCCGTCCACCTCCAGCACGTGGTAGCCGCTGGGGGTGCCGTCGCGCTGATCGCTGATCGCGATCCCGCGTTCATCGAAAGGGCCGCTCCACCAGGAGCCGGACACGGTGGCCAGCACGTGGTGATGAAAGGTGCCCGGCCCCGGAAAACCGTCGTCCTTATCGAAGTACACGTGCTCGGTGGTGTGCGTATGACCGGCGACCGAGTAGAGGTTCGGCCGGTCGCGCAGCAGGCGGAACAGCCGCTCCCGATTGCCGGTGGCATAGCTGCCGTTCTCCAGGCCCAGCGGCGCGTGAGTCGCGATGAAGATGAGCTTGTCCTTGTCCACGTAGGACAGCTCGCGCTCGAGCCAGCGCAGCTGGTCGCGACCGAGCTTCGCCTCGTAGCCGCCGTTACCCCGCACATCGCCGGGGTCGGCTTCGCCGTTGCCCTGATACTCGATGTTGTCGAGCACGACGAAGAGCGCCTCGGCGTACTCGAACGCGTAGTAGGGCGGGCCGTAGAAGCGCTTGAAGGTCTCCAGGGAGTAACGATCGCTGGGGGCCTTCAGGTTCATCTCGTGATTGCCGGGCACGTTGTACCAGGGCACGCCGATCTGAGCGATCAGCGCGTTGTAGCGCGGAAACATCGACAGATCGTCGAACAGAATATCGCCCATGGTCATGCCGAACGCGGCGTTGCTGCCGATCAGCTCGGCCACCACGTCGTCGCGTATGTAGTCCAGCTCCCGGTCCGTCTGCGGCTGCGGGTCCGACAGCAATATGGCCTCGAAGCGAGCGGGCTCCAGGCGCTCGATCAGCGGAAAGTTCACAGCCTCGGGCAACGGCCCGGTCGGCTCGATGCCGGCGTAGCGCAGCCCGGCGGGAGAGCCTTCCGGCTGATGGACGTAGTAGAACTGCGGCAGCATGTGAGTGTTGACCGGCGTGGCGTAGCCGCGCGGCTTGGTAATGAACAGCGTTGCCTCATCGCCAATCGCTAGCCGGTAGCGGCCATTGCTATCGGTGGTGGTCACCGTAAGCCCGTCGCTGACACGCACCCCGGCGATACCGGGCTCGCCAGGATCGAGCTGGCCATTGCGATTGCTGTCCAGGAACACCTGGCCGACGACGTCAACGGCCAGGGCCGGGTTGCTGGCCAGGCTCAGCACCAGGGCGGTGCCCAGGGCCAGTATCCGTTGCTGTGTGACCATGTTGGGATCTCCTTGGGCCCCGGGCGGTGGTGATCGTTGCGACCGGCGTCCCCGCCAGCGCCGCAGTCTGTGCGAGAATTGCTACAACATATCAGGTGATGACCGAACCGTTGTGAGTGAGCAAGAGAGTGCAGCCGTAGCCGTCGATGCGCAGGATCTGAGCTTCCGCTATGGCAGCGAGCAGATTCTGCAGATCGAGCACCTGCGCGTCGAGCAGGGGGAGAGCGTTGCGATTCTGGGGCCATCCGGCTGTGGCAAGACGACGCTGCTGCACCTGCTGGCCGGCCTGCTGTCACCGACGACGGGCCAGGTGACGCTCCTTGGTCAGGACCTTGCGACCCTGTCCCCGGCGGCTCTGGACCGCTTTCGCGGAGCCCGGCTCGGCATGGTGTTCCAGCGCTTGTTCCTGCTGCGCGCGCTGACGGTTCGGGCCAATGTGCAGCTGGCGCAGACTCTGGCGCGGAGCGCGGCCGACCCGACGGCGGTCGAGGCGCTACTCGAGCAACTCGACCTGCTGGGCGTCGCCGGGCACCGGCCGGCGGCGATCAGCCAGGGCCAGGCGCAGCGCGTGGCCATTGCCCGCGCGCTGATCCACCAACCGAAGATTCTCCTGGCCGATGAGCCCACCTCGGCCCTCGATGGCCCGAACGCGCAGCGGGTGCTGTCTCTGCTGCGCGATGCGGCCCAGCGCTCTGGAGCAGCGCTGCTGGTGGTCACCCACGATGAGCGTGTGCGTGGCCAGCTCGATCGGGAATTTGAGCTGGAGCAACGCTCATGAGTGCGCTGCGCCTGGCTCTGGCCAATCTCACCCTGTCGCCGTTGACGACGATCCTCAACGTTCTGCTCATGGCACTGGGTACCGCCAGCATCGTGCTGTTGCTGCTCGCCGGCAGTCAGCTCGCCAAGGTGATGGCTCGGGACGCGGAGGGGGTCGATCTGGTGCTGGGCGCGCCGGGCAGCCCGATCCAGCTCATCCTGTCGGCGGTGTATCACGCGGATGTCCCGCCCGGGAACATTCCCCTGACCGAGGCGCAGCGCTGGATCGACGATCCGCGGATCGATCTCGGTGTGCCCCTCTCTCTGGGCGATAGCTTCCGGGGCTTCCGAATCGTGGGCACGACGCCTGAGTATCTGGATCTGTACGGCGCCGTGCCGGCACAGGGGCGGGTCTGGGAAGCGCCGATGGAGGCTGTGCTCGGGGCCAGCGTCGGTGCCACGCTGGGTCTGGGCCTTGGTGACACCTTCGCCGGAGTGCACGGCTTGAGCGAGGGCGGGCACGATCACGAGCAGCAGCGCTACCGCGTGGTGGGGCAGCTGGCGCCGACGGGCACGGTAGCCGATCGGCTGGTCCTGACGTCCCTCGAGAGCGTCTGGGACCTGCATGAGGAATCGGATCACGATCACGATGATGACCATGACGGCGACGAGGCGCACGACGGCGACCATGACGAGGATCATGAGGATGCGCACGCCAACGATGAAGACGCGCATGAAGATGGACACGACGACGACCACGAGCACGAGGCGGCACATCACGAAGACGAGCATCACGACGACGAACACGAAGACGAGCATCACGAGTCGGAGCACGGCGACGAGGACGATGCGCACGAAGACGCGCACGAAGACGACCATGATGATGAGGGCGACGAGCACGAGCACGGTGATGAGCACGCCCACGAGGACACCGACGATCGGGAAGTGACGGCAGTTCTGCTGAGCTATCGGGCACCGCTGGCGGCACTCACGATGCCCCGGCAGATCAACGCGGCCGGCGCGCTACAGGCTGCGGCGCCCGCCATGGAGATCTCGCGGCTGCTGCAGCTGATCGGTGTTGGCCTGGATGGCCTGAAGGCCTTCGCCTGGGTCCTAATCGGGACCGCGGCGCTGTCAATCTTCGCGGGGCTCTACGGGTCACTGCGGGCCCGCCGCGGCGAGCTGGCGGTGCTGCGCTGCCTGGGCGCGACGCGGGGGGAACTGTTGCTGATGCTGATGATCGAAGGAGTAGTACTGGCGGCCCTGGGTATCCTGCTTGGCGCCCTGCTCGGTCACGGGGTCATGACCCTGCTCGCGGCGTGGCTCGAGGCCGATCGCGGCGTGGCTCTGAGCGGCTGGGCCCTGGCCAGCGGCGAGCTGCCGCTGTTGCTGGGGCTGCTGGCGGTTGGCGCCCTGAGCGCTATCATCCCAGCCGTGTCCGCCTATCGGATCGATGTGGCCCGAATTCTCGCGGATGGTTGAAGTGGAGGATTGATGCGACTTTCCAAACCCCTGCGAACGCTGCCGATCGGCGTCACTCTCCTGGCCATGGCCACGGCCATGGCCTTGGTCCCGGCCCTCGGGTCAGCGGCGACCGCTGCTGTGGATCCAGTGCCGCCCCCGCCCGTGCCGGAGCGCCTGCCGCCGATCGCGGTCGACCAGGCGGAGACTGTGGTGATCGAAACCGTCACGGCGGCCGGCTATCAGGACGAGGCTGGACGGACGGTGGTCGATCTGTTGTCGGGCGACAGCATGTACCTGGAAGTCCTTCTCAGCACGCCTGAAGGGCGCCCGGTGTCCGGCGCTGCGCCGGAGATCATGCTCGACGGCAACAGCCGGCTGGCTCGCGAGCAGTTGAAAACCGGTGCCAATGGCGTGCTTACCTTCGAGGTGTTCGGTGTCGATATGGGGCTTGACCGGATCTTCGTGAGCATGGGGGACGCTCGCCAGGAGATTCTGGTCAACGTCATTCGCCCCACCGCTGATGCCGGCTTCGCAGACCCCATGCAGGTCGAGGGCGGTCTGAGCTGGGATCTGCTGATGCAGGCGCGTTTCGAATGGAAGGAACAGAAACTCACCGCCTCCTTTCCCGATGAGATTCAGGCGCAGGCTGGTGAGGTCGTGCGTGTTTCCGGATTCATGATGCCCATGGATCCGGAGCTGAAGCAGAAGTATTTCCTGCTGACCTCCAGCCCGCCGACCTGCTTCTTTCACATGCCCGGTGGCCCCGCCGGCTCCGTGGAAGTGCACGCCGTGGAAGGGATCGAAGTGTCCTGGGACCCGGTGGTGGTCGAAGGTCGCTTCGAGCCGCTGAAGGAGAGCCCGGAGGGCATCGTCTACCGGCTGAAGGACGCCAAGCTGGTCGAGCTCTAGTCGGCCTGGCTACGCCTGCGGGACGAGTTCGCGCTGGTAGAGTTTCTGGCCCGTACGGTCTTTGAGCGAAACGGTCAGCACCCCCGTTCTGCCGTCCAGATCCACCTGGCCAAAATACTGCTTGTTGGCGGAGGGCGGCAGATTGACGCCCTCGCCGGGCTCCGGGCCGGCGTAGAAATCGAGTCGGGGCCCGAAGGTCGGGTCCAGGGGCGCTGCCGGAAAGGTGCCCGCGTGTAGCGGGCCGGCCACGAACTCCCAGAATGGATCGAAGTCGTCGACCGCCGCGCGCTCGGGATCGTAGTGATGCGCCGCGGCGTAGTGCACGTCGGCGGTGAGCCAAAGCAGGTTGCGCACGCGGTTTTCGCGCAGCGCGCGCAGCAGCCGGTGCACCTCGGCCTCCCGATACTGCGGTTGTCCGGGCGTGCCGCTGGCGATGCCCTCCATGCCGGCACCGGTGCGAAAGTCATCGGCGATCACAGCGCCGATAGGCTGGCTGCAGGCGATCACTTTCCAGCGCGCGCTCGAGCGTTTAAGCCCATCGAGTAGCCAGTCGAACTGGGCGCGTCCCAGCAGTGGATGGCCGTCCGCGGGCGCTGGCTCGAGCGGCCGATTCCCCGCCCGGAAGCTGCGCAGATCAAGTGAGAACACCTCGAGCTGGTCGCTGTAGCGAACGCGTCGAGTCAGGCCCTGGGGATTGGCCGGTCCGGCTGATGGCGGTACCGGCAGCATCTCGGCAAAGGCGCGGCGGGCACGCCCCTTGAGCTGCGCCAGGGTGACGCCGTGGTAACGCTCGTCCTCTGCCAGCCGGGTATCGGGCGAGTGGTTGTTGAGCACTTCGTGGTCGTCCCAGTGGTAGTAGCCGGGCACCGCGGCGTTGAAGGCGAGCAGGTGCGTATCGCGCAGGTTGTAGCGATAGCGACCGCGAAAGTCGTCCAGAGACTGCGCAACGTGATCCACGCCGTCGCTGACGAGGTTCTGCCAGCGATCGCCGTTCGGCAAGGTCAGGTCGGCTGGAATCGGACCGTCCGCGTAGATGGTGTCGCCGGAGTGAATGAAGAAATCCGGTTCCGTCGCGAGCATCGCCGCATAGCTGCGCATACCGCCGTGGGCGGGATCGATGCCGTAGCCCTGACCGGCCGTGTCACCCCCCCACAGAAAGCGTATGTCGTCGGTGCTTCGCTTCGGTGTTGCGCAGCGACCGGTCTCCCAGGGAGAGGCGGCGCCCCGGGTTGCAACGCTCTCGAAACGCATGCGATAGCAAAGCTGTTCTCCTCGCGGCAGGGCGGGCAGGGCGACGCGAGCCGTCAGGTCATGCTCGGGCAAGGCCAGGGCCGGCGGCAGGCGAATCGCCCGGGCAAAACGCGGCGTAGTGTCGATCTCGACCGTCAGGCGCGCTGGGCGGTCAGCGCGTGCCCAGAGCACGCCGCCCTGGGACGTCAGCGTGCCGGCCTGGATGCCGTGGGTGAACCGCGGCCGGTGCTCAGCCTGGCTCATCACCGGTGCACCGCTGACGCAGCCGCCGAGGGCGGTACCGCCAAGGGTGCCGAGGGCTGTGAGTACGCGCCGGCGGCCGCGGCTCACCCCACTCATGGGGCCGTCGCGCTCGGCAGGCCCGCTTCGAGCTGATCGATGCCGCGCTCGAGCTCGGCGATGTCGCGGATGCGCACCGAAGGTTGGCGGACGTTCTCTGCCGGCGGATGGGCATCGTGCCAATCGAGCCAGATGGTGTTCATGCCGACGTCATGGGCGCCCTGGATGTCGTCCACAAGGTTGTCGCCCACGTGAACGGCCTGTTCCGGCGGTACCCCGGCGCGGGCCAGCGCCGCCAGGAACATGTCCGGGCTCGGTTTGCTGGCCCCGACGTCGGCGGCCGAACAGCTGAACTCGAACGATGGCGCGATGCTCAGCCGCGCAACGTCCGCGTTGCCGTTCGAGAGCGCGGCGAGGGGGTAGCGCTGCGCCAGGCGCGCGAGGAGGGCTTCGACACCCGGGTAGTACTGCACCCGATGGCGGCCGGCGATGAAGATCTCGAAGGCCCGTGTGGCGGTTGCGCTGGCGGCGGCCCTGTCGCAGCCGAATGCCAGCAGGGCCTGCTCGATCACCCGCAGCCGCAACTGCGAGAGGTCATGGGCCAGCGCGGGTTGTGCTTGCACGATGGCTTCCCGAAACGGGGCCAGGGCTTCGAAGGGATAGCGCTCGTTAAAGCCCGGGACCTGTTCGCCAAGCCAGCGCCGCATCTCCTGTTCCGCGCCGCGGATGACCGGCTCGACGGGCCAGAGGGTGTTGTCCAGATCCAGCGTGATCAGCCGGATGTTCCCCCCGCGACCGCTCAAAACGCCTCCGCTCACGGTGCGTCGGGTTCCTGGTGCCCGCCCGGGGTCGCCCGCGCACGCGGGTGCGCCGCGTCATAGACCTTGGCCAGGTGCTGGAAGTCCAGATGCGTGTAGATCTGGGTGGTTGCGATGTCGCTGTGACCCAGCAATTCCTGCACCGCCCGCAAGTCGCCGGACGATTCCAGCAGATGACTGGCGAAGCTGTGGCGCAGCATGTGCGGATGCAGTTCGCTGGTCCCGAGCAGCTGCTGGGACCAGTGTTTCAGCCGATGCTGCACGGTCCTCGGGCTGATTCGTCGCTCGGCGCGACCGGCCGTGAACAGCGGCGCCTCAGGCGTGACCGCGTTGCGGGTGGCCAGGTAGCGACGCAGCGCTTCTACGCACAGTCGCCCGAGCGGGACGATGCGTTCCTTCGCGCCCTTGCCGCGCACGCGCATGCTGGCATCCTCGAAGGACAGGTCCACGCGGTTAGCGCCGACCAGTTCGGACAGGCGCAACCCGCTGCCGTAAAGCAGCTCCATCATCGCCAGATCGCGCAGCGCCAGGGGGTCAGCGTCTGTTGCGGCGAACGGTGTGTTCGTGAACAGGGCGCCCACGCGATCTGCGTCCAGTGCCTTGGGCAGCTTGCGCTCCGCCTTCGGAGCGCGGACGCCCTGGACCGGGTTGTCCAGCCGCGCGCCCTGTTCCCGCAGGTGCTCGTAAAAGCGTCGCAGACTCGACAGCGCCCGCGCGATCGAGCGCGGCGCCTGCCCCTGGCTGTGCAGACGTGCTGCCCAGCCGCGCAGAGTCTGTCGATCGCAGTCGACCAGGGCGAGGGTTGAGGTCGCCTGCAGGTGGGTCAGAAAGGCCTTCAGATCACGCCGATAGGCAGCGATGGTGTGCGGTGAATAGCGCCGCTCGACACGCAGCTCGGTCAGATAGCGCTCGATGAGTGCGCTGTTCGGATCGTCGGTCATGAAGCCGCGGCGCGCAGCAGCCGCGCGACCACATGACTGGTGACGTCGCTCATGTAGGTGACGAACAGCGTGTCTTGGTCCGCTCCGAAGCGGGCAGCGTCCCGGCTGCCGACTGCCAGCACCGACCGCGGCCCGACGTTCAGCGGAATGAGCACTGCGCTACCGCTGTCGGTGTCCCGCTCCTGGTTGGGGAACAGGGCATCAATTTCCTCCGTTCGCAGGGTGACACAGCGCGGCTCCTGCTCCGGCTGCAGCGCGGCGACCGGCAGGCCGTCGGGCGCCGCCCGCAAATGGTTCAGCACCAGCCCCGGCGCATCGGCGCCGATGTCCGCGACCGGAGACGCGATGTGGCAGCAGACAAAGTCGGCATTGAAGTCCACCAGGAAATAGGTGGCGAAGATCTCGTTCAGCTCGTGCCAGTGCGCGACGTCCAGGAGCGATAGCGTCAGCGAGCGCACCTTGCTGAACAGCAGATCGTTGTCCCGGGCTCGAGTCACCAGCTCATTCATGCGCCGGCGCATGTCGATGTTGCGTTCCCGCAGCAGGGCAACCTGGCGCTCGATCAGCGAGGTTGTGCGCGAGCCTTTCTCGTGCGGCAGATTCAGCTCCGCCAGCAGAGCAGGGTGCCGTTGGAAGAAATCCGGATCCTTGCGCAGCGCCTCAATAATCGCCGCCTCGCGAGAGATCGGAGTCGGTTCGCTCACAGGTTGACCTCTCCGTCGAAGACCCGCGCGGTCGGGCCGGTCATCATGACCGGGCTGCCCTCGCCCGCCCAGCCGATCTTCACCTTGCCCCCGGGCAGTGACACTTTGACCTTGTCATTGATGTGCCCGAGTCGCCGCGCCGCCACCATGGCGGCACAGGCACCGGTACCGCAGGCCCGGGTCTCACCCGCCCCACGCTCGTGCACGCGCAGCCGCAGAAAGCTCGCGTCGACCACCTGGGCAAAGCCGATGTTGGCCTGCTCCGGGAACGCCGGGTGAGCGGTCAGCATCGGGCCGAGTTCCGAAACCGGCGCCTCAGCAATGTTCTCCACCAGCATGACGCCGTGCGGATTGCCGATGGAGACAGGCATCACCCGGGGCGTCGCATCCGGGTCTGCGCCGTCGACCGGCAGGTCGAAGGTGCCGTCGTCGTGGGCGGTACCCGCCAGCGCCGGGTCGAAGGGAACGCCGGCGGGCTCGAGCCCCGGTGGCCCCATGTCGACCTCGACCTGGCTGCCTTCTTTGAGGCGGGTACGCAGCACGGAATTGCTGGCCTGGAACTTAAGCTCCGCGCGGGCACTGAGCTGGTTCTGGAACACGTAGCGGGCCACGCAGCGAATGCCGTTACCGCACTGCTCGGCGCTGCTGCCGTCGCTGTTGTAGACCCGGTACTCGAAGTCCACATCCGGATGCGGCGGTGGCGCGAGGATCAGCAACTGATCGAAACCCACGCCGGTGTGGCGATCGCCCCAGCGGGCGATCAGCTCAGGTTCCGGCGTCCATTGCTGCGTGACCAGATCGAGCACCATGAAGTCGTTGCCCAGCCCGTGCATCTTGGTGAATGCCAGAGTGCTCACGACACGGCCCGTAGCGGTGCGGCAAGCCCATCACGCTCGCAGGCGAGCTGGTCGCGCAGTGTTTCCCGGCGCCGCACCACGCGAAAGCCATTCTGCTCGATCAGGACCTCGGCGCAGCGGTTGCGGCTATTGTAGTTGGAGCTGAGCACCATGCCGTAGGCGCCGGCACTGTGTACCGCCAGCAAGGCGCCCTCCCACAGGGTCAGGTCGCGCTCCCGAGCCAGGAAATCTCCGGACTCGCACACGGGGCCGACGATGTCCCAGTGCCCTGCGCGCGCGTCTGCTTCCGCCGGCGGATGCTCCGCAACGGTGCTGACCTGGTGCCAGGCCTGGTACAGCGCCGGTCGTAGCAGGTCGTTCATGGCGCCGTCGATAATCGCGAAGTCATGGCCCTGCTTATCTGCGGCCGGTTTCAGGTACTCCACCCGCGTCAGCAGCACGCCGGCGTCGGCGACAATGTACCGGCCCGGCTCGAGGAGGACCTTGAGCGCCCGGCGGCCCAGGCTCTGTCGCACCGCCGCGCCGTAGTCGGCGACCGGGAACGGCTGTTCCGACTGGTAGCGCACCCCGAAGCCGCCGCCCAGATCCAGGTGCGAGATCGCAATCCCTTCGCGGGCCAGCGCATCGACCAGTGCGAGCAGGCTGTCCAGCGCCTCGAGCATGGGTCCGGTATCGGCGATCTGCGAGCCGATGTGGCAGTCAGCGCCGACGAGCTGCAGGTGCTCGCTCTCGCTGGCGCTGCGATACAGGGCCACGGCCTGCTCTGCCGGAATGCCGAACTTGTTGCTCTTCAATCCGGTGGAGATGTAGGGATGCGTCATGGCATCAACGTCGGGGTTGATGCGCAGGCTGATTGGCGCGCGTCGTCCATGGAGCTGCGCTCGGGCTTCGATGCGGGCGAGCTCTGAAGCACTCTCGACGTTGAAGCAGGCGATGCCGTACTTGAGGGCCAGGTCGATCTCCTCGATCCCTTTGCCAACACCTGAGAACACGACTTTGGCCGGGTCGCCGCCAGCGGCGATGACGCGCTCGAGCTCCCCCGCGGAGACGATGTCGAAGCCTGCACCCAGCTCCGCGAGCACAGCGAGTACGCTCAGGTTTGAGTTGGCTTTGACCGCGTAGCACAGCTGATGGTCAACGCCCTCGAACGCCTCTGCCAGTTCCCGATAGCGCGCCTCGATCAATGGCCGGCTGTAGACGTAGCAGGGTGTCCCAACGGCTGCGGCGATGGCGCTCAAGGCGACCCCGCTGAAGTGGAGCGCGCCGTGCCGGTAATCCAGCGCGAGGTTGGTCTCCGCAGGCGCGGTCATGATCGAGGCCCGGCGGCGACCAGGGCGTGGAGTGGATCGTGGAGCGCAGCCAGGCGCGGCGGCGGTTCCAGCGGCCCTTTCTGGCCACAGGTCGCGACGAGCCCGGTCAGTATCAGCAGCAGGAACCAGCGATCGGCCATGGGGGCGCACCCGGTAAACCGGCGATTATAGCGGAAGCGGCCAGCGCCCCGCTCACGCGCCCGCGGCGGCGGCCAGTCGCCGCCGCGCCTCCTCGACGGCCTTGCGTACCTGCGCTGGCGCGGTGCCGCCGGTGTGACTGCGGGCCTGCACGGAGCCTTCCAGGCGCAGTACGGCGTACACGTCTTCATCGATCATCGGATTTAGGCCGCGAAGCTCCTCGAGCGTCAGCTCGTGCAGCTCCCGTGCCGAGGCGATCGCGAGACCGACGGCGCGGCCGACCACATGGTGCGCATCGCGAAAGGCGACGCCAGCCCGGACCAGGTAATCGGCCAGATCCGTTGCCGTGGCGTAGCCGTCAGCCGCGGCCTCGCGCATGCGCTCGCTCTTGGCGGTGAGCGCCGGGATCAGTCCACGCAGCGCCGTCAGCGACTGGCTGAGGGTGTCCACGGCGTCGAACAGCGGCTCCTTGTCTTCCTGGTTGTCCTTGTTGTACGCCAGCGGCTGACTTTTCATCAGCGTGAGCAGGCTCATCAGGTGTCCGACCGCGCGGCCGGTCTTGCCGCGGATGAGCTCCGGCACATCCGGGTTCTTTTTCTGCGGCATGATCGATGAGCCGGTGCAGAACCGGTCCGGCAAGGTCACGAAGTCGAACTGCTGTGAGGACCACAGCACCAGCTCTTCACACCAGCGTGAGAAGTGCACCATCGCAAGGCTCGCCGCTGCGCAGAACTCGATCGCGAAATCGCGATCGCTGACCGCGTCCAGGGAGTTTTCGCACAGGCCATCGAAGCCAAGCTCCTGCGCCGTTAAGGTCCGGTCGATGGGAAAGGTGGTCCCGGCGAGCGCCGCGGCGCCCAGCGGTAGCCGATTGACCCGGGCCCGGCACTCGGTCAGCCGTGCCCGATCGCGGCTGAGCATCTCGAACCATGCCAGCAGGTGGTGCCCGAAGGTGACAGGCTGGGCGGACTGCAGGTGGGTAAAGCCGGGCATGATCGTGTCTGCGTGACGTTCCGCCTGGTCCAGTAGCGCCCGCTGCAGTTCGTCCATCTGCGCCGTGAGCTGGTCGATCTCCTCGCGCAGAAAAAGGCGGATGTCCGTTGCCACCTGATCGTTGCGGGAACGGCCTGTGTGCAGCTTCTTGCCCGTGTCTCCGATCAGCTCGATGAGCCGGCTCTCGATATTCATATGAACGTCTTCGAGAGCGACCTGCCAGGCGAACTCGCCGGCCTCGATTTCGGCACCGATGGTGGTCAGGCCGTCCACAATGGCGGTCCGCTCGGAAGCCGTTAGAATGCCGACCTGCGCGAGCATGTTGGCGTGCGCGATGGATCCGGTGAGGTCATGCGTCGCCAGCCGTCGATCAAAGCCGACGCTCGCCGTGAATTCCTGCACGAACGCATCGGTGGCTTCTGAAAACCGTCCTCCCCAGAGTTTGGCGCCAGAGTCGGGGCGCGCGTTGCCCGCGCCCTGTAGTCCGTTGGGGCTGTCGTTGCTTGCCATGGGGCCGGGTGTCCGCTGCAGGGCACCCGATTATAGCGCCGCCGTGCGCGGGGTCGCGATGACCGAGCCGGGCACAACGCCTGCCGCTGAGCGACAAGGCGCCGTGGGTAGCGGCTTCATTCCGCAGCTGTGCCATGTGGGTGCTCTGTCCCTGCTGGTGCTGATCGCCCAGCTGCTGGTGATCGTGCTGTGGTTTGCGGGCGATGAGTTCACCTGGATCCGCTTCGCACTGCTATCGCTGTTCGTTCAGTGGGTGGCGCTCTTAAGCGCCGGTCTGATCTGTTCCCTGCGGCGCTGGCTGAACCGGCTGCCGCTCGTGCCTGGCGCCCTGGCAGCGTTCGGGGTCGTGTTGCTGGTCACCGGCACCATGGGATATCTCGCGGATCGCCTGCTGCGCCCCGAGCAGGGCGTCGACTGGTTCGCGATCTTCGGGCAACTGGTGATCGCCGCGATCATCGCTGGGCTGGCGCTGCGCTATTTCTACGTTCAGCAGCAGCTTCGGGCGCAGGAGCAGGCCCAGCTCAAGGCGCGGCTGCAGGCGCTGCAGTCGCGCATCCGCCCGCACTTCCTGTTCAACAGCATGAACATCATCGCCAGCCTGATCGCGGTCGACCCGGAGCTCGCGGAAACGGTGGTGGAGGATCTCTCGGAGCTGTTCCGCGCCTCGCTCAACGAGGCCGGCAACCAGGTAGCGCTGGCGGACGAGCTGGACCTGTGTCGTCGCTACGCCCGCATCGAGACCCTGCGCCTTGGCGAACGGCTGCAGATCGACTGGCAGCTCGCGCCGCATCAGGGCGTGCGTATCCCCCTGCTGACGTTGCAGCCCTTGCTCGAGAACGCCATCTACCATGGCGTGCAGCCCCTTCCGGAAGGTGGCACCATCCGGATCGAGCTGGTGGTAGACCAAGAGCGCGTGCGCCTGACGATCACGAACCCCTTGCCGCCCCGCGGCACGCCTCCCAGTCAGGGCAACCGCATGGCTCTGAACAACATTCGCTCGCGCCTGCAGGTGCTGTACGGCAGTGCCGCACGGCTGACCGCCCAGGCCGAGGGCGAGCAGTTTGTGACGCGGCTGCAGTACCCGGTGGATGGCCCCGTGAACGCGGAGCGCAGGTCAGCGCCCGAGGCGAGCGCATCGTGAGCCTGCGCGTCCTGCTGGTCGATGACGAACACCTGGCCCGGGAACGCATCAAGCGCATGCTGGCGACCGATGCCGCGTTCGCCGTCGCCGGGGAAGCGAGCAACGGGCGCGAAGCCGTGGAGCTGTGTCATCGCGAGCAGCCGGATCTGGTGCTGTTGGATATTCGCATGCCAGGCATGGACGGCCTCGAGGCCGCCTCCCATCTGGCGGAGATGGACCAGCCGCCGGCGGTGATTTTCTGCACCGCTTACGAAGAGCACGCGGTTCAGGCCTTCAACCTGCAGGCGGTCGGCTACCTGCTGAAACCGGTCCGCAAGGATGACCTGCTCGCCGCGCTGACACAGGCGCAGCGGGTCAACAAGGCGCAGCTCGCCGCGCTTGCGGCGGCGGAAGGCGCGCCGCGCATCCGCAGTCATATCTCGGCGCGGACCCGGCGCGGCGTCGAGCTGATCCCCATCGACCAGGTGCGCTTTCTGCAGGCCGACCAGAAGTACGTCACCGTCGGCCACGATGGCGGTGAAGTGATCGTTGACGATACCCTGCGCGAGCTTGAGGATGAGTTCGGCGATCGGTTCGTGCGCGTCCATCGCAACGCGCTGGTCGCCGTAGCCCATATCCAGGGTCTGGAAAAACGCGACGATGGGGGGGTGTGTGTGCGGCTGCGTGACAGCAGCGCACTGATCGATGTCTCCCGTCGCCACCTGGCCGCTGTGCGGCAATTCATCAAGCAGCTCTAGCCACCGACCGATACCTATGACCGACAGTACGCTCACGATCGCTACCCGCCAGAGCACCCTGGCGCTGTGGCAGGCCAACTTCATTGCCGACGAGCTGCGCAGCGCACATCCCGGACTGACCGTTGAGCTGTTGCCCATGAGCACTCGCGGCGATGAGATTCTCGATCGCTCCCTGGCGAAGATCGGCGGCAAGGGATTGTTCATCAAGGAGCTCGAAACCGCGCTGGCGGACGGCACGGCACAGCTGGCGGTTCACAGCATGAAAGACGTGCCGGCACAGATGCCGGAGGGGTTCGCCTTGCCGGTGATCGGCTTTCGGGCGGATGTGCGCGATGCCTTCGTCAGCAACTCGTGCGATTCGCTGGCGGCGTTGTCGCAGGGCGCGCGGGTCGGTTCCTCGAGCCTGCGGCGCCAGGCACAGCTGCTTGCACTGCGCCCCGATCTGCAGGTGGCGCCGGTGCGCGGCAACGTAGAGACACGACTGCGCAAGCTCGATGAAGGCGAGTTCGACGCAATCATGCTGGCCAGTGCCGGGCTTGACCGGCTGGGACTGGCGCAGCGGGTGCGGGAACGGCTGGATCCCCGGCGCTGCGTACCCGCCGTCGGGCAAGGGGCCCTGGGGATCGAGTGCCGCGCAGATGATGAGCGGACACAGGCTTTGCTCGAGCCCCTGAATTCACCCGTTGATAGCCTCTGTGTCGCCGCGGAGCGAGCGGTCAGTGAGGCTCTGGGTGCAAGCTGCTCGACGCCTCTGGGCGCGCTCGCCGAACTCGATCTGGCCACCCGCACCCTGACCTTGCATGCGGTGCTCGCCGCGCCGGACGGGCAGACGGTGCTGCGCAGTGAGGCGCAGGGGAGCGATCCCGCAAGCGTCGGCGCCGAAGCGGCACAGGCACTGCTGGCACAGGGCGGGCAGGCGATTCTGGACGCGTTGTGATCGCGCCGCGGCAGCGACGCTAAGGCGGCGCGATGGGCATGGTTGACCGCGACCTGCTCTGGGTCACCCGTTCCCAGCCCGGGGCGCAGCGACTGGCGTCCACCTTGGAAGACGCAGGTTACCCCTGTCTGGTCGCGCCCGTGCTGCGCATCGAGCCGCGCCCTGCCGAGTCCTTGCCAGCGCGAATCAGCGTTGCCGTTGCGCTTTCGGAACACGCGGTGCAACACGCGCCGGTGGATCTATGGGCGCGGGCGGAGACGGTGATTGCGGTCGGCGCCCGCACGGCGGCAGTGCTGGCGGAACGCGGTGTCCACGGCAGCATCCCGCAGGTGGCCAGCAGTGAGGGGCTGCTCAGCGGCCCCCTGGCGCCGTGGCTTGCTGCGCCGGAAGCGGTGGCGGCGCCCGTTGCCTTAGTGAGTGGTTACGGTGGCCGCACGGTGCTCCGGGATGCCCTGCGGGACGCTGGACTGGACGTGTGCTGCATCGAGGTTTACGAGCGCTGTGTCGTCGCCGAGCCCCCCGCCGGACTGGATCGTGTGCGGGCCCTGGTGGTCTCCAGCGGCGATGGATTCAGCGCCGCGAGCCGGTTATGGTGCCCGGGCGATCAACAGCCTGATGTACCGGTGTTTGCGCCCTCGCAGCGCGTCGCTGCCATGGCGGCGAGGCTGGGGTTCAGCCGCGCCTATGATTGTGCCGGCGCGGACCCGCAGTCCGTGCTCGCGCAGGTACAGCGGGTGCTAGCGCAGCACGAGAACGACTGAATGAGCGACGAAAAGCCGCAATCCCCCGCGGACGAATCGAATGAGGAACGCGGATCTGCGCCCGAGGATCTGCGGGAAGACGCGACCGACGCACAGGCGGCGGAACAGGAGTCGCTGATCGAGCGCGCCCGTGCTCGCGCGGCGGCCGGCGCGCCGGAGGCGGATGCGGCGGTCACCGATGAGGATGGCGCTGCGGACGCGGACAGCGGTGATGCGACCCCGAGCGACACGTCCGCCGCAGACGCTGGTGAAACGGTGATTGAAGCTGATGCGGACACCGATTCGGAGGCTGATGCGGATGCAGATACCGCGACGGACGACGACTCGCCCGCGCATGAGGCGTTGCAGGATGAAGCCGCGGCGGACCCCCTGGAAGCACCCGCGGATGCGGGCGCAGACGCTGCCACGCCCGCCGTCGCCGCGGCGCCTGCGGCCAAAGGTGGCGGTCGCGGACTGGCCCTGCTCAGCCTGGTGCTCGCCCTCGGCGCATTCGGCGGTGCCGGGTACCTTTACTATGAGCTGATTCACAAGCAGCCCTATCAGGCGCGCTTCGACGCGGTCGATGAGCGGGTCGACGCGCTGGTGCGCAGCGCGACGGAAGAGGGCGCGGCCAAGACTCAGGCGCTGGCGACGGAGCTGGCGCAGGATCTGACCGGGCTGCGCGG
>JBCDIK010000061.1:0-16642 GCA_038749065.1 Pseudomonadota bacterium | reverse complement strand
CGCTGTAGCCGCGCTCGATCAGATCCCGGGCAACGTCCACGAAGTCGTTGAAGGTGTTGGTACGCGCATCGAGCTTGCCGGCTTCATACCAGTGATAGCCCAGGTCATCGCCCCCGCGAATATGGGCTATCGCGAACGTCACGCCCCGGTCGAGCAGCGATAGGCGTGTGGTGCTGAACCCCGGCGGGATAGCGGTGCCGTAGGCACCGTAGCCGTACAGGTACACAGGACGGTCTGCGGCGGGCGGGGTGTCCCGGTGGTAAACCAGACTGACGGGCACCTGGACGCCATCGCGGGCGGTCACCGTCAGCCGCTCGCTGACGTAAGCCGCAGGATCGTAGCCGGTCGGGATCTCGCGCACCTGCCGGGTGATCAGGCGACCGCTGGCCAGGTCGTAGTCGTAGACCGTGTCCGGGGTCACCATGGACTCGTAGTCGATGCGCAGGCGATCGATGCGGAACTCGGCGTTCGTACCCAGACTTGCGGCATAGGTGGGTTCCGGGAAGTCGAGCGCGTAGGGCGCCTGGCCGTCCGGCCAGATCCGAATCTGGTCCAATCCCGCGAGGCGCTCCTCAAGCACTGTCAGTGTCTCGAAGCAGGCGAAGCCCGTCAGGTAGCGCTCATCGCTGCCCGCCAGCAGCGTTTTCCAGTTCGCTTCCGCCGGTGCCTCCAGCGGCGCTTCGTAGAGCGCGAAATTTCGGTGATCGCGATTGCTGCGCAGGAGCAGCGTCGCGCCCTTGTGCTCGACCTCATACTCATGGCCGGCACGACGTGCCGCGATAAGTTGCAGGTCCGCCTCCGGCTGCGCCCGTGGCAACAGCCGGACTTCGCTGGTGACGTGGTCGCCGCTGCTGATGACGAGAAAATCTCGGGACTGGGTCAGCGACAGGCTGACGAAATAGGCGGGATCCTGCTCCTCGTAGACCAACGTGTGGGTGCCGCTGTCCAGATCCACGCGCATGACCCGATGGGGGCGCCACTCCTCGTTGACGACCTGGTAGAACAGGTACCGAGCATCGCTGCTGAAGATCGGGGACCCGGTCGCCTGCTCAATGGGCTCAAGCACCGCAGCGCCGCTCTCGATGCGCACAACGTGCAGCTGATAGCGTTCCGCACCGCTCCGGTCCGTGCTGTAGGCGAGCAGCTGGTGATCTGCGCTGACTTCCAAAGCGCCCAGCTGAAAGTACTCTGTGTCCTTGGCCAGTTTCCGCTCATCGAGCAGGATCTGAAAGGCATCGGGCGCAGGCTCGGCGCCGTCCTGGGCGAGCGGTGCCCACAGCCAGGTGCGGTAATCAGCCCCTGCCTCGTACCGCCACAGATACCAGCGGCCTTCATCGCGCCAGGGCACAGAGCGCTCCGCTGCCGGGCGGCGCGCCTTCATCTCTTCGAACAGCGTCTCCCGCAATGTCGCAAGCGGTGCCATCTGCGCTTCGTAGTACGCGTTCTCGGCATTGAGGTAGGCGAGCACCTGAGGATCCTCAACGGTCGGGTATGCCGGATCTTTCAGCCAGTGCCAGGGATCGTGCATGGTGATGCCGTGATGCTCGAAGCGGTGCGGTATCTGCTGCGCGCTTGGCGGCTGCATCGATTGAGGGGTTTTATCGGGCACGGTCATGACTCCTGAACACATTCATTTAACGTGCTGCACCGCGCACGTGCGAATGGGTCGCGACTGTGCCAAAGCTATGCGGGTGAAACCAGCGCTGCAGCGGGGACCGGGTCAGTGGCGGAGGTTGGAGAATCGCGCTACGGTGCTAGTGGCGGCAGCGCCCGCGGGCAAACAGCTGACAAGCAGCTGGCAAACAGCGGGCGGCCGACCGAGTGCACATTGCCAACGGATGGCAACCGACCACCAGGACTGGGCCAATGATTGAAATCGACCACGAGCGCAAGCTCAGCATCGTCCGGCTGAGTGGGGCCTTCGACCCTATCGGTGTTCAGGACGTCGTGCGAGCGCTGCAGGAGCATCCCGAGTACGACCCTTCCTACAGCGCGCTCTACGACGTGCGCAATGTCACCATGGGTGAGGTCACCGCTGACAAGCTCCAGCAATTGGCCTACGACGTATTCGATCCCTCCTGGACCGGCACCAAGTTCGCGATGGTTGCGACGGATGATGATGTCTTTGGCATGGCACGTGTCTACGCGGCGGTCGCGGATGGCACCGTCGATCAGCAGCGTCGGGCCTTCCGCGACTACGACGCAGCGCTGGCCTGGTTGGCAGACTGACCTTTTCGCCTACCCGGCACCGGCGCCGTCCTCTAGCAGATCGTTGATCCATGCCTGATCAAGCCCTGCTTCTGCGAGCAGGGAGCGCGTGTGTTCTCCGAGCTGTGGCGCAGGCCGCAGGATATCGCTCGGCGTTGCGCTGAACAGGCTGGCGGGTCGCGCCTGTCGGATCTTGCCATGGCCGGCGAATTCATAGATGCCAATGGTGTCATTGGCCAGCACCTGTTCGTGCTCGATCAGCTCCGTTCGCTTGAGGAGCGGCGCGCTGGGTACGCCTTCCGCATGCAGACGCTTTAGCAATGGCTCGCTGTCGTAGCGGGCAATCTGCTCCGCCGTGAGTTCCTTGCGCAGCTCCGCGTTCCGAAAGCGCGCGGCGGTGGTCGCGAACCGCTCATCGTCCACCCACTCGGGCTTGTCCAGCGCGCGACACATCCCGTGCCACTCCTTGTCGCTGATTGCGCCGGCGGTAATAAAGCCATCACGCGTGGCGTAGATCAGATCCATGGTGCCCTGGTATTTAGTCACATCGATCTCGTCGCCCACGAACGTGAGCCCGGACATGCCTTCGGGCCAGAAGAAGCCGATCATGGTGCTGTGCATGCTCAGCCGCACGTGCTGTGCGATGCCGTGGCGTTCTCTAGCGAACAGGGCGGCGCTGATGGCCTGCGCCGTGCTGACCGCGGTGACTTTGTCAGCGATGATGATGCGAAACATTTTCGGGGTGCCGGTCGCGCGATCGGCCTGGATATCCGTAGCACCGGTCAGTGCCTGGATGACCGGGTCGTAGACCCGCTGATCGCTGTAGGGACCGGCTTCGCCAAAGCCGCTGATGGAGACGTAGATGATGTTGGGGTTGAGTTCCCGCACTCGCGCCTCAGAGAAGCCCATGCGCTCGATGGCGCCCGGTCGAAAGTTCTGCATGAAGACGTCGGCGCTGCCGATCATCGACTCCAGCGCCTCCCGTGCGGCCGCCTGTTTAAGATCCAGACAGACAGAGCGCTTGCCCCGGTTGCAGGAGAAGAAGGCCGCTGTCAGCCCGTTTCGCTGATTGCCGATGTAGCGCATCTCATCCCCGCGGGGGGACTCCACTTTGATGACGTCCGCGCCCTGGTCTGCGAGTATCGCGGAGGCCATGGGCCCGGAGACCATGGTCGTGAGATCCAGGATCCGAATCCCCTTGAGTGGCCCGGTCGGGGCCGTCTCCTGTTCGACAGTTGTGGGCTGATTCATGCGGTGTATCTCCGGCGGCTTGTGCTCCTTCGGGGGAGTATTGCAAGCTACTGCGCATGTTGCAGCGTCTCCTTACTCTGACCTGCCTGCGCCTGTTTCCGGCGGCTCTGTGCGTCGCCGCGACCGGGGTACAGGCGCAGCCTGCAGATGTGCCCCCGGGCAGCCTCGAGTCCTCGGCGCGCGCCGCGACCGGCGCCTGGGTCTTGCTGCATTCCGATGAGTTCGACTGGCGCAGCCGCGGCGACCGCGTGAGCGTGGCGCGAGCGCTTGCGCAGCGAGTGGCGCTGCTGAAAGACCGCGTACCGTCGCAGGGGCTGGATGAGCAGGCGCGCCTGGAACGTCGCGAGGCGCGCCTCGCGAGCCCCGATGGGGCTCGGGACCCGCTGCAGGCGCGCTCGCGCCTCTATCTGTCGACGAGCTATCAACACCGCGCGCTGCTGCGCTTGCTCGAAGACATCCTCGAGCCGCTCCGATGTATTCAGGAACCTGGGCCGGTCCGGGCCGAGATGGCTTGCTGGAGCGCGGCGGCCGCGGCCCTGTTGCAGGAAGATCAGCTCGCTCTGGCGATCTCGACGCTGCGCCGGGCCCGCCGTTTGCCGCGCCAGTGGGAGACCGCGATGATCAATCGTGACCCCGAAGTCTGGTATGGCCAGTTTGGCCGGGGGATTCTGGCTTACGTGCTGACACCCTATCTCAGCGCCGCGCCAGCCCCGGAGGAACGGAGCAGCGCATCATGAGGTCCATCCATTCCCGGTTTCGGCCACTTGTCGTCGGGCTCCTGCTCCTGGCTGGTGCCCCGGCCCTCGGCGCCGAGCGTGCGGGAAATTCGACCGTGCTCATGAACACCTCTCCCGCCTACCAGTGCTATCAGGCCGCGCTACGCCGGGATGACAGTTACGGCGTGGAGGACTGCGATCTCGCCATCGCCCGCCAGGGCCTTTCACGCCGCGATCTGGCATCGACCTATTCCAACCGGGGCTTGCTGCTGGGGCGCCGCGGTGAGGTCAAGAAAGCGCTGAAGGATCACAGCAAAGCCATCGAGCTGGCGCCGGATCTGGCCAGCGCCTGGATCAACCGGGCGAATGCGCTGGTGCGGCAGCAGGAGCTGGCGAGCGCGCTGGCGGACCTTGATCAGGCGGTCAGCCTCGAGTCTGCAACGCGCCATCTGGCCTACTACAACCGGGCACTGCTGCATCAGCGGCTGGGGAACCTGGCGGCGGCCCGCGTCGATGCGCAGCGCGCGCTCGCGGAGGCGCCGGAAGAAGAAAGCTACGCCGAGTTTCTGCAGACGCTGCCAGCACGCACCCCGCTTATTCCGGAACGTCCGCCCGAAGGTCGACCTCAACGCTGACGAACTGGCCGATGCTGTCCGTGTCGGCCCAGTCCCCGGTACCGATCCCGAAGGCCAGGCGATCCAGCTGTGCGGTGCCGCTCAGCGCCCGAGCGGTCCCGGTTTGCTCGACACTGAACGTAAAGCGGACCGGCAAGGTTTGGTCCTTGATCGTCAGCGTCCCAAGAGCCACGAAGCCGCCCGGGGCGTCTGCATCAGGCTCGAAGCGATCAGCGCGAAACACCGCCTGCGGATAGTCGGCGCTGGCGAAGAACTCGGTGCTGAGCAGGGTACCGTCGCGATCGCCATCGCCGGTCTCGGCTGATGCCGTATCGAAGCGGACCTCGGCGCGGCTGGCGGGCAACTGGTCCGGATCGAACGCGATGTCAGCCTCCCAGTGCTGCCAGCGGCCCCGGAATTTGGCGCCCGCCTGCTCCGCCACGAACTCGACCGTGCTCTCGGCGTGGTCGACCAGCCAGCGCGGTATTGTGCTGGCCGCTGACATGTCCGTGCGCGGCGGCGGGGCCGTCTTGGCAGGCGTGATGGCCGCGGATGCCGTGGCGGTTGCCGGCGCTTCGCTTGCGCCGCGATCGCTGGCAGAACTCGTGGCCGCGATCCACAGCGCTCCCAGTCCCAGGGTGGCGATGGCGGCAGTAACCGTGCCGCGACTCATCATGCGCATCAGCGTTTGATCCCGATCCAGAAAGTGATGTTTCAGCGCGGCCAGAACGTGCACCAGCGCCAGCACGAACAGGGCTTCCCCCGCCCAGTGATGGACCTGGTAGAGCTGGTCCTTGAGCGCCGGGTCGGCGCTCAGCAGGTCGGGCCAGGTGAACAGGCCGAACCAGCTCACGCTGTAGCTTGCGGCCGAGGATCCCAGCCAGCCCGTGATGGGCAGCGTGAACAGCAGCAGGTACAGCAGCCCATGCGCGCCGGTGGCCAGCGCCTGCTGCCAGGTCGGTGCGGGCAGAAGCGGCGGGGGCGGCCAGCGCAACCGCACTGCCAGGCGCAGCAGCGCCAGCATGAGCACGGTCATCCCGATCGATTTGTGATTGGCAAGGAAGCGCAGCTGCGCCGCGAGCTGGCCGCCGAGCTCCGCACGCTCGGCAAACTCGGCGAGCACATACTGCAGCACGATCAGCGCCGCGATCAGCCAGTGCAGGGAACGGGCGGCAGTGGAGTAGAGTGGGGGCGACATCGATGGCGCGACCGTAATCGCAGAGCACAGGTGGGCAGTGTACCCAGCCCGGGTGGCTGCGCATAATCAGACGATGCCAAGGCGCTCGCGATTTCCCGTTGGTTCGTTCCTGTTGCTGATGCTGCTCCTGTGCGGCTGCGCGCCGCGGGAGTCCGCGCTCGAGGCACGGCTGGTGCAGCACAGTAACGATGTGCTCGCGGAAGCCGGCGCAACACCTCCGACGCAGACGTCCAGTGAAGAGCTGCTGCAGCGTGCCGCGCTGTTGCTGCAGATGCCGTCCGGATCAACCACCGGTGCGCTCGAGGCCGTGCAGGACCTGTTCGAGCGCCTGGACCCGGTCTGGGGTGGTTTGCTGACGACGGACACAGATCAACTCGATCGCCGCACCGATGCGGCGCTGCTGCAGGAGCAGGCGCTCGCCCTCGTCGTCTTCGAGCACGCCTATCAGCGCTCAGGCGAACAGCGCTTTCGCAACGCCTTTGATCAGGTTGATGCGTTCGTGCAGGACCGGCTGCGTTCGGGCCAGGGCAACGCCGCTGCCCTTGGCTATGCGCACGCGCTTCGGGCCGCGCCCGATCGCCTGCCCGGCCATGTGTCTGTGGCGCGCTACTGGCAACTGCGCCGATCTCATGAGCGGCGTGAGCTGGGTCTGCCGGCGCTTGCGGGCGAGGCCACCGCGGTTGATCTCGCTGCGCTCGGGCGGGCGTACCTGGTGCGCGCGCAGGTTTCCGACGGGCGTCGCTATCGCGACGAGGCCCTGCGCCTGGCCACAGCGCTGGCTAAGCCCAGCTGGCAGCTGACGCCCTGTGAAGCGCTGGCACCGACGCTGGTTCTCTGGCAGATGCTGGAATCGGGTCTTGAAACCAGTCCGGCCTGGCAGCAACGGAAGGCCCAGCTCCTCGCCGAGCACGACCTGGCGGGGCGTGCGTCCGAGCACTGCGACAATCCCGGTGTCCTGAGCGCCGTGGCCCACTGGTTGGCGCTGCAGCGGCAACCGGAGGCGGCCAGAGCGACGCTCGATATGCTCCTCGATCGCCCCCCCGGAGCCGCGCAGGTGCCATGGTTGGCGGCGCTGGCCCAAGCCTGGGCTGTGTATGCTGTGCTCGAGGCGCGCCGTGATGGTGCGCCGGCAGGGGAAGAACGGACAAACAGTGAACGGTAACTTCTACCATCGGCTCGACGAGGCCATGGCGGCCGCCGCAGACAAGCTGGCACTCGTGCATCCCGACGGCACTGGCCTGCGCTATGACGCGCTCCGGGAACAGGCGCGAGCGCTGGCCGGCGCGCTTGAGGCAGCGGGGGTGCGCAGCGGCGATCGTGTGCTCGTGCAGGTCGACAAGAGCATGACCTGCGTTGCGACCTATCTGGCCGTGCTGCGGCTGGGCGCGGTTTACGTGCCGCTGAACACCGCGTACACGGATGTCGAAGTCGACTACTTTGTGCGCGATGCGGCGCCCGCGTTGTTCCTGCACGAGGCATCGCGCGAACTCGAGGGCGCGCTCCTTGCGACGCTGGCGGAGGTTGAGTGCCGGGCGCTGCCCCTGGGCCGTCTGCCCGAAGATGCCCCGGGCGAAGCAGGGATGGACGGGACCCTGGTCAGTGCGCGGGTCGCGCTGGACACGCCGCCTGCGTCCCTGGCCGATGACGCACTGGCGGCCATCGTCTACACCTCGGGCACCACCGGCCGCTCCAAGGGCGCGATGCTCAGCCATCGCAACATTGAGAGCAATGCCCGTACCCTGAACGAGCTCTGGGGCTGGCGCGCAGACGACGTGCTGTTGCATGCGTTGCCTATCTTTCATGTGCACGGGTTGTTTGTCGCGCTCCACTGCGCGTTGCTCGGCGGCAGCATCATTCGGTTTCTGCCGCGCTTCGACGCAGCGACGGTCTGTGCCCAGCTCACCGACAGCACGGTACTGATGGGCGTGCCCACCTTTTACACTCGGTTGCTGGATCTGCCGCAGTTCGACCGCGCGGCCGTTGCGACCATGCGCCTGTTTATCAGCGGCTCGGCGCCCCTTACCGAGATCACCTTCGCCGAGTTCGAGGCGCGGACGGGTCAGCGTATCCTGGAGCGCTACGGGATGAGTGAGACCCTCATGATCACCTCTAATCCGCTCGAAGGGGCGCGGATCGCCGGTACTGTGGGCCCCGCCTTACCCGGCGTGGAGACCCGTATTGCCGGTGATGACGGGCAACCGCTGCCGGCGGGTGAGGTCGGCACGATTGAGGTCCGTGGACCCAACGTGTTCAGCGGATACTGGCGAAACCCTGAAAAGACCCGGGCCGAGTTTCGGGAGGGCGGCTTCTTCATTACCGGCGATCTCGCCACGGCGGATGATACGGGTCGCATTGCGATCGTCGGGCGCTCCAAGGATCTGGTGATCAGCGGGGGCTACAACGTCTATCCAAAGGAGGTCGAGCGCTTGCTCGATGCGCTCCCGGGCATCGCGGAGAGCGCCGTCATTGGCGTGCCACACCGAGACTTCGGAGAAGCGGTCGTTGCGGTGGTGGTCACTGCATCGGGCGCAGCGCCCCCGGACCTCGCAACGCTGCGCGCAGCCCTCGCCGATCAGCTGGCGAGCTACAAACAGCCTAAGGCCGTGGAAGTGCTCACGGAGTTGCCCCGCAATGCCATGGGCAAAGTGCAGAAAAACCTGCTGCGCGCGCAGTTCGAAGGGCTGTTTGCAACCTAGACCGGCTCAGGAGGGCGTGAGACCTGGCAGTCCGATTCGAAGCTGGGCGGCGCAAAGGAGCAGACCGCTCAGCAGCAACAGATAGTTGGCCCAGCGCGCCTCGCGCGTAAAGCCCGGCCGGCTGCGCCACCAGCCCAGTAGCAGAAGTAGACCGCCGAGAACCAGCAGTTGTCCCAGCTCAATGCCTAGATTGAACGCGAGCAGATTCGCCAGGCGCGCGGCGGGGTCAAGGGCGAAGGCGCTCAGCTTGCTGGCCAGCCCGAGGCCGTGCAGCAGGCCGATCGCGAGAACGATCCAGGGCAGTGTGCTGCGAAAGGTGCCACCGTGGCGCAGGTTGTCCCAGGCCTTGTAACTCACCGAGAGCCCGATCAGCGCATCGATCAGAACCTCGCTGACCGGCCACTCGGCCAGCACTCCGGTGACCAGTGTCAGGCTGTGGCCGACGGTGAACGCGCTCGCGAGCAGCACCAGCTCGCGAACACTGCTGAGGTAAAAGACCGCGCCGAGCAGGAACAGAACGTGGTCGACGCCGGTCACCATGTGTTTCGCGCCCAGGTAGCTGAAGACGCCGGGGTGCGCCCCCGATGTGGTGCTCAGGAATGCGCCGTCGGTTGCGGCGACGTTGTGGGCCAGGAGCGGTGCGCTGAGCAGCAGCAGCGGCCCACTCATCGTGAGCGCGTGGGCCCTGAGGCCCCGCCGCTTCACGGCTCCGGCGTTGCCGCCACGGCATCTTCAGCGCGGTGCACGATCGCCGGCTGCGCCGGCTCGGAGAAGCTCATGGTCGGGGCCTGCAACGCCTCGAGAGCGCGCTCCCGGTCGGCCTGATCGAAGCGGCCGGTGGTCAGACAGAACTCCACCATGTTGCCGTTCGGGTCGGTGGTGTAGATCGAGCGGCACCAGTTGTGATCGATTTCCAGCACGTTGTAGCCGGCGGCCTGCCACTGGGCCCGGCGCGCGTCCAGCGCTTCGGCGCTGGGGACGTCGAAGGCGTAGTGGTTGACGTAGTCGGGCAGCCCCGCGCCGCGCGACAGGCGGGTCTCGATCGTTTCGACACCGGGGATCTCGTGCAGCTCCCAGAACGCGATGAACGTCGAGTCGTCGTCCATGCGGTAGAAGAAGTGCTTGGCCCAGCCGCCGCCTGGAGAGGGCTGCACCTCGACCTTGACCAGCTCGAAACCCATCACGCCCTCGTAGAACGCGTGCACGGCGGGCATGTCCGCAGCAGCCATTGCCAGGTGGTGATATCCCATGGGTACGCTCCTTACCTCTCCTGCCGAGTGTGCCCCATGGCGGACGCCAGCGCACGAGGGTCGGACATCAATCATGGACATCAATCGATACGATGTAATCAATCGATTTTACCTTTTCTAAGGCAGACGCCATTCTAGTGCCCGTTGCGGTGTGATCCGCCCTCATCATTTTTCGGAGACTTTCATGACCTATCGACAGATTGGTGACCGCGTGCCAACCGTTACCTTCCGCACCCGAACCGATTCCGATTGGCTCGATCGCACCACCGAAGAGCTCTTCGCAGGCCAACGGGTCGTTCTGTTCGCACTGCCCGGTGCCTTCACGCCGACCTGTTCCGCGAGCCAACTGCCGGGGTACAACAGCCTCGCGCCGCAGTTTCGCGCCAACGGGATCGATCGAATCATCTGCCTGTCCGTGAACGATGCATTCGTGATGCGCGAGTGGCAGGACAGCCAGCAGGTTGATCAGGTCGACCTGATTCCCGACGGCAATGGCGAGTTCACGCAGGCCATGGGCTTTCTGGTGGATAAGCAGGACCTCGGCTTCGGGAAGCGCTCCTGGCGCTACGCGATGATCGTGGATGATGGCGTGATCGAAGCGCTGTTTGTTGAGCCGAACGAGCCCGGCGACCCCTACGGAGTCTCCGATCCGCTGACGGTCCTGCGTCACCTGAATCCTTCGGTCATCGAGCCCGATCGCTACGCCGTGTTTACCCGTAAGGGCTGTCCGCACTGCCGTCGCGCCAAAGACCTCCTGACGCAGCAGGGGTTGGCGTTCGACGTGATCGAGATCCCGTCGACGGACGCACTGCTGGCCGTCACCGGTGAACGCTCCACGCCGCAGGTGTTCGTTAACGGCGAGCGGATTGGCGGTGCGGATGATCTGGCAGCGCATCTTGGCGCTGCCGAGCGCGCGGCCTGACCGACAGCTTCGCATCCCGAGCGCGCTTTGTGTCCGTGCTTTGGACCCAAGGTGGCCCGGAGCCAGGCGCGGCGCTATGGTGGCGGGGAATCACTGTCGTGCTGAGGACTCGCCGCCATGCAATTGGATGATCCCGAACTGCTGCGGAGTCGCTGCTACGTCAACGGTCGTTGGATTAATGCTGACGATGGCGCGACGCTCGCAGTCACCAATCCCGCGACCGGCGCAACGGTCGCAACCATTGCCGCCTGTGGCGCAGCGGAAACACGGCGCGCGATCGAGGCGGCGCAGGAGGCTCATCTGCGCTGGCGCAACGAGCCCGCGAAGGCGCGCGCCAACGCGATCCGCCGGCTCTTCGACCTGATGATGACGCACCAGGATGACCTGGCGCGCATCATGACGGCTGAGCAGGGCAAGCCCTTTGCGGAAGCGCGGGGCGAGATCACCTACGGCGCGGCCTTCCTGGAGTGGTTTGCAGAGGAGGCCAAGCGCGCCTATGGCGATACTATCCCTGGACCCTCGTCGGACAAGCGCATTGTGGTTCAGAAGCAGGGCGTTGGCGTTGTGGCCTGTATCACGCCCTGGAATTTTCCCAATGCCATGCTCACCCGCAAGATCGGCCCCGCGCTGGCCGCCGGTTGCACGGTCGTGTGCAAGCCCGCGGGCGCGACGCCGCTGAGCGCGCTGGCGATTGGAGAACTCGCGGAGCGGGCCGGAATTCCCGCGGGGGTCATCAACATTCTGGCCGGGTCCACCTCCGGCATCGGCGGCGAGTTGCTGGCGAATCTCCTGGTGCGCAAGTTGACCTTTACCGGCTCGACCGAAGTGGGCAAAACGCTCATCAAGGCCTGTGCCGACACAGTCAAGCGCACGTCCATGGAGCTGGGGGGCAATGCGCCGTTCATCGTCATGGACGATGCAGACATCGATGCCGCCGTGCAGGGCGCGATCGATTCCAAGTACCGCAATGCCGGCCAGACCTGCGTCTGTGCCAACCGCCTGCTGGTTCAGGCCGGTGTTTACGATGAGTTTGCGGACAAGCTCGCGCGCCGTGTAGCCGAGCTGAAGGTCGGCAACGGGATGGACGACGGGGTCGTGATTGGCCCGCTGATCGATGCCGGCGCTGCTAGCGGTGTGCTGGAGATGATCGAAGATGCCACCGCGCAGGGCGCAACGGTGCGCGCTGGGGGATCCCGCGGCGATCTGGGCGCCGCGTTCGTCGAGCCGACCGTGCTGACGGACGTGACGCGCGATATGCGCGTGTTCCGGGAAGAAATTTTCGGGCCGGTGGCCCCGCTGGTGAAGTTTGCCACGGAGCAGGACGCGATCGAGCTCGCTAACGATACGGAGTTCGGCCTGGCAGCGTACTTCTATTCTCGGGACATCGGTCGCATCTGGCGGATTGCGGAAGCGATTGATTACGGGATCGTCGGTATCAACACCGGGCTGGTTTCCAATGAAGCAGCGCCCTTCGGCGGCATGAAGGAATCAGGCTCCGGCCGCGAAGGTTCGAAGTACGGACTCGACGAGTACCAGGAGATCAAGTACCTGTGTATCGGCGGTCTCGATGCCTGATCCTTGACCTCGCCAGGAGACCTTCATGCCAGTCTTTGAGCACGGCGCAACGCGTATCCACTACGAGATTCACGGGGACGGTCCACCGGTCCTCCTCATCGCTCCGGGCGGTATGCGCAGTGCCATTCCGTTGTGGTCGAACGCGCCCTGGAACCCGATCGAGCATCTCGCCGCGCGCTTTCGCGTCATTGCCATGGACCAGCGTAACGCCGGCGCCTCGACTGGCCCGGTTAGCTCCGACGATGGTTGGCACAGCTACGCGCAGGACCAGCTGGCGCTGCTCGATCACCTGAAGATCGATACCTTCGCGACGCTTGGGATGTGCATCGGCGGTCCCTACTGCCTGGGCCTTGCGCATCGGGCCCCGGAGCGCGTGCGCGGTGCGGTGCTGCTCCAGCCGATCGGTCTGGATGACAATCGCGCCATCTTCTACGAGATGTTCGATGTCTGGGCTGATGCGCTGCGCGCGGGCCCGCACGCCGACGTGCCTGAGTCCGTTTGGACCCACTTTCGCGCCAACCTCTTCGACGGCCCGTTCCTTTTCAACCTCTCCGAAGCCGACGCCGCCCAGATCGAAACCCCCACTCTGATTCTTCTAGGGAACGATCCCTACCACCCCGAAACCACCAGCCGCACGCTCGCCAACACCCTCCCCAACGCGTCCCTGATCGAACACTGGAAAGAACCCGAGCACCATGCCGCCGCCAAAACTGCTATCGACTCGTTCCTCGATAGTATCTGGTAGCCGGTTCGCGCCAGGGCTCCGCTGCGCTGCGACCTCCGCTCCGCTCCGGCCGCTTTGACGCTCCGCGGAACCCTGGCGCGAACCGGCAGCCGATGCCCTCGCTGGAACGGGGCGGCCGCTCAGGGGGGAGACGCGGTACGGGTGACGTCGATTGGGATGCCGGTCATGTGCGCCTGGTTGGAGATGGGCTCGAAGCTACCGGGGCCGCTCGGCAGTAGCTCGTTGCAGTTGCTGCCTGGATTGGCGCGTGCAGTACTGAGGCCCTCACTCGTGCCATGGCCCCAGCCATGACTCATCGCAACGACGCCGGGCATCAGATCTTCGCTTAACGCCACACGTGCGTTGATCGTGCCGTTCGCATTGCGCAGCGTGACGGCGTCACCCTCGCTGATCTGGCGCCGGGCGGCGTCCTCCGGATGCATGAAGCACGGGTTGTGATCGCGGCCATGTTGCCTGAGCTTCGGCAGATTGCTGTACCAGCTGTTGAACATGTAGGCGTCGCGCTTGCTGATGAGCTTGAGCTGCTCCGGATTCTCCTGCTCAAGCTCGGTGAGCAGTGACGCCATCCGTGTCCGCATGTCGTCGAAGATCTCCGGGAAGCAATCGACGCGTTGATCATCCTGCTGCAGGTGCTCGCTGAAGAGCGACTCCGGCTCGCTTCGCTCGAAGGTCAGTATGCCCGCGCTCCTTAGCGCTTCGAAGGACTGTCCCCGAGAGCGCAGCATGGCATCGACGCGCCCCCACTGCGCCGCGGTGGTCTCCGGGTCGGGTAGCTCGAAGCCGGCCTCTTTCGGCAGGGCATGATCGAAGCCCAGAAGCTGGGCGAGCTTCTCGAAGATCCACCAGTCCGGGCGACGCTCGTAGCCCGGTGAGACGACCGCCTCCGTAAACTGCACGCTGGGCTCGTACTGGAGTCCCAGCCCGGTCAAATTGATGTCTTCGCGCTCGAAGGCCCCGGCTGCAGGCAACAGGTAGTCGGCGTGCTCACTGGTCGCGTTCGGGTAGATATCAATGCAGACCAACAGCTCGAGGGACTTGAGGGCGCGGCGCATCCGCGATTCCCCGGCGATGGATAGCGCAGGGTTTCCTGAGCTGACGAACAGCGCGCGCAGCGGCGGCAGCGCTGCGCTGCCGGTGGTACCGACCGCGGTTTTTGTCACGCCTTCGATGTAGTCGGGCAAGAGGTTGCCGGGCAGATTGATCCCGACACCACCCGGCGCCCGCAGCGGCCCGAAGGGGGTCTGCAGCATGTTTTTGGGCGCTTTGCGGCCCGCAGCCGGGCTGCGCGCGTAGAATCCCAGCGAGTAGACGTTGCCTCCGGTTCGACCCAGATTGCCCGTCACCAGCGCCAGCATGTGCAGCAACCAGTAGGCGAGGGTGCCCTGGCGGCCCATGTTGACGCCTGTTGACATGTGTACACACGCGCTGCCGGCATCGGCAAAATCGAGGGCCAGTTGCCTGATGGTCTCGGCGGCGATGCCCGTGACCCCGGCGACGCTTGCCGGTGGATAGTCTTTCAAAAAAGCGCGCAGCTCTTCTACACCGCGGCCGTGGCGGCTCGCGTCATCGTGGAAGCCGCGCTCAGAGTCGATGACCTGCAGCATGGCGGCCAGCAGATAGACATCCGTGTCCGGCCGAATGGGCTGATGCTCACCGACCGCGCGGGCGGTCTCCGTGCGCCGGGGGTTGACGTGGACAACCCGGGCGCCGCGAGCGCTGGCGGCCTTGAGCCGTGCCAGTGGATGGGCCAGCGAGACAAAGCTCATGTGGCTGACCGCCGGGTTCTCGCCGATCAGAACGATCAGGTCGCTGTGATCGATGTCGGGCACCGGATGCAGCGTACGGGTGCCGAACACCGCTTCGCTGCCCGCGAATTTGTTGCTGCAGTCCTGAGTCCCGGAGCTGAAGTGAGTGGCGACGCCGAGCTGTCGCATGAAGCTGCCGTAAGAGGGTCCGAACAGGCTGTTGAATGCGGTCGGGTTGCCCGTGTAAGCCGCTAGCGCCTCCGTGCCGTAGGTTGCAGTCAGCGACTTCAATCGCTCAGCGATCCCGGTGAGCGCGACCTCCCAGCTCACCCGTTCGAGCACGCCTTGCGCATTGCGGCGCATCGGGTAGCGCAGGCGGTCCGGATCCGCGTGAATGTCCTTGCCGTAGATGCCTTTGTTGCACACGAAACCGCGGGAGACCGGGTGCTCAGGGTCGGCCTTGAGCGTGATCAGCTCATCGTCGCGGGTGGTTGCGATCAGGCCGCAGGCTGGCTCGCACACCCGGCAAAACGTTCGTTTCTGGTTCAGTGCTCCGCTCACCTGTGCTCACTCCCATTGCCTCAGGGTCATGGTGGCATGAGGTGGCGAGCGCGCAAAGAGCGGGCGCAAAGAGCGGGCGCAAAGAGCGGGCGCAAAGAGCGGGCGCGAAGAGTGGGGTCACTTAAGGCTGGCCGGGCTGCTGACCCGGCGGGGTCGCCGGCGCAAAAAACAAAGCCGCCCGCAGGCGGCTCAAGGTCCGGCGCAAGGGCACTGTGATTATCGTTGTAGTGTGCCGTTGCCGGTTCGAGCGGAAATCCCCTCCCGCCCCGATCTGAACGCCTGCGCACCCCGCGGTGATGCGGACCGCGAAAGCCCCCGGCAGGGCAGATCGAGAAAGAAACTATCAGTCCCTCTTTTTTAGATCAATCAGTTAGCCTGATTATCTGGATCTTTTTTAGCTTTTCCGAGGCGGCGGGTAGCCCACCGCGCCGCGCTGACGCAGCGCCTGCTGCGCGAGCTGGATGCCGGCTGTGGTCGCGGCGGTGAGCGCGGCGGCCGATTCAAGCTGCCTTAAGATCGGTGCGTCAGCGGCGCTTAAGTGCGCAAGCACCCCCGCGAGCAGGGCGTCGCCACACCCGGTCGGATCGGCGGCGGGGGATCCATCTTCGACAGGAATCGGACAGTCAGGGATCTGCATGCTCGGGTCGGCACAGCGGATACGGACGGGCGCGGCGCCGTCACTGATGATCAGCGCTCGGCCAGCGGGCGAGGAGAGCTTCCCCTGCAGGACCTCCCACTCATGGGCGTTGAGGACCACAAGATTCGCCCAGTCCCACAGCCGCCGCGCGCCTTCTTCGCTGAGATGCTCGACGAATTGGCCGGGATTCCACAGCCGCAACTCGATCGTTTCAAAGACCTCGCAGGCAAGGGTCTGCCAGGCCTCTTCAGCGGGCAGCACCGCGACCTGGCTGGCGCGGGAGCGGGCGAGCTGCTCGCGGTAGTGTGTCAGTATCTGTGCCCGATCCTTCGGTCGTTTCGGATCCGGTGTGCGCATGGGGTAAAAGGTGGTGAGCTGGGCGCCGCTTGCGGGATCGGTGAAGACGAAGGCGCGGGCGCTGGGTCCATCGCTCGACAACAGGCCTTCGGTGTCGATCCGCCAGCGCTCCAGCTGCTCGAAGGCGCTGCGCGAAAAATCCGAGCCGACGGCGGCCAGCGGGCGCG
>JBCDIK010000060.1:0-16732 GCA_038749065.1 Pseudomonadota bacterium | reverse complement strand
TTGACCTGGTCGTCGTTGCGGCCGACATAGAGAATGTCGCCATCGGGCAGCATGCGGACCACATCGCCTGTTCGGTAGAACCGTTTGCCCTCGCGCTCAATGAAGCGCGCATCGGTCAGATCCGGGCGACCCAGGTAGCCGTCGGAGACCCCGAGACCGCCAATGTACAACTCGCCGGGCACGCCCACAGGGCAGCGTCGGGCCTGATCATCAAGGATCAGCAGGGTGGTGTTCGCGATGGGTGCGCCGATGGTGACCGGCTGACCTGCGCTGAGCTTACGGGTACTTGACCAGACGGTGGTCTCTGTTGGCCCGTACATGTTCCGCACCTCACCGCGGGCGTTCTGGCACAGGCGGTCCGCCAGAGTGTCGTTCAGCGCTTCGCCACCTACGAGCAGGTGATCGAGCCCCGCCAGGGCCGCCGCTGACTCGTCGTCGAGCATGAAGATCGACGCCTGGGACGGCGTACACTGCAGGTGGGTGACCGCATGTTCTGCGCAGAGCTCGGCGAGCGTCTTTTCCCGCGGCGCGTTGGCCGCCTGGCGTAGCACGTTGAGGTGCGACAAGCCGTCCATCACCAGTGCATCGTCGATCCCGAAGTCGATGAGACAGGCAATTTCGTCCACGCCCGCTTCCTTGAGCCGGTCGACCATGCCGATGCAGTCTTCGACTGCGCCGAACAGTCCGCTGTCATGGAAGTAGCGCTGAAAGGCGAACTCCATGAGGTCGTCGCGTTCTTCCGCCGACATGTTCTCGAAGAAGCGTTCCATATCCGCTTTCTCTGCCGAGCCCATCTTCTTGAAGGTTGGGAAGTCCCAGGCGGCATCCTTGATCAGCGACAGGGAGGTATCCAGGTAGCGCTTCATGGGCTCCCGGACCACCTTCATCGCCTCGGCTTTCGACTCGCACAGATAGGTGTGCAGCATCAGAGTGATCTGGCCTTCTCCCGCATGCCCGGCTTCGTGCCAGGCCCGCCGGTAGGTGGCGATCTTGCCGGCCAGTTCTTTCGTGTCCTGGCCCAGCAAATGGGTGAGCAGGTTGTAGCCGTTGGCGCCCGCTTTCTCAAAGGTCTCGGGGCTCTTCGCGGCGGTGACCCAGACCGGGAGCTGTGGCTGTACCGGTCGGGGCAGACTGCCAACGGTGACCGGTTCTCCAGGCCCATCGAAGGGCAGCGCCTCCCCCGTCCACAGGCGCTGGACCTGCTCGATGGTTTCAAAGGTGACGGCTTTCGCATTGGCGAAGTTTTCCGGGCGCAGGACGAAGTCCGTGGGCATCCAGCCGGAGGCGAAGGAGATCCCGACCCGGCCGTCCGAGAGGTTGTCTACGACCGCCCACTCTTCCGCGATGCGCAGCGGGTGATGCAGCGGCGCCACCACGCTGCCGGCGCGCAGCTGAACCCGCATGGTTTGCGTCGCGATGGCTGCGGCGAGCACCGACGGGTTCGGGAAGTAGCCGCCAAAGCTGCCGAAGTGGCGCTCCGGCAGCCACACGGCTTCGAAGCGGTGTTCGTCAGCGAATCGCGCACCGTCCTGCAGCAACGCGTAGGCTTGCGAGCCCTTCGGGCGCTCCTCATTCGTGTTCCAGTAGTACAGGCTGAAGCCTATGGACTGGTCTGGCAGACGGGTGCTGCTGTGCGCGCCGCCTGAGAATGCGTCTTCGTAGATCACCACACGCAGCGCATTCGCCAGGCTCCACCAGATCTCCAGCACGGAGATATCGAAGGAGAGGCTGGTGACGGACAGCATCGTCCCGTCCTTGCGGGCAATTACCTGATCCATGCCCAGGAGGAAATTGGCGACGTTGCCATGCGTCACGCTGACGCCTTTGGGCTTGCCGGTCGAGCCAGACGTGTAGATGACGTAAGCGGTTGCACTGGCTGCAGGGACCACCGCGGGCGCCGGGCCGGTGCTGCGCGCCAGCACCTCCGGCTCTACAGCCGTCGCCGTAAAGCCGCTGTTTCGGGCCGCCGCCGGGTCGCCGATGATCAGCCCGATTCCGGAGTCCTCGACGATAAACCGCAGACGTTCCTTGGGATAGGCCGGATCCAGCGGCAGATAGGCAGCGCCACAGCGCAGGATGCCAAGCATGGCCGCCACCGCCATGGGCGATTTGCCCAGGTAGAGTCCGACGATCGCACCCGCCGCAACGCCGCGCTCGGTCAGGGCCGCGGCAATGCGATCCGCAGTCGCACTGAGTTGGGCATAGCCCCAGTGCTGATCGTTCCAGATAATTGCGGCGGCATCCTGGCTGCGCGCTGCTGCTGCAGTGATGCGGGGCAGGAGCAGGTGCTCTGGCAGGCACGGCGTACTCGTCTCGTTGATTCGAGCGAGGAGCGCTTCATCGCTTGCGGAGAACAGCTCAAAGTCCTCCAGGGACTCATCACCGTGGATGATCCGCGCGATCGCGAGCTCGAAAAAAGCGCTGTAAGCGGCGATGGAATTCTCTTCGAGGCTACCGTGGAGACAGGCGCCCTGCCCTGGTGCAATGGCAAAGACCACGCGATTCGGATCATCGAGCGCTGCCGGCAAAGTGGCCGGATCGTGGTCGCAGAGATACAGAATCAGCGGCGCGCGCGTGATTTCCAGCAGTGCCGCCTTCTGTTCCGGGTACCGGTATGGCAGATCGCCCAGCCGCGGCAGCGCGCGGTTGATCTGTCGCAGCGAGGACTCGCAGTGCGCAACCAGAGCCGCGCTGTTGCCCTGGAGGGGAACCGTGAGCGGGACTGCTGCATCGAATCTGGACGATACTGCGGCGCAGTTGAGGGTGGCGGTGTCGGCCAGCAGTACGCTGGCCTGGGACTGGTTGTTCAGGCGTGCCAGCATCAGCGCCACGGCGGCGATGATCTGCGCCCGGTCCAGTCCTGCAAGTCCGGTCGCGCCTGATGTCAGCGGGAACACGCCGTTCCGGGGCTGCGCGCCGCCCTGCAGGGGAAAGATCGGGCTCGCCGAAAAGGCTGGCGCGGTGCGCAGCCAATGTGCCTCGCGCAGCTCCGGCAGCCCATCGCGTTCAGACAGTGCCAGGGCCTGCAGATCGGGTACCGGTGGCAGCTGCGTGCCCGCGGCCGCCTCGGTACCGGTCAGCTCGGCGCGTTCACCGTGCAGGGTACGAAAGTCGCCCAGGCGCACCTGGCCCTGCGCACAGGCGACAGTGATGCTGCCACCGTCCACTTCGATGACTTCTCCAGCCGCGATCGTTCCCAGGCCTGCGAGATCGAGTGCCTGCAGCGACTCGACGACCAGCGCCCGCTCGGGTAGCTGCAGCACTGGCGCAGGCAAGGCGCTCCGGTAGCCTGCGGCATGCAGCGCGCGGAAGGTGCGCTGCACCTGCGCCGCCGATTCTGTTAAGTCGATGAAGCCCAGTGCGCTCGGGGCCTGGCGGCGCAGATAGGTGCGCTGCGGAGCCGCAGCCGGCCGCAGCGGACCGCTGTCTGCGCGTAGCCGCTCGATGAGGTCCCGGAACGTGGCAAACCCTTGCTCGAAGCACAGGGAATTGACCTCCAGCAGATCGCTGTGAGGCTCCAACGGAAATCGCGCTTCGGCCCAGAGGGCGCCGCCATCCACCGCAGCGGTCATTTCGTGCCAGCTCACGCCGTAGCTGGTTTCGCCGTTCAGAAGGGCCCAGGACGGCGTATTCAGTCCACCGTACTCGGGCAGTGGCCCGTCGTGGAAGTTCCAGGCGCCGATCCGGGGCCAGCTCAGGAGGTCCTCGTCCAGCACCTGAAAGTTGGCGATGCTGAACAGGTAGTCGGGCGCGCTGTCGATCTGCTGCCGCAGACCGCTCAGCGTGGCGATACAGTGGATGCCCGTTTCTTCCGCCCAGCGCTTGATGGCGCTGGCGCTGCTGACGACGGCGCTGACCTGCCAACCCTGCTCCAGCAAGTGACTGCCGCATAAGGTCAGGATGCTCTCATCGCCGATGAGGACCGCGGTTGGTGTGGTCGATGTCGTGGTCATTGACGCGTGTTCCATCCTTAGAGCAGCGTGGTGGTCAACCGGCGCGGGCGAGTGCTGCGGTAGGCTGTGTGGTCTGCGCAGCCCCGGTCGTGTCTGCAGCGGGAAGCTGACCGGTTTCGCGTAGCCATTCGACGATGGTCTGTTCCAGCAGCTGTTGATGATCGAGCGCGGTGATCAGATGTGTGGAGTCCTGAACCCACTCGACCCGCACGCGGTCGCCGAAGTCGACCTGCGGAAACGCGTCCTGAAACTGTCCCTCGTAGTTGTAAGTTCCATAGTAGTCACAGCCTGAGTAGCACAGATACAGGCAGACGTTGCGGGCCATGAGCGCCTGAAACTCGCCGGCGATCTCTGACTTGGCCGGGGTGTGTCGCACGTATTCCGGATCGGCGTACCACTCGTCCCGCGCGGGGCTGTCGTCGCTGGTCGTTTGCTGCAGACCGAGCTTGCGCTTAAAGAACGCCAGCCATTTGCTGGCCTTGAAGATACGCGGGCCGAAGTGTCGAGCCAGCATGCGCAGCTGCGACCGCGTGGTGGTGAAGGTCCAGGGATCGATTTCGATGAGCGACACGATCCGCTCGTCCTGCACCGCAACCTGGTGTCCGATATCGGCTCCGGAGCACAGCCCGAAGATCATGAAACTGTGAGCACCATGATGCTTCTGCGCGTAGTCCATAATCTCGCGGACCTCGGCGCGCGCTGTTTCCTCGAAGGTAGCGGTACCGCGACGAGCGCCGCTGTCTCCCAGGGACGAGTGGTCGAAGCGGATGCTGCTGTAGCCCAATTGCGCGAAGATGCGCGAGAACTTCACATGCAGCCGGCTGGCACCGATGCGATGCAGGATGCCGCTGTTCAGAAACAGCACCATGGGCAGCTCTGGATTGCGCTGCGCCTTGGGCGGCAGGCTGACGATGCCGGCGAGCGTCGCGGTGCCGTTGACGGTGAAGGTCTTGTCAGTGGTGACGTTCATGCGCGCAGCCTCCTGTCACTGCGTCCGATAGCTCGCGGTAATGGCCTTGATGATCTGATGGGGCAACAGCAGGGACCCGATGGCATCCAGTTCGCCCCACTCCCCGGGCCCGGGAATGCACTCGTAGCCCAGTTGGTGCTGCTCGCCGAGCGCCGCTTTCAGCGCTGCGACCTGATCGTATTCGCTGGAGACGATCAGATCGACATGTTCTGCCTTCGCCTCCGTGTACCCGGCGACGGACAGGGCCGTCAGGTCGCACCGCAGAGCGGCGCTCATCGCGATACCCAAGATGCCGATGGTCTCGCCGTCGGCCAGACGCTGCGCGGTTTTCTCATCGTGGCCCTCGGCGGCTTCATACACACTGTCGGTCCGGATTCGGTCCTCGAGGTAGGCCGCACCATCGATAATCGGATCCCACAGGGTCAGGCGGCGGATATCGGGGATGTCCGCAGAAGCCTGGGCAATCAGCGCAGCGCCCAGGCGCAGCCCGATCAGCGAGACTTCATCCAACTCGGCACGCTCGCGCAGCTCCTCGACCGCTGCGGCGACGTTGTCGCGCCACACCGCGAACTGCCCCTCCTCGCAGTCGCCTGACGAGTCGCCGGTGCCATAGTAGTCAAAGCGCAGCACGTGATGCCCTTCCTTGGCGAGGCCGGTCGCGAGCTGACGCAGCGCACGGTGGCTGCGCATCAGTTCCGTCCCCATGGGCGGCGCGATGACGATACCGGAGCGCCGCGAGCGGCGCTGCGCCGGCGGATGCTCCACCCCGAACAGTGGCGCGGCGCGGGGGCCGAAATAGAACAGGTTCATCAGCGCCGTCCCCGCAGGCCGAGCTTGCCGAGCAGTCCACCGCTCTTTGGCGACTCATCGTTCGCCGCCTCCGTCGGCATCGCCTCGAGACGGCGGTCGAGCTCCGCGGCGATCTGCTCGAGCGTCGACGTCACGATCAATACATCTTCCAGGCGCACGCCAGAGCGTCGATTCACATCCGCGAGCACCCGCACAGCGAGCAGCGAGTGTCCGCCGAGATCAAAGAAATTGTCGGTGATGCTGACGCTGTCGATTCCGAGCACGTCGCGCCAGACTTCTGCCAGGAGGCGCTCGCTGGATGAGTTGGCCTCCACATAGGTCTCCTCCGCTTCGAAGGGATCCGGCAGCGCGTTGCGGAGGACTGAGCCATCCGCATCCACGGGAAACTCCGTCAGCTCGACGATGGTGGACGGCACCATCTCCGCGGGCAGCTGCTTGCGGGCAAATCGGCGCAGCTCGCTGACGGTGGTGGCGAGGTCATCGTCCTGCTCCACGAATGCAGCAATCCGCAGGTCGCCGAAACGATCGACCTTGGTGACGAAAGCGCAACGCAGCACGGACTCGTGTGCAAGCAGTGTCTCTTCTGCATGTTCGACATCGATCTGTGGCGCCGCGCTCACAGCACTCTCGCGGCGGCCCGCCGCGGTCTGCTGCAATGAGGCGATCGTGTCCTCGAAGGGTGCGCCGGACACGATCACGTGCGATGGCTCACCCTGCTGCAGCAGCGAGAACAGGACTGCGAGCCCATCGGCACTGCGAATGCCGGTCTCGACCAGCCGCTCGCGCATGAGCTCGTTCCCGGTGCGCGCCTCCGGCGCTCGGCCCAGCGGTACGATCTTCGTCGACAGTTGAGGCTGCGCCGACGCGATGACCGAGTGTCCGTCCAGGCGCTTGAGCATGTACTCACTGAAGGACGCAACGCAGCACCCGGCGTCGTCGTACAGGTCGATATCGAAGACCGCGAGGTCCCCCGCGAGTGAAGCGTCGGGGAGATAGCGTACATGACTGAAGCATCGGGCCGGTACCGCTCGGTGCAGTGTCAGCGCCCGGCAGGAGACCGGGACGTAAAAGCCATCGCCATTGCGGTACTCCGGGACCAGTCGCAGATAGCCGGCGGTCGCCATGTCCAGCAGCCCGGGATGCGCCGGGTAGTCGATCAGATCGTCGGCCAGCTCCTGCGGCAGCTGCAGCGTCAAGAGCGCCTCGCCGTTGCCCTGCTGGATGGCCTCGATCACCTGCCAATGCTCGCCGAAGGCGAGATGCGTGGCCTGCTCATCTTCAACGGTGACCGGATCGGGGCAGCGCTCCCGCAGCCGCTGCAGGTCCGCCGAAGCAGGGGGCGGCGCGGCTCGCTCATCGATGCGGCCCTCGAACAGCGTGTACCAGTCTGTCTCGTTGGGACCTTGGCTGATGACCGCGAAGCGGTGGCCCTGGGTCCCGGATTCGAACTGTACCTGAACGCTGCGTGGTGCATCTGCACTGAAGACCGCCGGTGCGACGAACATGGCATTGCTGATCTGCAGAGTGCCTGTCGTTGCCGGGGGTATCCAGGCGGCGCGGGTGAGCTCGATGAAGCCGGTACCCGGCAATACCGCTTCGCCGCTGCGCAGCCGGTGATCATTGACCAGCCAGTGGCTGGCCGGATCCAGCTCTGCTCGGAAGGCGTGGGCGTCGCCATCGGTTTGCAGCCGCTCCACCAGAAGAGGATGGCGCAGTTGCGAGGCAACAGGCACGTCACCGCTGGCGAGCCGTGCCGCGATTCCGGTCTCCGCCCAGGCTGACCAGGCAATCGCCAGCGTGCGCACACCGGTCTGAGCCTGATGGGCACTCGCGAATCGATCCTGGAATGCATTCGCGGCGACATAGTCAACCTGCCCCGGTACGCCCTGCACTGCGCTGATCGAAGAGAACAGGACGAGGTGGGCGAGGCTGTCCCGATCAGGCGCCAGCGCAGCCGCCAGGTTGATCGTGCCCGCGACCTTCGGCGCCAGGACGCGCGCAGCCGCGCTCGCGGTTTTCCCCAGCAGCAGCGCATCGTCGATGACGCCTGCTAAGTGGTACGCGCTGTGAAAGGGACCCAGCGCGTTGCGCAGTTCCTGGACGGCGCCTTGGAGCGCGTCGGCATCGGCGACGTCGGCCGCAGCGTAGGCGACCTGTACACCCCGGGCCTCCAGCGTGCGCAGCTGCTGCAGACGACGCGTAATCGGGTCGTCTACCGCACCGTCCAGCCATCGGTCCCAATCCGCAGGCGGGGGTAGCGGGGTACGGCCGACAAAGGCCATGCGCGTCGTGCCCTGGTCGGCCAGCGACTCTGCGAGCGCGGCGCCAATGCCGTCGGTCCCGCCGACCAGCAGGGCGGTCCCGGAGACCGATGTCGCGGCCGGCGTCGTCGGCGTTGCCGCGAGGGGCTGGTAGCCCGCGACGAATCGTCGCCCATCGCGCAGCGCGACCAGCTGTGCGCCGAGGCATCCGGCTTCGCTCTCAGCCAGGCCAACCTCGGTAGCGATGACGCTGGCATCGCCCGTCGGGTCCGCATCGAAAACGGTGACCGCGAGCCCGGGAATCTCCAGCGGGGCAACCAGTGCCGGTCCCAGCAGCAGTGATCGCTCGGGAACGGCTCGATCTGATGCTTGTACCTGCCAAAGGTCAGGTGCGATCACGGTCAGATCGGCTACGAACGTCGAGCGGGTGGCAACCGCCTGCGTGAGCGCCAGCAATCGCTGAAAATCCGCGAGTGGATCATCCTCTGCGCAGCCACCGCAGTACACCAGATGCAGGGGTGCTGAGGAATCCGGGCCCAGTGCGTCCAGGAGTTGCTCGTAGTGAGTGGCCTCGGCCGGATCGAGCGCGTAGTCGCGCTCGCCCGCCGCCGCGAAGGTGGCTGAGTTGGCGACGGTCACGACCTGATGGCCGGCGGACTGTAGCGCCTCCCGAAGGGGACTGGGTGCGGTCGCATCCGTCGATCCGGGCGCGCACAGAACGACCACGCCCGGGGTGATTGCGCGGCCTTCCCGCTCCTCCGCCTGCCAGCTGCGCACCGTCTGTGCCAGCGCAGCGCCGGCTGCTGCTTCCGCGTGATCGGTGTTCGTTGCAGGCGTGAGGTTTGCCGGGTCTGGCGTTTCTTCGCCAAGGCGGAAGCCGGGCTCGATCCAGTGTTTCTTGCGGGTAAAGCTGTAGCCCGGCAGCGACAGTCGCGCCGGCTGCTGCGGGTAGAGCGCGTCCCAGTCGATATTGAGGCCCCCCAGCCACAGGGCAGCCTGAGCGCGGGCGAACGCATCGGCGTCACTGAGCTCGCACTGGTGTCCGCCCAGGGAGTGCGTGACCAGGGACTGTGATTCCTTGCCGAAGCACAGCGTTGCCAACTGGGTCAGCGTCGTGCCCGGACCGATCTCGAGCAGTGCGCAGGGCTGTGCTTCCAGCAGCGTCTCGATCCCGGCCGCGAACTGCACGGGCCGGCGCAGATGCGACGCCCAGTAGTCGGGGTCCTGACACTGCTCGGCGGTGATCCAGGTGCCAGTGACATTGGAGATGAAGGGACGGCTGGGCGGTTGTGCATTGGCGCGACCGACAATCTCGCGAAACTCATCGAGGATCCCGTCCATCGCCTTGCTGTGCCCGGCGAGAGAGATTTTCAGTCGGGTGAAGCCAATTTCATCGCGGGTCAGGCGATCCTGAAACTCATCGATGAGCAGCTCATCGCCTGAAACCACGCAGACGTTGGGACCGTTGAAAGCCGCCACTTCCACATCCGCGCTGACATAGCTGGAGACTTCCCGGGCCGACAGCATGACGGACAGCATGGCGCCGGCGGGTGCCTGCTGCATCAATCGCCCGCGTTCCTTGACGAGCTGCAGCGCGTCTTCGAGGCTGAACACGCCAGCCAGCGCGGCGGCCACGTACTCGCCGAAGCTGTGACCGATCATCGCGGTGGGAGTGATGCCGCGGCTGATCCACAGCTGCGCCAGGCTGTATTCCAAGCAGAACAGCGTGGGCTGCGTCAGCGACGTCGCGTGAATGTCAGCGCCGGATGGCCCGCCGCTGCGGTAGCCGATGCTGTAGCGGATGTCTTCGCCGCTGATCGCCAGCAGTGTCTCTGCGCACTGATCGAAGACTTCCCGGTACCGCGGCTCGGACTCGTACAGCCCACGCCCCATGTCCTGATACTGTGAGCCCTGCCCGGTAAACATGAACACGGGCGCGCGGGCCACGTCGTCCGTGACCGCATGGAGCTTGTGGCTGTCAGGCTCACCGTCGAGCAGTGCAATGGCAGCATCCGCGCTGGATGCCAGCAGTGCCTGGCGATGGCTGAAGGCGTGTCGGCCGCGTTGCAGCGTGTAGGCAACGCGTTTCAGGTCGGCGTCCGGATGCGCTTGCAGATAGGTGACTAGATTGTCTGAAGCGGCCTGTAGCGCCGTTTCGTTGCGCGCGGAGAGCAGCAGGATGTGCGGCTGTGCTGACGCCTGCGGGGCGGTCGCGGCGGCCACTGCGTTCGCCGGTGCCGCTTCCAGAATCACGTGTGCATTGGTGCCACCGACGCCCAGGGAACTGACGGCGCAGCGCCGTGGCCAGCGAGCGTCCTCGGGCCATGGGCGCAGCGTGTCATTCACGAAAAATGCGCTGTCTTCGAAGTCGATCTGCCGGTTCGGGCGGGTGTAGTTGATGGTCGGTGGCAGCTCCTTTGCTTCCATCGCCAGCACGCACTTGATCAGCCCGGCGATCCCGGCGGCGGTATCGGTGTGCCCGATATTGCCTTTCACTGAGCCGAGTGCGCAGAACTGCCGGTCCTCGGTCTGGGACTGATAGACCTGGTTAAGGGCGGCAAACTCGATCGGGTCGCCAACGCGGGTGCCGGTCCCGTGTGCCTCCACGTAGCCGATGCTGCGAGCGTCGACCTCCGCCAGTTTGAGGGCCTCACTGATGACCTTGGCCTGCCCTTCCACCCCGGGGGCCAGATAGCCCGCTTTGGCGGCACCGTCGTTGTTGATCGCCGTGGCACGGATGACCGCTCGGATGGGATCGCCATCTTCGAGAGCCGCGTTGACCGGTTTCAAAAGGACCACACCAGCGCCGCTACCGAACAGTGTGCCGTCACCGGTGTCATCGAAGGGGCGACAATGGCCATCAGCGGCATAGATCTCATCGGGCTTGTACAGATACCCGTGGTTCAGCGGCAGCTCGATGGTGGCTCCGCCGGCCAGCGCCATGTCGCACTCTCCCGACAGCAGGCTCTGGCAGGCCATGTGGATGGCAACCAGCGACGTTGAGCAGGCCGTTTGTACGTTGACGCTGGGGCCGGTCAATCCGAACTGGTAGGACAGCCTGGTGGTTAGAAAATCCTTGTCGTTACCCGTGTGCCGGAGCAGGAAAAAGCCCATGGAGGCGACCAGATCCGGGTTCGTGAGCAGGTTGTGCGCGAGGTAGGCGTTGTAGCCGGAGCCGCCGAAAACCCCGATCGAGCCGCGGTAACGGTGGGGATCAATGCCGCCGTCTTCCAGTGCGTGCCAGCCGCACTCCAGAAACAGCCGATGCTGCGGATCCATCACGTCCGCTTCTTTCGGGTTCAGACCGAAGAACCCCGCATCGAACCACTGGGCGCCGGGAAAGTCCGGAGCGCGTCGGATGTAGTCCGGATTGTCCAGCAGCGCCTGTGGCACGCCGGCTTCACGCAGCTCGTCCTCGCTGAGGTCCCGGATCGACTCGACGCCCTGGCGCAGATTGTCCCAGTACTCGGCCGCTGACGCTGCGCCCGGGAGGCGGCAGGACAGGCCAACCACGGCAATATCCAGATCGCTGTATTCTGTTTGGTGATCCATGACCAGGTCTGTCAGTTTCGTTGGCTGCCTGGGCCTTGCCCCGCTGATATCGCGAGGACCCGGACCCGTTGGCTCAGAGGGCGAGATTACCTCACCTGTCGGGCACCAGCCGTGAGTTGCACGGCATTCTGGGCACCTCTTCAGACTGTGACAGGGCTGTTGCATAGAGCGCAGTCTGGAGCCACAGGTTTCGCTAAGGTGCGCGTTGAACTGGCCACGGCCAAAGGATGGATCCGCCGCCGACCATGAGCTCAACTACGCCAAATTCTTGCGCATCTGAACCGGTGTTGCCCGCGACCGAGCGCCTCGACTACCTAGATGCGCTCCGGGGCTTTGCGATCCTCTGTGTGGTCGCGATCCACGCCAAAGGCTACGCCCTGCCGATGGCTCCGGGCACCGCAGCCATCGTGGATCTGATCGTGCACCAGGCTGCCGTCCCGCTGTTCTTCCTCGTCGACGGCTGGCTGGGCGCCGCCAGCGCGCGCAGCGGCAAGCGCCCAAGCTACGGGACAACCGTTCGCAACAGTGCCCGGCGCCTGTTGCTGCCCTGGCTGCTGTTTACCGTCGGCTACGGGCTGGCCCGTTATCTGTTCGAGCGCTTTGGGGTGCTGGATTCGCAGATCATCTACGGGGCCGCGCCCGGTGAAGTGCTGCTCGCTGCCTGGGGGTCCGTGTACAGCCCACAGCTGTACTTTCTGGTCTCGCTGTTTCTGATCCGGCTGTTGACGCCGCTGCATCGCTGGCTCGCGATCAACGTCAACTTCGCGCAGCTGTTGGCCTTGAGCGTGGCGTACGCCCTGTTCTACCGGGCGATCAGCCCCTGGACCCTGGCGCTGCTCGATATCGAGAACGGCCAGGAACCCCTGCTCCACGCACTCTACAACTACCAGTACTTTCTGCTGGGCCTGGCCCTGCAGCGACTGCCGGCGAATACGGCCCGGTGGCGCTGGGCCATCGGCCTGCTGGCGCTATACCTGGCAGCGTGCGTGTACTTCTGGAGCGATGGCCTAGAGGCCTATCCGAACTACATCAAGTATCCCTACCTGGTGGCCTCGTTCCTGTTCGCCAGCACCGGTGCCTTTAACCATCGAGCGCTCAACTGGCTTGGGCGCAACACCATGCCCCTGTTCCTGCTGCATCTGCCGATCGTGCTCAAGGTCGCCGAGATCGCCGCGGCGCCGTTGACCCGCACGCCCCTGGTATCGTTCCTGTTGGCCTGGGGCCTGTCGATCGCTCTGTCCCTCCTCGTGCTGTGGGTGCTGCGACGGCTGCCCTGGCATGAGTATCTGTTCGGGGAGACGCCGCGCCCGAAATCTGCGCCGAACCGCCCTGCGCCTGGCCAGGCGAGCGATGCCAGCACCTGACGAGTCGGCACCGGTCGCGCGCCTTGACGCGCTCGACGCGATTCGCGGCGTGGCCATCCTGCTGGTGGTTGGCGTGCACGCGCAGGGCTATGCGCAGCCGATGGACGCCACAACAGCGACGATCATGGCGCTCATCGTTAACCAGATCTGCGTGCCGGTGTTCTTCCTGGTGGATGGCTGGATCGAAGGCCACCGCACCCTCAAGGGGCGTACCGGGCCCTATGGCGAGGCGGTACGCAGCAGCGCTCGCCGCCTGCTGCTGCCCTGGCTGCTGTTCACCGTGGCCTACGGAGTGGCGCGGTACCTGTTCGAGCGACTGGGCGTACTCGACAGCCAGATCGTCTATAGCGCCAGCGCACTCGAGGTGCTCATTGCCGCCTGGGGCTCGGTCTACACGCCGCAGCTTTACTTTCTCGTCTCGCTATTCCTGATTCGACTGCTCAACCCGCTGCACCAGTCTCTCGTGCGCCGGTTCGGGTTTGTCCCATTGGCCCTGCTCGCGCTGGCGGCCGCGCTCATCTATCGCTGGACCAGCCCGGTCACCGTTGCATTGCTGGACATCGAGGGTGGCCAGGAGCCGCTGCTCCATGCGTTCTACAACTACCAGTTCTACCTGGCGGGGCTCGCCCTGCGGCACTGGCCGCCGTCATGGTCCGCCCGCCGTTGCGCCACGGTGCTGCTGATCGCCTACCTCGGTCTGTGCGCCGCCTACTTGACCCTCGACCTGTCAGGCTACGGCTACTACCTCAAGTATCCCTATCTGATCGGCGCGTTTCTGTTCGCCATGACCGGTGCGCTGAACTGGGCGCCGCTGCTCGCGCTCGGGCGCGACACCATGCCGATCTATCTGCTGCACGTCCCGATCGTAATGAAACTGGCCGCCATACTGTGCGCTGCGGTGCCGGTGCCAGCGCTGCTATCTGTGTTGCTGGTCTGGAGCGTGACGCTCGCGCTGACGTTGGCGCTGATCCGGCTGATCCGGTTGCTGCCCTATCACGGGATACTGTTCGGAGAGCCGATTCGCTAATGGTCGCGCGATCGCGACCGAGCTTTAGAACTGGAAGTAGATGAAGACCTGCTTGGCCGGCGGCACCCAGAGCAAAAGGTTGATCACGACGTAGCCGTAGAACGCTGCCAGCTTTGGAGCGCTGACCTTGAGGAGCGCCAGGCGGTCCTGCCGGCGCTCGATCCAGGCTTCAAAAAGGAGTAGTGGTAGCGTGAGCAGCAGGATCTGCTGCAGCGCGAAGATCGCAAAGTCCGTGACCTCATAACGGCTGGAGAACAGGACCGAGGTCATCTGCACGATCTGATCGAAGGACTCGGCCCGGAACAGCATCCAGCCGTAGCACACGAACTGGAAAAACCCGAACACTGCCAGCCAGCGGAAGACCGGACCGGCATCCACGAAGCGACGGCACTGGCGCGCCAGGGCGTCGACGCCCTCCCCGACCCGGAACACCACGAGCAACAGACCCTGGTACAGCCCCCAGAGCACGAATGGCCAGCCGGCACCATGCCACAGGCCGCCGATGACCATGGTCGCCATGAGGTTGCGGTAGGTCATGACCGTGCCACCGCGGTTACCGCCCAGGGGGATGTAGAGGTAGTCGCGCAGCCAGGAGGACAGGCTGATATGCCAGCGGTTCCAGAACTCGCTCGGCGTGAGCGAGAAATACGGGTGATTGAAGTTCCACATCAGGTCAAAGCCAAGCCAGCGCGCAACGCCCTTGGCGATGAGTGAGTAGCCGGCAAAATCGCCATAGATCTGGAACGCGAAAGCGTAGGTCCCGACGATGATCTCGACCGCGGACAGCTCGCTCACGGGCGTTGCGAAGACATGATTGACCAGGACGGCCATATTGTCGGCGATGACGACTTTCTTAAACAGGCCGCTGGCGATGTAGTACAGCCCCTCCCGAAAGTCCCCGGCGCCGCTTGTGCGTTGCCCGACGATCTGGGGCAGCAGATTCGTGGATCGCTCAATGGGCCCAGCCACGAGCTGCGGAAAGAACGACACGTACAGAGCGAAATCGAAAAAGTTCTCGCAGGGCTCGTTCTGCCGCCGGTAGATGTCGATGGTGTAGGACAGGGTCTGGAAGGTATAGAACGAGATGCCCACGGGCAGAACGATGTTCAGCAGCGGGATGTTCGGCGCCAGACCAATGAGCGATAGCAGGTCGTTGAGTTCCGTAACAAAGAACCCGTAGTACTTGAACACCCCCAGCAGGGTCAGGTTGGTGACGATGGACAGGGTCACCAAGCGCTTGCGTTGGGTTGGGGCCTCGGCCCGATGGATACCGTGACTGATGAAGTAGTCGATGACCGTCGACAGCAGGATCAGACCCAGGAAGCGCCAGTCCCAGGCGCCGTAGAACACATAGCTACACAGCAGCAGCCAGCTGTTCTGAAGCCGCACGCTGCGCAGCTGGTGGTAGACCGCGACCACCACCGCGAGGAATGCGAAGAACAGGAAGGTGTTAAACAGCACCGGCTACTGTACTCCGGCCCGGGTCAGGATTTCCGTACTCAGCAGCGCAGCACCTTCCGTGTTCACGTGGATATGGTCGATGTAGAACTGCTCCGGATCTGCATAGCGATCGCGGAAGTAGTTACGCAGGTCGAGGAACTGCACGTTGGCGAGCGGTTGCAAAGCGGTGAGCAGATCCGGATCGACGGGATACTCGGTCTGCAGGGGCATCGCGACGATGGTGATTCGGGCGTGATCGAGCCGCGCCAGAACATCGGCCATGGTTCGGTAGCTGCGCTTGCGGGCGTCCTGGTCAGCCTGGGTCCGCTCGTTGGCAGCCGCGTTCATGGACTGGGTGACCGACTCGTAGCGATGCAGCAATACCGATTCCAACTTGCGTCGGATCCGTGTCTTGTACAGCCACAACTTGCTGACGCTGCCCAGCAGATAGTCGACCCGGGCGTCGAAACTGAGTCCTTTGCGCTCCCCCAGGTCCATGACATCGCCGGCGGTGCCGAGATAACCACCGATGGTATCAAGCAGGATCGTGTGCTGATCGCTCAGCTGGTTCCAGGCGTAGGTGATGATCACCGTCTCGAACCGGTCGAAGGCTGCGTCGTGATGCTTGGTAATCGCGTACCACTCGTACAGCCCGGAGGAATCCGGTGTCACGAGGGTCAGGCCTTCGCTGTGCTCGAACGCATGGGCGCTCAAGGAGTTGCCGATAACGACCGTGTCATCGCTCGAGCGTTCGAGCGCGTCGAGCTGAGCGGCGATCTGGGCGGCATTCGTCGAGAACCGGTCTTCGAACAGCCGCAGGCCCAGTTCGCCGGCGCAGAGCAGGAGCAGGCACAACGCCGCTGCGAGTCTCATCGGTCGACCCTACACCGCCTGCTGCACGCGGGTTTCCGGGCTGGCGCAGGTCCCGCTCGCTTCCTGCCGCAGCCATTGGGATAGCACCAACAGGCCCCAGATCAGCTGTGAGTGATCCGCCGTGCCGTTGTGGGTCTCATCCACTACGGTGCGCAGCATTGGCGCCGACAGGTATTCATGCAGGACGTCGTCACCGAACAGCATGTCTTCCATGTAGTCGCGCAGGCTGCTCTGGATCCAGGTCTGCATTGGCACCGTGAAGCCGCGCTTGCTCTGATACAGGAGTGCCTGCGGCAGATAGGGGCGCATGGCGCGCTTCAGCAGCAGCTTGCCGCCCTGACGGGAGAACTTGAGCCGGTGCGGGACCCGCAGCGAGAACTCAACCAGTCGATAGTCGAGGAACGGCGAGCGCACCTCCAGTGAGGTGGCCATGCTGGCGCGATCGACCTTGACCAGCAGATCATCGATCAGATAACTCTGAG
>JBCDIK010000059.1:0-16759 GCA_038749065.1 Pseudomonadota bacterium | reverse complement strand
GGCGTCAAGTTGATGAAGTCTTCCGGGCGCTGGATACCCGCGTCCTCGATCTGCTCACCGGTAAAGGCGGTGACCGCAATCGGCACGTCCGACAGTGTTTCCGCCTTGCGCCGCGCGCTGACGACGATCTCCTCGATCGCCGCGGCGCCCACAGCGATGGGCGTCGCCACGGCGCTGGCAGTGTTCGCAACGCCCGCGCCGAGCGTCGCGATGGCGACCCCCAGCCCGATGGCCCGGCCGCCTCTGAGGGTTCTGGCGCGGGGTGCGCCATGAGTGGCAGCCACGCTGCCTCTGAAATGCAGGTCTTCAATCCGGGCCACGGTTCACCCCCCTGTGCAAAGTCCGGCGCATTGTATACATTCAAAGGCTGACAATGACAAATCGGGAATCAACGGTCTTGCCATCGCCAGCGCTACACAGCGTCTTTCGGAGCCAGCACCGTCGCCTTATGCCCAACGCCGCAGAACACGCCTATCAGCGCATCCGCGAAAACATTCTCTCCGGGCGCTATCAGCCCGGCCAGCGCCTGACGGAGGCGGAGCTCGTGGAAGCCTGCGGGGTCAGCCGCACGCCGGTGCGCACGGCCATCAGCCGCTTAGTCAGCGAAGACTTTCTGGAAACCAACCGCAACCAGGGCGCCCGGGTTAAACGCTGGGACCCGGCTGAGCTCGATGAGCTGTTCGAGCTGCGGGGACTGCTCGAAGGCCACGCCGCCGCCCGCGCGGCTACCCGCATTACCCCCGCCCAGCTCGCAAAGATTGACGCTGCTATCACAGATATGGACGGTATTTTACAGGGTCGCGCAGGACAGCTGAAAAAGGCGCGGGAGTTTCTCCGCCTCAACCGGGTGGTGCACAGCACGGTCTGGGAAGCCGCTGGCAGTACCCACCTGCTGGCCATGTTGAGCCGGCTGGTCGAGCAGTCTCTGCAGGTACGCACGGTCCGCTCCTTTTCGCTGGAGCGGCTGGCGGAGTCTCACCACCACCACCTGGAGCTGCAGCGCGCCCTGCACGTTCGCGATCCGCAGTGGTGCGAGTCGGTGATGCGCAGCCACATCCGCGCCGCCCGCGCCGCGCTGGCGCTGGACCCGGATACCGTGCGGGCCGACGGCTTGCGGTCGGCGCCGCAAAGCAGCGCGGGATGAGGCGGCTACCCCGGCACCGTGCATGACGCTCTGCGCTTCGGGCATTGGTCCCGGGCTGTGAAATTTGTATACAATCGACAGCACTTCCCGAGCAGGCCCGCCATGAGCAGCACAGATTCCTCTCCCTCCCCTGCCATCCCCAACAAGGCGCCTGGCGGGCCGATCGGTCCCAATAAGCCGTTGGCCGGCATCCGCCTGCTCGATCTGACGCATATGCTCTCCGGGCCCTACGCAGGGATGATCCTCGCGGACCTGGGGTGCGATACGGTCAAGGTTGAGCCCGTCGGCCGTGGCGAGGGGACGCGACGCTTGCTTGAGAACGACCCGAAGAACTCCCTGGGCGGCATGGGCGCCTACTTCTTCACCCTGAACCGCAACAAGCGCAGCGTCGCGCTGGATTTGAAGAGCGACGCCGGCAAGGCCCTGTTCTACCGGCTGGTCGCCAGCGCCGACGTCGTGCTCGACAACTTCGCCGCCGACGTAACGCGTCGCCTGGGCATTCACTACGACGATCTCAAGGTCCACAACCCGCGCATCATCACCTGCTCCGTGTCCGGCTTCGGGAGCGACGGGCCGCACTATCGGCGCCCCGCGTTCGATCAGATCGTGCAGGGCCTGGGCGGTGGCATGTCGATCACCGGCCCGGGCCCCGGCACCTTCGTGCGCGCTGGCATTCCGATTGGCGATCTCGGAGGCGGCATGTTCGCGGTCATGGGGATTCAGTCCGCGTTGCTGGCCCGGGAGCGCACGGGCCAGGGGCAGCACGTCGATATCTCCATGCTCGATGTCCAGGTGAGCCTGCTGAACTACATGGCCACCATGTACACCCTGTCCGGAGAGGTGCCCGGCCCCATCGGCAACAGCCATTTCGTCCACACGCCGTACAACACCTTCCCGACCGCCGATGACACCATCATCATCGCCGTCATCGGCGATACCTTCTGGCCCGCGCTCGTGGAGCTGCTGGAGGTCGAAGCGCTGCGGGACCCGACGCTGGCCACCGCACCCGAGCGCCTGACCCGGCAGAAGGAAATCGAGGACCTCGTCGGCGCGCGACTGAAGACGAACACGGCGAGCTACTGGCTTGAACGGCTCGAGGCGGCGCGCATTCCCTGCGCGCGGGTCAACAACGTGGCGCAGGCGCTGGATGATCCCCAGGTACGGCATCGCAATATGGTGGTCAGCGTGAACCACCCGGAGGCCGGCGCCGCAGAGGTCCCGGGGAACCCGATCAAGCTGTCCGGCAACAGCGAAGAGAGCTTCACCCCCCCGCCGCTGCTGGGCGCGCACACGCGCGAAGTGCTGCGCGACTGGGGCGCTCTGAGCGATACCGAGATCGATGCTGCGCTCGCCGCCGGCGCGGCCGCGACCACGACCGAGGCAGAGACCACAGCCGACACCTCCGCCGCGCGCGAGGCCGGGTGACCGGCAGATAAGGAGACCGGCATGACCGACCACAGCAGCGACTTTGTCACCGTTAACGATGTGGGCCCGCGAGACGGGCTGCAGAACGACCCGGCGGAAGTCAGCCCGGCGGATCGGGCCAAGCTGGCGCAGTCCCTGGTTCAGGCCGGCGTCCCGGCGGTTGAGATCGTCAGTTTCGTCAGCCCGAAAGCGGTGCCCCGCATGGCGGGCGCGGCGGAGGTCGTCTCGGCGCTGGATCTGGACCTGGCCGACTACAGCGCGCTGATCCCCAATCAACGCGGCTACGAGATGGCACGCGCCGCGGGCGTGCGCTCCGTGGCGGTGGTTCTGTCAGCGACGGAGACCATGAACCGCAAGAACATCAACATGGGCCTCGACGAGACCATCGCCGTCTGCACGGATATCGTGGCGCAGGCGCGCCGGGACAGGCTGACCGCTCGGGGCTATGTCTCTGTCGCGATCGAGTGTCCCTACGAGGGCCGGGTCGAGGACGCGCAGATCGAGTCCCTCGCCGGCCGCCTGTTCGATGCCGGGGCAGAAGAAGTGATCGTCGCGGACACCATCGGCGGCGGCAATCCGTCACAGGTGAAGTCGCTGTTCACGCGACTGGTCGATCGCTTCGGGGCGGAGCGCCTGTCCGCGCACCTGCACGACACCCGCGCCCTGGCCCTGGCGAACGCCTGGCAGGCGCTGGAATGCGGCATTCGCAAGTTCGACGCCAGCATCGGCGGGCTGGGGGGCTGCCCCTTTGCGCCAGGCGCCGCGGGCAACCTGGCGACCGAGGATCTGGTGTCCATGCTGCACCAGGCGGGCTTTAAGACGGGCATCGATGAGGACGCGCTGATCGGCTGTGTCGACCTGGCGCAGTCCCTGGTCGGCCACCCGGTGGGCGGCCGCACCCTGCCCTGGCAGCGCAATCGCAAAAGCGCGGCCTGACCACACCCGGACACGCGGGAACCACGAACGGATCGGAACGGACGGAAAGCGACCATGGCCTACAAACTCGGCGTCGACGTTGGCGGCACCTTTACCGATGTGCTGCTGATCGAGACCGACAGTAGCGCGGTGTACACCGCGAAAGTGCCTTCGACACCGGAGGACTCGTCGATTGGGGTCTTAAACGGCATCGAGAAGGCCTGCGCACTGGCGGGCATCGCCCCATCGGAGGTTGCACAGGTCACGCACGGCACTACCGTGGCGACCAACGCCGTGCTGACCGGTCGCGGCGCCCGGGTGGTCCTGGTGACGACGCAGGGCTACCGCCAGGTGCTGCAGATCGCGCGCTCCTTCGTGCCCGGCGGCCTGGGAGGCTGGGTCATCTACAACAAGTCCGATCCCATGGCGCCGCTGGAATGCACCGTCGAGGTCCCCGAGCGCATCGGCGCGGATGGCAGCATCGTGACGCCGCTGGATGAAGCCGCGGCCATCGCCGCCCTTCAGTCCCTGCGCGGCAAGGACATCGAGGCCCTGACCATCTCACTCATCAACAGCTTTACGAATCCCGTGCACGAGCAGCGCCTGGCCGAGCTTGCCGAGCAGGTCCTGCCCGGGATTCCCGTGAGCACCTCCAACGAGGTGATCCCGGAGATGCAGGAGTACGAGCGCACCATCACCACCGTCGCCAACAGCTATGTGCGCCCGGAGGTGTCGAAGTACATCGACAACCTCGAAGCGGAGCTGGAACGGCGCATGGACAGCCCCAGGCTGTCGATCCTGCGCTCCGACGGCGGCCTGTCCACCGCGAGCGCCGCGGCCACCTTCCCAGTCAACCTGCTCATGAGCGGTCCCGCCGGAGGCGTTGCTGGCGCCCGCTGGATTGGCCAGCAGGCGGGCATCGAAAACCTGCTGACCTTCGACATGGGCGGCACCTCCACCGACGTCTCGCTGATCGAGAACGGGCAGGCGCTCGTCCGGCGCGAGACCACGGTCGGCGACGTCAATGTGCGCGCCAGCTCGCTGGACGTCCGCACCGTGGGTGCCGGAGGTGGCTCCATTGCCGCCGTGCCGGAGCTGACGAAGGCCCTGCGCGTTGGCCCGGCCTCCGCCGGCGCAGTGCCGGGACCGGCCGCCTATAACAAGGGCGGCGCAGAACCGACGGTGACCGATGCGAACGTGGTGCTCGGCTACCTGCCTGCCGATCAGAAGCTCGGGGGCGACATGGCGATCCGCAGCGATCTGGCCGCAACCGCCGTACAGAAGGTCGCGGACGCGATGGGGCTGAGCCTCGAAGCCGCCGCCGAAGGCATCATCAAGATCGTCAACGAGAACATGTTCGGTGCGCTGCGCCTGGTCTCGGTGGAGAAAGGCTACGACCCCCGGGACTTCTCATTGATCGCCTTCGGCGGTGCCGGTCCCCTGCACGCGAATGCCCTGGGCGTGCTGACCGGCGCCTGGCCGGTGATCGTGCCGCCGGGACCGGGCGTGCTCTGCGCCTATGGAGATGCCACCACGCGGCTGCGCGATGAGTCCTCCAAGACCTACATCACGCGGCTGGGGGACGTCGAGCCCGCCACCATACTGGCAGAACTGAAAGAGCTGGAAGCCTTGGCGCGCAGCGCCATTCTGGCAAACCAGGGCGAGAGCAAGAGCACCGATATCGCCCTGACCGATGCCGACATCACAGCCGAGCTGCAGGCCGACCTGCGCTACAGCGGCCAGGGGCTGGTGCTGACCGTGAGCACTACAGCGACAGAGCTGACCACGGACGGCTTTGCCCCGCTCGCAGAGCGCTTCGATGCGCTGCACGAGCAGCTGTTCACCTTCGCGCTCGATGCCGAGCGCGAGTTCGTCAACCTGCGCGTCGTCGTCGAAGGCCCAAGTGCGGACATCAAGGCGCAGGTCGATGACAGCGCCGGCGGCGACATCAGTGCTGCGAAGCTCGGCGATCACCGGCTCTACGCCGAAGGCACTTGGCACGAGGGTGCGCTCTACGATCGCGGCAAGCTGAAGGCGGGGCAAGTGGTCCCGGGGCCAGCGGTCATTCTGGAGATGGACTCCACGACCCTGGTGCTGCCGGATCACGAAGCTCGCGTCGACGCCGTTGGCAACCTGCTGCTTAACCCGAGCCGCTAGCGCCCCACCCCGCACGCCACACCGCACCAGATAGGCCCAGGAGAATCCCATGCCCGGTACGATCAGCCAGAGCAACACGACGCCCTTCCAGCGCGTGGATGTTGACCCGGTCACCCTCGACATTGTCGAAAACGCCCTGCGCAACGCTCGCGTCGAAATGGACGCCACACTCTTTCGCACCGCCATGTCACCCGGTATCCGAGAGCAGGGCGATGCGTTCCCGATGATCGCCAATGTCGACGGCAAGATGGTGGTCGGCCAGTTCGGCTCCTTCATCCACGGCTTCATGGAAGCCTACGATGGCGTGCTCGAAGAAGGCGACATGCTGTTTACCAACGATCCCTACTCCTGTGGCGCGGCGGTCAGCCATCTGAACGACTGGCTGGTACTCAAGCCCATTTTCAAGGACGGTCGGCATCTGTGCTGGGCGGCGCACTTCGGCCACATGACGGACATCGGTGGCAAGGTCCCGGGCTCCCTGCCCATCGATGCGCAGGAGATCTTTGAGGAAGGCGTGGCCGTGCCGCCGGTGAAGATCTTCCGCAAGGGAGAGCTGCAGGAAGACATCCTCAGCATCATCCTGCGTAACAGCCGGATGCCGCACTGGAACAAGGGTGATTTCAACGGCGTCATCGCCGCCTGCAACATGGCCGAGCGACGCTGCATCGAGATCGCCGAGCGCTTTGGCGACGACCTGTTCTACTCCGCCATGGACGAGTTGCTGGAGCGCAACTGCCGCGCCATGAAGCAGCTCATCAAGGACATCGTGCCGGAGACCAAACAGGTCTTCGAGGACTACCTGTGCGACGACGGCATCGGCCAGGGGCCCTACAAGATCAAATGCGCCATGTGGCGCGAAGGCGAGCGGGTCATCTTCGACTTCGACGGCACCGATCCGCAAAGCTCCGGCTCCATCAACTTCCTGCTGAACGAAGAGATGTTCAAGATGTTCTGCGGGACCTTCATGATCTCCGTCTTCGATCCACAGATCCTGTTCAACGACGGCTTCTACGACTACATGGATGTACGCATCCCCGAGGGCTGTCTGCTGAAGCCCAGGCGCCCAGCAGCCCTGTCCTGTCGCACGCACGCGCTCGGCCGCATCTTCGATGTGATCTCGGGCCTGCTAGGCCAGGGTAACCCGGATTTTCTGTGCGCCGCCGGCTTCTCGGACAGCCCGCACCTGATGTACTCCGGCTACGACAAGAACGGCGAATGGTACCAGCTCTTCCAGATCGGCTTCGGCGGCATTCCAGGACGACCCATGGGTGACGGGCCGGACGGCCATTCTCTGTGGCCGGGCTTTACCAACGTTCCGAACGAGTACATCGAAGCCTACTTCCCGCTGCGCATCGAGACCTACGAGACCATTCCCGACTCGGGCGGCGCCGGCCTCAATCGTGGGGGCAACGGCATCCGGATGGGGTACCGGTTCCTCGAGGACGGACAGGTGTCCATCCACGACGATCGCTGGCTGACCTATCCCTGGGGCGTCAACGGCGGCGAGCCCGGTGGTCGTGGCTCGAAGGAGCTCATTCGCGCCGATGGTTCCCGGGAGCGACTGCCGTCCAAGTGCGACCGCATCATCGTGAAGGAAGGCGATCTGCTGCTCTACAACACCTGGGGCGGCGGCGGCGCTGGCGACCCGCTGGCCCGCGAGCCGGAGCGAGTGGGGAAGGACGTCGAGCGCGGGCTCGTAACGGTGGATGGTGCCAGGCGCTACGGCGTGGTGTGCGATGCCGACGGTGTCATCGACGGTGCAGCAACCGATGCTCTGCGTGCGGAGATGAGGCACGGACGCGGCGACCTGCCGCTGTTCGACTTCGGCGGCAGCATCGAGGAGATCAAGGCGCGAGCGCTCGAGGAAACCGGGCTCGAGGCACCGGCGGCGCCGACCTTTGCCCGCCGCGGCCGCGGGATTGTCAGCGAAGCCGTGCGCCACTAATGGCGACCGGCGACGATACCCGGGTCGCCCTCGATACGGCGCCCCTGGCGCTGGGCAAGACCCCCGCGCTCATCGTGGTGGATGCCAGCTGCGGCTTCACGGATCCCCAGTGCCCGCTGGGCTCCGCGGTGGATGATGAGATCGCGGTCATCAATACGCTCATCGAGCGGGCGCGCAGCGGCGGCTGGCCCTGCTGCTTCAGCACAGTGGTCTACGACGATGCCGCGCAGGCCAGCGTGTTCCGTCGCAAGGTGCCCGCGCTGAATCTGCTCACCCGGGAGAGCGGACTGGGCGCGATCGATCCGCGTCTGTCCACGCGGGGGGGCGATCTGATCCTGGAAAAGACCCATGCTTCGTGCTTTCACGAGACAGAGCTCGATGAGTGGCTGCGGGCGCGCGACGTCGACAGCCTGCTCATCACTGGCTTCACGACCAGCGGCTGCGTGCGCGCGACCGCGGTGGATGCCCTGCAGTACAACTACCCGACGTTTGTGGTCACCGACGCGGTCGCGGACCGTGATCCCCAGGCCCACGCAGCCAACCTCTATGACCTGCAGGCCAAGTACACGGAGCTGATCGACAGCCGCACGCTGCTCGAACGCTGACCCCTGCCCTAGCCGCGTACAGCCTCGAAGCCAGAACCGCTATCTGGCAACACGGGGGCGCCGGGTTCCGGCGCCAGCGCTGCGAGGTTCGCCACCATCGCGATCGTCTGGTACGTCCCACACAGCGCCGTGATCTCCAGTTGCTGCGCCAGTGACCAGTGATCCTGGAACGGCGCCTTAAGCTCAGCGGGCAGGTCCGCGCCGTCACATAAGGCATCCACGCAGCGCAGCAGCAGGATCTCCTGCGGTTCCCAACAGTCCGCCGACGCATCCCGCTGCGCCGTGGCCGTGATCTGCGTGGCCGTCAGGCCGGCCCGCTGTGCAAAGGCTGCGACGTGCACGCCCCATTCGTAACTGCAGCGAGCGCGAGCAGTGACCCGCAGGATGACAAGTTCCCGCTCGCGCAGGGACAAGGGGCTAGCAGCATCGAGCAGATTGGCCGGGCCCCTGCCTCCCAGGAAGCGGGCGCTCTGGGCGAACACTCTGAAGAGGCTCAGCAGCCGGCCGTCCGGTCCGCGCGGGTAGCGTTCGAGCATGCCCGCGATCTCCGGCGGATAGGGTTCCGGTCGAGGCGTCAGGGATGGCATGTGGGATCTCCTCTGTCTTCAGCGGCCAAACGCTACATATTATGTAGCGGATCCTAGCAGTCTCAGAGATGCGCTACAATATCGGTAGCAATCGGATCGCCAATAGACAGGCTGAACCCGACAGAGCGCGAACAGACAGATCGCCAACAGGAGGTGCCGATGGCCGCTTCAACAACCCGGGGCTCAACGACCGGTCGCCCGATCATGGTGCTGCTCGATGTGCTCGGGCGCCGCTGGACCCTGCGCGTGCTGTGGGAACTGCGCGAAGCGCCGCTCACCTTTCGGGAGTTGCAGGCGCGCTGTGATCAGGTGTCACCCACGAGCCTGAACAAGCGTCTGAAGGAGCTGCGGGAGCTGCAGCTCGTGCGTCACGACGAGCGCGGCTACGCGCTCACGCGCTGGGGCGAGTCTTTAGGCACCCAGCTACTGGATCTGGATCGCTGGGCCGGGCGCTGGGCCAGGCGCGTGCCTCACTCCGCGCGATAGTTGCCGCTGCGCTTTTCGAAAAACGCAGCCAGCGCTTCCTGATGGTCGGGCTCCGCATGACACAGGGCCTGGGACACCGCCGACTTCTCCAGCAGCTCATCCAGCGACAGCGAGCCGCTGGCCCGCAGCAGTTGCTTGGTCAGCCGCAGAGCATGGGGCGGGTTCGCCGCGATTTCTGCCGCAAGCTCGAGCGCTCGCGGCACCAGCGCCTCTTCTTCGACCACCTCTGACACCAGGCCCATGGCCAGCGCCGCATCGGCTTTGACCGGTGCGCCAGTGAACGCCATCTTGGCCGCGTTCGAGTAGCCAATGGCGCGGGGCAGGAACCAGGCACCGCCGTCGCCAGGAATCAGGCCCAGCTTCACGAAGCTCTCGGCAAACATGCCGCGCGTCGAGGCGATGCGGATATCGCACATAGTCGCCAGATCGCAGCCTGCGCCCACCGCCGGGCCGTTGACCGCCGCGATGACCGGTACGTTCAGTGCATAGATGGCCCGCGGTATTTTCTGGATGCCGCTGCGATAGGCATCGGCCTGATCAGCCGGGTCCCCGGAGAACATGCCGCTGCGATCCCGCATATCTTTGACGTTGCCGCCAGCGCAGAACGCGGAACCGGCGCCGGTCAGCACCACCGCGCGAATGCCCACGTCATCGTTCACCGCTGCGCAAACGTCTACAAAGGCGTCGAACTGCTCGGCGCTGGTCAGCGCGTTTCGCGTATCGGGGCTGGACATGGTGAGCAGCAGCACATGATCATGGCGTTCTTGCAGCAGAAACGACATCGGCATTCCTTTCGTTGAGGTCGCGGCAGTGTGCGGTCCCATGGATATGACCGCAAGCCACCGTCACCGCCGGCGATCATCGCACCCATGACCCTCTCCCCCGCCGCCCGCTGGACGCTCGGTGCCACCGCCACCATGGCCGTGGCCATGGGCATCTCCCGGTTTGCCTACACGCCCCTGCTGCCCCCAATGCGCGACGCCTTCGACTGGACCGTGACCCAGACCGGCGACCTCGCGAGCCTGAACTATCTGGGCTACCTGATCGGTGCCCTCCTCGCACCGCGCGCGCTGGAACGCACCCCCCTGCTGCCCCTGCTCGCCACCGCACTCATCGGCTGTGTGCTGACCAGCGCCCTTGGTGCGTACGCCACGAGCTTTCTGGCCTGGGGCACGCTACGCGTGCTCGCCGGGATCGCCAGCGCACTGTGTCTGGTGGCCGTTACCACCCGACTGGGCGCATTGCTCGCGGCCGAGCCCGGCACACGCCTGGGCCACCTGCACTTCTCTGGCGTTGGCCTCGGCATCATCTTAAGCGTCCTGCTCGTGCGCGATGCGGGCGCGGGCACGCCCGCGGCGGTCGCTGAGAGCTGGACGCGCCTGGCCGGCATCTCCGCAGCGCTGCTCCTGCCCGCCTGGGCGCTGTTCCGCTCCGTCTCGGATCCGATGGCGCCCGCGCCAACACCGGCGTCTGCGACAGGCCCGGCGACGCCAGCGGCGGTCGCCGCGCCGCGGGGTCGACTGCGCCGTATCACCGCCGGCTACGGGCTGTTCGGGTTCGGCTACATCATTACCGCAACCTTCATCGTCGCGATCGCCGAGTCGTCTGCTGCCAGCCCACAGGCCGCGCAGGACGTGTGGCTGAGCGCCGGGCTCGCAGCCATGCCGTCGGTGCCGCTGTGGCATGCCCTGTCACGACGCTTCGGGCTATCGCGTACGCTCGCCGCCGCCTACCTGGTGGAAGCGCTCAGCGTGCTGCTTGCCGCGGTCGCCGAGAGCACTGTCCTCGTGCACCTGGCGGCGGCGCTGCTCGGCGGAACCTTCGCAGGGATTACCGCGCTCGGCCTGGCACTGGGCTCCACGCTTGCTGGGCCGGCGGCGGCCCGGGTGATCGGAACCATGACCGCGATCTTCGCCATCGGCCAGCTCATCGGGCCCGGGATCGCCGGTCGCCTGACCACGCTCACAGGCTCCTTCGTGGCCCCCAGCGTCATCGCGGCCCTGGCGCTGATCCTGGCGGCGCTCCTCCTGTGGCAGCGATCAGTGAACTCTCAGAACGACAGGACCGCGCTGACCGGGTAGTGATCGGAACCGCGCTGCGCGAGGGTGCTGGCGTGCGTCTGCGTACTGCCTGGACGCAGCAGCGCGGCCGCGGCGCCGTTGAGCAGGATGCGATCGAGGCGAGCCCGGCGCCGGGGCCAGAAGGTACCAGGCAGGCGACCGCTGCCTTCCATCAGCCAGCGGTCACGCTGTAGCGCGTCCACCCAGCGCGACTGGCGCAGCGCGTTGAGTGCATCGCTGCTGGGCAGATCGTTGAAATCGCCGAGCAGCACTGCAGGCACCGTGCTGTCCTGCTGCGGGCCAAGCACCTTGAGTACGAGGGTCAGCTCGGCGGCGCGCAGCGAATCGGCATCGAGCAGTGCAGGCGGCGCAGATGCCGGGGTCGCCTTCGATTTGAGGTGCACGTTGGCGAGGGTCAGTGCCGCATCTCCGATCGCGATCCGCGCGAGCAGCAGATCGCGCTGCAATGCCAGCTCCGACAGCGGAGGCGACGTTCCCAGGGGCAGGGTCCGATGCGAGCTCAATCGCAGCGGATGGCGGGACAGGTACGCCAGATGAATGCCCCGATCGCTGTTGCCGGGCACACAGTGCACGTGTTCATAGGGCTGCCGCAGCAGCGCGTTGAGCATCTCCAGCGCGGCCTGGCTGCCGACTTCCTGCAGAGCGACGACGTGCGCATCCATCAGGTCGAGCACGCGCGCCACGGCCTTACAGGCCACCACCGGTTTCGGGATACCGCGCCCAAGGCCCTCATCACCCGCCACAAACAGATCGCGCACGTTGTAGGTGGCGATACGCACGAGATCAGCTGGGCGCGGCCGCCAGCTCCCGCCACCGCACCTGCATGCCCCGGACCGCACTGGCGGCAGCGCCCTGGGCATACAACTGGGCGGGCGCATGGCCCCAGACCGGCCCGGGCCAGGCGGGGTCGCCCGGCCAGCGGCCGACGACGTGCACGTGCAGTTGCTCGACGATGTTTCCGAGACTTGCCACGTTCACCCGAGCGACCCGGGCGTCGCGGCGCAGCACCCTCGACGCCAGATCAAGCTCCGCGCTCAGCACGGCCCGGTCGTCTGCACTGAGGTCATCGAGCGCCGTCAGTCCCGGCTGCCGCGGCACCAGCACGAGCCAGGGATAGCGCACGTCATTCATGAGCCGCAGCTGCGACAGTGCCAGATCGCTCACGAACAGCGTATCGGCGGCCAGGCGTGCATCCAGTTCGAAGGCCATCAGAAGGGCCAGATCCGCGGGATCAGCGTCAGCGAGATGGTGGCCGTCAACAGGTTCAGGAAGATGCCGGCGCGCAGGAAATCGAAGAAGCGATAACCACCGGCGCTGTAGACGAGCGTGTTGGTCTGGTAACCGATCGGCGTTAAGAAGCTCGCACTGGCCGCAACCATCACCGCGACAACAAAGGGTCGCGGATCAACGCCGATACTCGCAGCGATTCCGATCGCCACGGGCACCACAATGACGGCAACGGCATTGTTGGTCACCAGCTCCGTGAGAATCGAGCACAAAAAGTACACCGCAACGAGCGCGACGAAGGGCGTGGTCAGCACTAGCAGCGGCTCAAGCTGTGAGACGACCAGGGTCACGAGCCCCGAATCCTGCATCGCCGCGCCCATGCCGAGCATCGCGACGATCAGGGTCAGCACCTGCCAGTCCACGGCCGCAACCGCTTCGTCAAATTCGACGCAACGAAACGCCAGCACCGCGCCCGCTCCGGCGATCGCAAGCCCAGCGATGGGCAGGATGCCGAAGGCGGCGCCGAGCACAACCACCATCAGAGCGCCGACGGCAATGGGCATCTTCCGGCGCCGGAACGCGCGCGCTTCCGGGTCGGAGATGTTGATCAGGCCTTCGCCGCTAATCAGCCGCGCCAGGTCTTTGTCCGATCCTTCCACGAGAATGGTGTCGCCCACGGCCAGGCGCGTACGCTCAAAACGCTGGGTCACGTTCTCGCCACGGCGATGCAGCGCCAGCGGGTAGACCCGATAGCGGCGCCGCAGGCGCAGGCGGCCGAGGGTCTCGCCCAGGATGCGCGACTGCGGGGTCAGCAGCAGTTCGACCACTTCCGTGGAGCGCGTTCCCACCTTCTGCAGATTGTCTTCTTCGCGACCCAGGGCGCCCGCTTCGGACAGTGACATGACCTCGGCGGCGCTGCTGCGCAGCACCACCACATCACCGGCCTCGAGTTTGATGTCTTCCATCTCGCGGCGCAGCGATTCGCCCGCGCGCAGAATATCGACCAGCTCCGAGTCGGCCTTGGTGATCTCGTTGATAGAGCTCACCGGCTGCCCGACGAAGTCCGATGTATGTTCAACCACGGCCTCAAGCAGAAACCGCTTGCTGTCATCGCTCGGCGTCAGCTTGGCATCGATGGTGCGCTCGGGCAGCAGGCGCTGCAGGAGCAACAGCGCCACGATCCCCGCTGCGGTCAACGCCAGCCCCAGCGGCGCCACCTCGAAGATGTGAAAGGGTTCCAGCCCAAAGCTCTGGGCGACTCCGTCCACCAGAATGTTCGTGGAGGTGCCCAGCAGCGTGCAGGTCCCACCCAGAATCGAGGCGTAGGAGAGCGGAATCAGCAGCTTGGACGGGGCCCGCTGTGTCTGACGCGCGAGCTCCACCGCCACCGGGATCATCAGCATGACCAGGGGCGTGTTGTTGACGAAGGCGCTACACAGCGCTGCCGCAAGAAGAAACGCGATGAGCGAACGCAGCGGGTGATCCTTGGCGCCCCGCGTGACCCGCTGGGCGAGCAGCTCGACCGCACCGGTGCGCACCAGCGCCGAGGACAGAATGAACATGGCGCCGATGGTGATCGGTGCCGGGCTCGACAGCACGCCCAGAAAGCGGTCGACATCGAGGATGCCGAGCAGTAGGAGCAACGCGACCGCAGCCGCTGCGCTCACCGCCGGGGGGCGCCATTCCTTCGCGAAGGCAACGAATGTCAGCAGCAGCAGCCCGGCAACCACGTAGGGCGCTGCGCCGGCAAGGGCGACAGCCATAGACGCCCTCTGGCGACCAAAAAACGCAGTCTAGCAGGGAACGACGCAGCCCCAAGGGGTCTGAAGCACGGCGAAACAAACCGGTTGCAAAAGCAACCAGAAGTCAGCGCAAGGCAATAAAAACAAGGACTTAGGAGGGAAACTGGAGCGGGTAACGAGGTTCGAACTCGTGACCTCGACCTTGGCAAGGTCGCGCTCTACCAACTGAGCTACACCCGCTTGGGCTGCGCATTGTATCCGGCTCGGACACCCTGTCAAACGTCCCCGCCGGCGTGATCGCGAAGGCGGCTTCGATAGCGTCAGGGTGCCGGTGTCGCCGGCAGGTAGCGGCTTACTGCGCGCCAGGCCTTGCGAAAGGTCGGCAGGCGCCGCTCGCGACGGCAGTTGCTCAGCAGCGAGTTGAGTTCTTCCTTGGAGATGGTCGACATCTGCTGCGCCAGCGGGCCAACGGCCGGGTCATCCTGGAACTTGGCGATGGCGATGCGCGGGTCCTCATGCGCCTCGAGCTGCGCCAGGCGCGTAATCAGTAGCGAAGCGGACAGCTCCGCATCGAACACGTCGGTATACGGACCCACGGGAATGCCCTCCCGGGTCTTGAAGTACCATCCGCCATCCTGCTGAAAGAAGCGCTCCGTACGGACCGGTATTGCTTCTTCTCCTGCCGTGGCGCTTCGCTCGTCGCTTCGACGACGCATCCGTGTTCGCTCCCGCTGTGTCTGGCACATTCCAGTTTGGTCGTGATCAGAATTCTGTCACGGTGCCGATCCGCGCTGTGTGGACCAGGTCACAGTCTGCCTGTGATATCGAGCCTGGGGGTTTGGCGAGGGGTCCAAGCCACGGTTCACAGATGCTTGACCGCTTCCCGCGGAGGCTGCGCTACCGGCCAGCGGAGCGCCTCCTTGAAAACCCTACTGCTGTGCGGTGATCAGCTCTTTCCATTGAAGGCGCTGCGGCGCCTGGGACTGGAACCGGACAACACCCGGATCGTGATGGTCGAGGATGCAGCGCTGTGTACCCGCCGGCGCTATCACCAGCAAAAGCTCACTCTCGTACTCGCCGCCATGCGAACGCACCGGGACGCGCTCGAAGCGCGCGGCTACGCGGTGCGCTACTCGTACCTGGCCAATGAGCGCAACCTGCAGCAGGTGCTTGCCGAGCTGAAGCTGAAAACGCTCTACGGCTTCGAGGCTGCCAGCATGGGCCAGAAGCACTGGGTCCGCAGCGCCTGCGCGGCCACCGGCATCGCTTTCGAGGCATTGCCGACGCCCCTGTTCCTGACCGATCGCGACACCTTCGACACACTGGCCGGCGACCGGCTACCCCTGAACCAGGGTCGCTTCTACGCGGCGCAACGCAAGCGCCTGAACGTGATGATGGACGACGATGGGGCCCCAGAAGGCGGTCAGTTCAGCTTCGATGAGGACAACCGGCGCAAGCTGCCTCGCAGTCAGACGGTCCCCGAGCTGCCGGATGTTGAACTGAGCAGGATCGCGCAGGACACGGCGGCCGAAGTCGCAGAGCGCTTTGCCGCGTACCCAGGCGACGGCAGCCAGCTGTGGCTGCCCGTTGATCGCGCCGGCGCGCTGCGCTGGCTGCGAACCTTTCTGAAAGAACGGTTCGTTGGTTTCGGCACCTACGAGGACGCGATCAGCCAGCGCTCTGTGTCATTGTTTCACTCGGCGATATCGCCGCTGTTGAACCTGGGCCTGATCACACCGGACGAGGTGCTCGAGAAAGCGCTGGCGTACGCCGAGGAGCAGGAGGTCCCCATCAACGACCGGGAAGGGTTCGTCCGCCAACTGATCGGCTGGCGGGAATTCATCCATGGGGTCTACCAGCGCCATGGGCAGGCTATGCGTCGCGCCAACCAGCGGAGTCAGTCGCGGCGACTCACGACCGCCTGGCATGACGGCACCCTTGGCATCCCGCCTTACGACGACGCGGTGAAAACGCTGCAGAACTACGGCTGGAACCATCATATCGAGCGTCTCATGGTGATCGCGAACCTCATGAATCTGGCGGAGATCGAGCCGCACGACGTGTACGAGTTTTTCATGGCCGGCTACCTGGACGCCTATGACTGGGTCATGGTGCCCAACGTTTATGGCATGGGTCTGAACAGCGATGACAACACCTTCGCCACCAAGCCCTACATCTGCGGCTCGAACTACTGGCTCAAGATGAGCGACTACAGCAAAGGGGACTGGTGCGACGTGGTGGACGGGCTGTACTGGCGCTTCGTCCGCGTGCACCGCAAAACGCTCGCAGCCAATCCGCGCACGGCCATGATGCCGCGCAACCTGGATCGGCTGAAGGCCGAGCGCAAGACGACGATCTTCGCCGCCGCTGATGCCTTTCTTGAGCAGCACACCGCATGAGCGCGCCTGAACATCTGTTGCTGGTGGGCGGGGGCGGCGGCATTGG
>JBCDIK010000058.1:0-16857 GCA_038749065.1 Pseudomonadota bacterium | reverse complement strand
CAAGGAGTGTTCCTACATCTCCTCGACGCTGGTGCGGGAGATCGCAGCGCTCGACGGCGATATCTCCAAGTTCGTGCATCCCGCTGTGGTCAACGCCCTGAAGAACTGACCGCGCTCGTTCAGAGCGCGCCGCGCCGATCAGTCTTCGGCGCGGGAGTAACGACCGGAGTTCAGGCAACCTAAGCAGCGAACGAAGGTTTCCCGCGCCGGGCCGACCACGAGGGTCTGCGCTGCCTTGTCGACGTTCCCGCCGGCCGCGCTGAAGGGCAGGCTGATCACGAAGGCGGCAGCGCCCAGGGCGGTAACGACCGCGCCGGCAGGGCGGGCGAAGATCAGGTCAGCGGCCATCTCCGAGGCGCTCGGCTCATCCTCCGGGCCGGCCAGGGCTGGGGTGGCTGTGCCCAGCAACAGGGCAGCGGTCAGCACCATAGAGACCGCGGTTCGATTCGCACAAAGCAGCTTTCGACCGTTCATCCTTAAGATCCTCGCTCATGCAGTGGCGGCCCGCATTCCCGCGGACCCGGGTTGCGTGGGCGGGCGCGTTCCGCTGCCAGTGAGATGGCAAGGCGCGACGCACGACCCCACGCGTCGCAGGCAAGCCTACCAAGTTGGTGGCCGGAAACTTTGGGCACGTTGGCAATTTGGACAGTAGACGGACGCCCGCTGGCCGATTCTCACCGGTTTCAGAACCGTGTCGCAGACCCGGCAAGGCTGCCCGTCGCGCCCGTAAACGTTGAGCTGCTGCTTGAAATAGCCAGGCTCGCCCTGGGTGCCGACGAAGTCCCGGAGGGTCGTGCCGCCCATCTCGATCGCGGCCGCCAGCACCTGCTGCACAGCGCGAGCCAGATACTCATAGGCGGCCAGGGTGACCCGACGGGCTGGCACCGTAGGCCGGATGCCGGCCAGGAACAGGGCCTCATTGGCGTAAATGTTGCCCACACCGACCACAATGCGCCCATCCATGAGGAAGTTCTTCACCGCCTGCCGGCGCCCGCGCGCCCGTGCCTTCAGGTAGGCCCCATTGAACGCGGCATCGAGGGGCTCAGGACCGAGCTGTGCCAGCAACCAGTGCGGGCCGTTGGCCGGCAGGGCATGCCAGTGCAGGCTGCCAAAGCGACGCGGGTCGTTGTAGCGCACCATCATCCCGCTCCCCAGCACCAGATCGAGGTGATCATGTTTGCGGGGAGGCGCGTCCGCAGACACGATCCGCAGGGAACCTGACATCCCCAGATGGAGGATCAGCTCACCGCGGTCGACCGCCAGGCGCAGGTACTTGGCGCGGCGGGTCGCCTCCCGGAAGCTTTGCCCAACCAGGTCCGGCGGCAGCTCGACGGGCCAGCGCAGGCGTGGCTCGCGCACCACAACAGCCTCGATCCGCTGACCGAGAATATGCGGGCGGATGCCGCGCAGGGTGGTTTCGACTTCGGGGAGTTCAGGCACGGGTGGATGGCCTGAGGGTGGAGGCCGCGATCAGGGTCTTCAGGACCGCGGCCGCACGGGCGGGCTACTTGATCTTGGCTTCCGTGTAGAGCACGTGCTTGCGAACCACCGGGTCAAACTTCTTCAGCTCCAGCTTGTCAGGCATGGTGCGCTTGTTCTTGGTGGTCGTGTAGTAATGGCCGGTGCCGGCGCTGGATACGAGCTTGATCTTGTCGCGCATATCAGCGCCTCCTATACCTTAACGCCGCGGCCGCGTAGCTCCGCCAGCACGGCATCGATGCCTTTCTTGTCAATAATCCGCATTCCTTTGGCGGAAACGCGCAGCTTCACGAAGCGCTTTTCGCTTTCTACCCAGAAGCGATGCTGGTGCAGATTCGGCAGAAAACGCCGCCGGGTGCGATTGTTCGCGTGGCTGACGTTGTTGCCGGACATGGGCCGCTTGCCGGTGACCTGGCAGACCTGAGACATGGTGAATTCGCCTGCGGGCAAAAATGAGCCGCGCTTTATACACCAGCTCCCCGCCGGCCTCAATCCCCAGCCAGCAGGCCGCGCTCGGCCAGGCTCACGCCGGCCCCGCGGGCGACCACCAGATGATCGAGCAGGCGCACGTCGATCGGTCGCAGCACCGCCTTCAGTTCCCGGGTCAGGCGCAGGTCTGCCGCGCTCGGCTCACAGTCCCCGGATGGGTGATTGTGCGCCAGAATCACCGCCGCAGCATTGTAAGTAAGGACTCGCTTTACGATTTCCCGAGGATGCACGCAGGCTCGATCGATGGAGCCCTCGAACAGCACCTCGAAGCCCAGAGGTCGATGCCGGCTGTCCAGAAACAGGCAGGCGAAACGTTCGCGCTCGGCACCGCCAATCTCGCCGCGCACGTAGGCGAGCGCTGCGGCGGTGGAGGCGAGCACCTGACCCGGCGGCAGCGTGAAACTCGCCGCGCGCCGACCCAGCTCCAGGGTCGCGAGCAGTGCAGCCACCTTGGCCGGACCCAGCCCGGACACACCCAGGAGCCTGGCCACAGGGGTGCGCGAGAGCCCGTTGAGGCCCCCGAAGCCCGCCAGCAGGCCCTCAGCGAGGGTCAGTGCATCGACCCCGAAGGTGCCCGTGCGCAGGCAGAGGCTGAGCAGTTCCGCATCCGTAAGGGCGCCCACACCGCGTTCGAGCAGCCGCTCCCGCGGCGGCTCGCCCGGGGCAACCGCGCGTTGTCGGGCGGGTCCGGAGCCGCCGTGGGCACGGAACCCCTGTGCTAAGGTGGCGCCGCGCTCGGGTAGGGTCATGCTGGACACCGATCATGCAAGGTCGACACATCTTATTGGGCATTACCGGCGGGATTGCCGCGTACAAGGCGCCCGCGCTCGTGCGCGAACTGCGCAGCGCCGGCGCAGAGGTTCAGGTGGTTCTGACGCGGGCGGCGGAATCCTTCGTCACCCCGACCAGCCTGCAGGCCGTGGCCGGCAGCCGCGTCCGCCGGGACCTGTGGGACCCGGAGGCCGAGGCCGCGATGGGACACATCGAGCTGGCGCGCTGGGCGGACCTGCTGCTGGTCGCCCCCGCGACCGCCAACTGCATGGCCAGCTTCGCCGCAGGCCGGGCCGATGATCTGCTGACCACCCTGTACCTGGCGACAGCGGCGCCGGTTGCGATCGCGCCGGCCATGAACCAGCAGATGTGGCAGCACCCGGCCACGGTGCGCAACCTGGCACAGCTCGCCACCGACGGCGTGCAGGTGCTGGGGCCTGCCAGCGGCGAACAGGCCTGTGGCGAAGTCGGGCCCGGGCGCATGCTGGAACCGGCGGACATCGTCGCCGCCCTCTCCACCACGCCGGTCTACGGCCAGGCGAACCTGCGCGGCCGCAAGATTCTGGTGACCGCCGGGCCCACTCGGGAAGCCATCGATCCGGTGCGTTTCTTGAGCAATCACAGCTCCGGCAAGCAGGGCTATGCGCTGGCGGCGATGGCCGCCCGGGCGGGCGCCGACGTGACCCTGGTCAGCGGGCCCGTCAGCCTCGCGACGCCGGCCGGGGTCCAACGCATCGACGTCGACAGCGCCCGCGCCATGTACGACGCCGTCATGGCGGCAGCGCCGGCGCAGGACGTGGTGATCGGCGTGGCAGCGGTCGCGGACTATCGACCGGCAGAGGTCGCGACGCAGAAGATCAAGAAAGTCAGCGAGGCGAACGGCAGCACCGCAGACGGCCACGACGGCAGCCGATCCATTGCCCTGGTCGAGAACCCTGACATCATTGCCGGCGTGGCTGCGCTCGAGGCGGGACCGCTGGTCGTCGGCTTCGCGGCGGAGACCCACGAGGCCCTGGCCCACGCCCGGGCGAAGCGCACTCGCAAAGGGCTGGACCTGATCGTGGTCAACGATGTCTCGCGCGATGACATCGGCTTCGGCACCGACCACAACGCCGCCACGCTCATCAGCGACCACTGGGAGCGAGCGCTGCCGCGCCAGCCCAAGGCCGCCCTCGCCGGCCAGGTTCTGCTGGCGATCGAAGAACTGCTGGCAAACGTGAACCGCGCCACGAACTGAGCAGTTCACCGCTCGCCAAAAGGGCCAAATGCCAGCTATTTGGACCCCGTTCTATGGTCAGTCGGGTTAGCGCCCATTAACATCGGCTCGCGTTCAGGGAAGGGAACGGATCCGCCTATGGCATCGCGCAAAGGCAACGCCAAAGCTCAGGGCACGCTCGCCACCACCGGCATCTGGCGGCACGCCGTCATCGCTCTGGCCATCGCGCTACTGGGCATCATCTGCGCCTTCGGGGTGCTCGGCTGGCATTTCATCGGGCAGGCTGAACGCGCCGAGCAGAATCACCAGCAGGACCGGGCCAGCAGCCTGGGCCGCTTCCTCAACAGCCGGGTGGCCGAGATCAAGCGCTCGCTGCAGGCCGCGGGCAGCAGCCGCTTTGCCGCCGACAGCGTGCTGCAGGACGATGCGACGCGCGCGGAAGCCGCGGAGCAGCTGCGCCGGATGATCCCCTACGCCGAGCGCGTTGACCTGGTGCCCCGGGGCAAGGCCGAGGTCGATCTGAACGCGGATATCCCGATCACCTTCGCGGCCCTGGACGTGCTCAAGAAGGCCGAGACCGCAGAGTTCGTGGGACCGGAAGCGAGTCTGAGCCAGCGCAACATGCTCTACGCGGCCGTGCCCATCACCCGCGAGGGCGTGGTCGTCGGGGTGCTGTTTTCCGTGCTGTCCAATGCCGCGCTGCTCGCGCCACTGAACGTTGCATTCGACGAAAGCGAAGGCAACGCGTCGCTGATCCAGCAATTCACCGGCAGCCCGGCGACGCCGGTGATGACCTGGGGCAGCGGTGGCAGCAAGGATGCCGTGCCGAGCGAAGCCCAGCTGGGCGTGCCGCACTGGACCCTCAATTTCACCGCAGCGCAGACCGAGTCAGACAACGGCTGGACGGCACTCCTCACGCCGCTGGCCCTGGCCATTGGGCTGACCCTGGGCGGGATCGGCCTCGGCTTCAGCCGCCTGTCGAAGAACCTCTTGAGCGATGCGGACCAGCTTGCGGAGTACGGCGCGCGCCTGCTCGGTGGCGGCAACCCACAGCTCAAGCCTTTCAATACCCCAACTTTCATGCGCCTGGCGCGTGCCCTGGCGAGCGCTGCGCGCGGTGACACCGCGGGCGCCGAGAGCGCCGCCGCACCCGCTGCGCCGACGCGGAAAAAGGGCAAAGCAGCGCCAGCCGCGGATACCGAGGTCGACGAAGTCGCGGCACTGCTCGGCGACGATGACGATGCCCTGGTGCTGAAGAAGGAAACGCCGGAAGGGCTCGACCCCTCGATCGCCCAACGGAGAGCCAAACCCGACGACAACTACGGAGTCACTGTGAGCGAAGAAGCCGGCCCCATCGACCAGGGTCTCGAGCTGGATGCGGAGATGTTCCGTGCCTACGACATCCGCGGAATCACCACCTCGAACCTGACCGAGGACGTGGTCTACTGGATCGGCCGTGCCTTCGCCGGCGAGTGTGCCGAACATGGCCAGCGCCGGGTGGCCATCGGCCGCGATGGCCGGCTCTCGAGCCCGGTACTGGCGGACGCGCTCTCCCGCGGTCTCAACGAAGGCGGCATGGATGTGATCGACATCGGGCAGGTGCCGACGCCCCTGCTCTACTTCGCAACGCATGCGCTCGACACGGGCACCGGCATCATGATCACCGGCAGCCACAACCCGCCGGACTACAACGGCCTGAAGATGATGATCGGCGGCACCACGCTGGCGCAGGAACGCATCACCCGGCTCTATGAGCGGATCGTCAACAACGAGCTGGGCGAGGGCGAAGGCGCCATCGAAGAGATCGACATCGTGCCAGCCTACATGGAGCGCGTGCTCGACAACGTGGCCCTGGCCCAATCCCTCAAGGTGGTCGTGGACTGCGGCAACGGCGTTGCCGGCGACAGCGCGCCACAGCTCATCGAGGAGCTCGGCTGCGAGGTCGTGCCCCTGTACTGCGAGGTGGACGGCACCTTCCCGAATCACCATCCGGACCCCGCCGAGCCGCACAATCTGGAAGACCTCAAGACCGTGGTCGAGGCCGAAGGGGCCGACATCGGCCTCGCCTTCGATGGCGATGGCGACCGACTGGGCGTGGTAACGGCCAAGGGCGAGATCATCTGGCCGGACAAGCTGATGATGCTGTTCAGCCAGGACATCGTCAGCCGCAACCCGGGGGCCGACATCATCTTCGACGTGAAGTGCTCGCGGCATCTGAACAACGCGATCAGCGAGTACGGCGGCCGCCCGATCATGTGGAAGACCGGCCACTCGCACATCAAAGCCAAGATGAAAGAGACCGGCGCCCTGCTCGGCGGCGAATTCTCCGGGCACATCTGCTTCGGCGAACGCTGGTACGGCTTCGACGACGCGCTCTACTCCGCCGCGCGGCTGCTGGAGATCCTCGCCGCACAGACGGACACGGCGGACGAGGTCTTCGCGCAGTTCCCGCAGACCGTGTCGACCCCGGAGATCAAGATCACCACCACGGAGCGCGAGAAGTTCGAGATCATGGCGAAGCTCGAGCAGAGCGCGGACTTCGGTAGCGGCACGGTCACCAGCATCGACGGCATCCGCGTGGACTTCGACGACGGTTGGGGCCTGGTGCGACCGTCCAATACCTCTCCGGTGTTATCGTTGCGCTTTGAAGCGGACACGCCGGAAGCGCTGGAACGGGTCAAGGCACAGTTCCAGGAGCAACTCCTGGCGATCAGTCCGGCACTGACCTTCGAGGGCTGACCGGGCACGCTGCCATGGACGAGCAACAGGCCGACAACATTGCCAGCGTCCTGACCGAGGCGCTGCCCTACATCCGCAAGTTCCACGGCAGCACCGTGGTCGTGAAGTACGGCGGCAACGCCATGGTCGACGAGCACCTGAAGGAAACCTTCGCGCGCGACATCGTGCTGCTGAAGCTCGTCGGTATGAATCCCATCGTCGTGCACGGCGGCGGGCCTCAGATCGGCTCGCTGCTCGAGAAGCTCAACATTCCCACCCGCTTTGTGGGAGGCATGCGCGTGACCGACGCCGCGACCATGGACGTGGTGGAGATGGTGCTCGGTGGCCTCGTCAACCAGGACATCGTGTCGCAGATCAACCGCTCTGGCGGCCACGCGGTCGGCATCACCGGCAAGGACGGTGAGCTCATCCGCGCCCGCAAGCTTCAGCTCAAGGAGCAGGAGGTGCCCGAGGGTGGCCACGAGATCATCGACATCGGGCACGTGGGCGAAGTCGAGCACATCAACATCGAGGTGCTCACGACCCTGACCCAATCGCACTTCGTGCCGGTCATTGCACCGATCGGCGTGGGTCCCGACGGGGAGTCCTACAACATTAATGCAGACGTGGTAGCCGGCAAGATCGCCGAAGCGCTGACCGCCGAGAAGCTGGTGCTGCTCACCAACCGCCCGGGCGTTCTGGACGCCGACGGGCAGCGACTGCCGGCACTGACCGCAGCGCAGGTCCACGCCCTGGTCGCCGATGGCACCATCAACGAAGGCATGCTGCCGAAGACCGCCTGTGCCCTATCCGCCCTCGACGCGGGGGTGAAGGCGGTGCAGATCATCGACGGCACGGCGCCGCACTCGCTGCTGCTCGAGGTCTTTACCGACGCCGGCATCGGCACGCAGATCACGAGTCGCTAGCGCATGCCCCGGACTTCGCGCAAGGAAGAGATCCTGCGGGCACTGGCCCTGATGCTGGAGACCCGGCACGGCTCGCGGATCACCACCGCGGCGCTGGCGCAGGAGGTGGGCGTCACCGAGGCCGCCCTGTACCGCCACTTTCCGAGCAAGGCCAAGATGCTCGAAGGGCTGATCGACTACACGGAAGAAGCGATCTTTCCGCGCATCACGCGACTGCTGAAAGACACCGACGACATCGAGGTGCGGTGCCGAGAAATCCTGCTGCTGCTGTTGCGCTTCGCCGAGCGTAACCCGGGCCTGGCCCGGCTACTGGTCGGCGAGCCGCTACAGGGCGAACATGCCCGCCTGCACCAGCGCCTGCGGCAGCTCTACGATCGTCTGCAGACCCAGCTGCGGGCGATTCTGCGGGAGTGGGCGCTGACCCAACCGGTGGCGCCGTCGACGCCTGCCAGCGCCGCAGCGGCGCTGCTGCTGGCGTTTGTTGAAGGGCGGATTCAGCAGTTCGTGCGCAGTGAGTACCGGGACCCGCCCACGGCGCACTGGGAAGATGTCTGGCAGGCCCTGGCCCGGACGCTGTTCGTCTAGCGCTCGGCGAGCTGGGGCTCGTCGCCGTCAAACACCGCGCTGACCGCCGCCGCCTCGCAGTTGTCAAAGGCGAAGATCGTCCGGTCCAGCGCATATCCCTCAAGGGTTTCCTCACGCTCGACCTTGCGCTGTTCGATCTCCTGCTCAAGGTTCGCGATCTGGTTGCCGGCGCGCTCCAGGTTTCCCATGAGCGCCGGGTTGATCCCGGTGCCGTTGCGTTCCAGACGCGCGGCCTGTTCTTCGAGATTGGTGCGCTGATTGCGGATATGAGTGAGATTGGCCTGGGCGTTCACCACCCGGGTTTCCAGCGACTGCAGCGCCTTGGTCTCGGCGTTGTCGATGTCCGCCGGGGACTCGTACATGTTACGCACACGCCGCAGGGCAACCTCGCAGACGGAGACCCGCCGCTCATGCTCGGCCTTGATGGCCGCTTCTTCCGGCGTGAGCTGCGGGGCGACCTTGCGCAGCACCCGTCCGCTGTTGCTGTCGATCACGTCGTAGCCGAAAGCCACGCGCTCGTTGGGAATGCTGGAGGACAGCACCGTGCCGCCCTCAGCGCTCTTAAACCGGTAGAGCTGGCCTGCGTGGGCAGCGCTGATCGACAGCGGCCCGAGCAGCACGCTCAGCAGCAGCGGGGCGAGCAGCGCGCGCGGGGCGGTCGATCCTGTGAGCGGTTTGGCGGTCATAGCGAAAGCGTGCAGTGCAGTTTCTGATATTCCATCATCCGGCCACGCAAGTCTGCGTCACCCGCGCGCTTCGATTCGAGGACTCCGTCACCCTCTGCAGGGTTGGCGTCAAGGTAGCGAACAAGATCTGAGAGGGTGATCAGACTTTCGACGCCGGCGCCGACCTCCGCCGCCAGCGCATCGACAGCGCTGGTGCCTTCGCTGCCCGCCGCGCCGGGCGCCCGCTCCTGGCGATCCATGGCGATCAGCACGCCCGCCACAGTGCCGCCGGCCCCCTGGATCAGGGCCACCGCCTCGCGAAGCGCGGTGCCCGCGGTCAGAACGTCATCGAGAATCAGCACCTGCGCGCCGTCCAAGCTCGCGCCGACCAGCGCGCCGCCTTCGCCGTGGTCCTTGCGCTCTTTCCGATTGAAGGCGATGCCCGTGGCGATTCCCCGGCGCGCCAGCTCCGTGCCGACCGCCGCCGCGAGCGGGATGCCCTTGTACGCGGGGCCGAACAGCACGGATGGGGTCTGCGCCGCCGCCTCGATGCGATCCGCATAAGCCGCTGCGAGCGTGGCGAGCGCCGGGCCCGTGCACAGCGCGCCCAGGTTGAAGAAGTAGGGGCTGCGACGTCCGGACTTGAGGGTAAAGTCACCGAAGCGCAGCACATCCTCGTCCAGGAACAGGCGGATCAGCTGGTCTTTCGAGATCGCCACGGTGCAGCCTCCGTCGAGTTGTCAGGACAGCGGGTGTAAGGCCCGCTGCGCGGTGATGAGTTCAGCGATGCCCTTGCGCGCCAGGGCGAGCAGCGCCTGCAGTTCTGCATCGTCGAAGGCAGCGCCTTCGGCCGTACCCTGAATCTCGATAAAGCCACCGCTCTCGAGCATCACGACGTTCATGTCCGTCTCGGCGCGGCTGTCCTCGGCGTAGTCGAGATCGAGCACCGGCCCCGTCGCGGTAATCCCGACGGATATAGATGCCACAAACTCTCTGAATGCGCCCTGAATTCCCGCCTGCTTGAGGGCATCCGCAAGCGCCAGGGACGCGCCGGTAATCGATGCGGTGCGCGTGCCGCCATCGGCCTGCAGCACGTCGCAATCGATGCGCACGGTACGCTCGCCGAGCGCGGCCAGATCCACTGCCGCTCGCAGGGAGCGACCGATGAGCCGCTGGATCTCGATGGTGCGACCGGACTGCTTGCCGCGGGCCGCCTCCCGATCAGCACGGGTGTGCGTCGCGCCGGGCAGCATGCCGTACTCCGCGGTCAGCCAGCCGGTGCCCTTGCCGCGCAGGAAACCGGGGACCCCGGACTCGATAGAGACCGTGCACAGCACCCGGGTATCGCCAAAGGAGACCAGCACGGAGCCCGGCGCATGACGGGTAAAACCCTGCTCAAAGGTGACGATGCGCTTTTCATCGGTCGCGCGGCCGCTGGGGCGGGCCGCGGCTGGCGCGGAGGGCGTTACTGGCACAATGGGATCCTCAAGGCGTGGTGCGCACCGGGCGCTCCGCGTCATTATACTGGGCTCGCGGGAACACCGCGTCGGGAAAGTCACAGCGCGCCGCGGCATCCGGCCGCAGCGCCGAGCAGGATCACCATGGCACACAGCATGACCGCCTTCGCGCGGCGCCAGGCCTCCGTCCGGGGCCGGACACTCACCTGGGAGCTCCGCAGCGTCAATCACCGGTTCTTAGAAGGGCAGATCCGGCTGCCGGACGCGCTGCGCCAGATGGAGCACCCACTGCGCGAGGTCCTGCGCAAACACCTGCAGCGCGGCAAGGTCGACTGTACCCTGCGCATCGAGATGACCAACGTCGCAGCGGAGGTGGCGCTGAACCGGCCGCTGCTGCTCAACCTGCTTGCGGTGCTCGAGCAGGTGCGACGCGATGCCCCGGAGATCGGCCCCCCGAACCCGATCGAGCTGCTGCGCTGGCCGGGCATCATCGGTGACCAGTCGGAGGTCGAGCAGGAGTTTCTGGGCAGCACCGTCACAGACCTGTTCGAAGAGACCCTGACGGAGCTCATCGCCTATCGGGCCCGAGAAGGCGAGGCGCTCGCCGGGACCATCGCCGAGCGGCTCGACGAGATCGAGCGCATCGTCGATGAGGTGACGGGCCTTACCGCGTCCCTGGCCGGCCAGCTCAAGGAGCGGCTGCTGGGGCGGCTCGAGGATCTGAAAGTGACCGTCGACGCTTCTCGCCTGGAGCAGGAAATCGCCCTGCTCGCACAGCGCGCGGACGTGGCCGAGGAACTCGATCGGCTGCGCATCCACGTGGAGGAAGCGCGCACCAGCCTGCGCGGCCCGGGACCCCACGGGCGCCGGCTGGACTTTCTGACCCAGGAACTCAATCGCGAGGCCAACACGCTCGCATCGAAGTCCGTGCTGGCGGAAACCTCCCAGCGCGCGGTGGATCTGAAGGTCGTGGTCGAGCAGATCCGCGAGCAGGTCCAGAACGTGGAATGACCGGCACCGCCGACAGCGCCGGGCTGCTGCTGGTGGTGGCCGCGCCAAGCGGCGCTGGCAAGACCTCACTCGTGCGCGCTCTGCTCGAGACGGATCCTAAGGTCCGGGTCGCCGTATCCCACACCACCCGCCCGATCCGCCCCGGGGAAGCCGACGGGGTGAACTATCACTTCGTGGATCTGCCGGACTTTGAGCGGCTGATCGCGGAGGACGCCTTCGTAGAGCACGCCGAGGTGTTCGGCAACCGCTACGGCACGAGCAAGGCCGCGCTCGCCAGCAGCCTCGCCGGCGGCCAGGACGTAGTGCTGGAAATCGACTGGCAGGGCGCGCGACAGGTGCGCACAGCGTTTCCGGACACCGTGGCCAGCATCTTCATCCTGCCGCCCTCCCTGGCCACCCTGAAACAGCGGCTCACCGGCCGCGGCCAGGATGCGCCGGCGGTGATCGAGGCCCGCATGGCCAAGGCCGTCGCCGAAATTTCCCACTACGCGGATTTCGACTACCTGGTCGTGAACGACGATTTCGATACGGCCGCCGCTGAGCTTGCCAGTATCGTGCGCGCTGAGCGGCTGCGCCGGCCCCGCCAGGGCGCCCGCCACGAGGCGCTGCTGAACAGCCTGCTGAACGCCAACGCTGGCGCTTAAGGAGTCCACACCATGCCCGACGCGCTGATCTGGCTCGGGATCTTCCTGTGCGTGTCCCAGTCCGCGATGTTCTCGGGCCTGAACCTCGCGTTCTTCGGCCTGTCGCGCCTGCAGCTCGAGGTCGAGGCCGAGACCAGCGCCAGCGCGCGCCGCGTGCTGGCCATGCGCAACGATTCCAACTTTCTGCTGACGACCATCCTCTGGGGCAACGTCGGCATCAACGTGATGCTCACGCTCCTGTCGAACTCGGTGATGGCGGGGCTGTCGGCCTTCATCTTCTCGACGGTGGTCATCACCTTCCTCGGCGAGATTTTCCCGCAGGCCTACTTTTCCCGGAATGCCCTGCGCATGGCGTCCCTGCTGGGACCCGTGCTGCGGGTCTATCAGATCCTGCTGTACCCGGTCGCGAAGCCCGCGGCACTGATCCTCGATGCCTGGCTCGGCAAGGAGTCCGCCGAATACTTCCGGGAGAAGGTGATCAAGGACATCCTGCTCAAGCATGTGGAGCATCACGACAGCGACATCGGGATTGTCGAGGGCATCGGCGCGCTGAACTTCCTGGAGGTGGACGACGTGGCGGCGGTGCACGAGGGCTCACCCGTCGACGCGGACAGCATCCTGCGCCTGCCGGCAGACGTCGACCTGCCGCGGCTGCCGGAGATCACCGCGCACCCGGAAGACCCGTTCCTGCAGCGCGTTCACGCCTCCGGGCACAAGTGGGTGGTGCTGGCGGACGAGGACGGCGAGCCGCAGCTGCTGCTCGATGCGGACGGCTTCCTGCGGGCAGCGCTACTCGATGATGGCCCGGTGGACGCATACAGCCACTGCCACCGGCCGATCGTGGTGAAAGACCCGAAAACCCGTCTCGACGCCGTCCTGCACCAGCTCAAGCGCTCCAAGACCGAGCGCACCGGGGTCATCGATAAGGACGTGGTTCTGGTCTGGACCGACAAGCCGATGATCATCACCGGCGCGGACCTGCTCGACCGGCTGCTGAGTGGGGTGAAATAAAAAAGCCCGCGGATTTTGACAACGAGCATGCCAAGTGGGTCCTTGATCGGGGGGCTGGTGCTGGCTATCATCCGCGCCCCTCGCTATTGCTGAAGGTCCGCCCATGGCCCGCATCACCGTTGAAGATTGCCTGGAAAACGTCGACAACCGCTTCGAGCTGGTCATGCTCGCGACCCGTCGCGCCCGGCATCTGCGGGACTACGGCCTGGACCCGATGGTCCCGCCGGAGAACGACAAGCACACCGTGATCGCACTGCGGGAAATCGCCGAGGGCTTCATTTCCAACGAAATGCTTGACGAGCAGGAAGCCTCTCATGAGGATGAGCCGATCAGCTTAACGTTCGGTCTGGGAGATGCCCCCGCCGCCCCCGAGCCAACCAACGAATTCTGAGTCCTACTTCGTAGAGAAGCTGGCCGAGTACGCGCGCCAGCCGGAAGTCGCCACGCCGGTTTCCCCGGACCAGTTCATCGCCAAACTGCAGGATTACCTGTCCCCGGCCCAGGTGGCCGTGGTGCGCAAGGCCTATCGCTACGCCGACGTGGCGCACCAGGGCGTTGAGCGCCGGACCGGGCATCCCTACATCACCCACCCCCTGGCGGTCGCGAACATCCTTGCGGACATGCGCATGGATCATGAGACCCTCGCCGCCGCCCTGCTACACGACGTGCTCGAAGACACCCAGATCGCCAAGGATACCCTCGGCGAGGAGTTCGGCATGGAGGTCGCCGAGCTCGTGGACGGCGTCTCCAAACTGACCAAGATGTTTCACTCCCGGGCCGAGGCGCAGGCGGAGAACTTCCAGAAGATGGCGATGGCCATGGCGAAGGACATCCGCGTCATCATCGTCAAGCTGGCCGACCGGCTGCACAACATGCGCACCATCGGGGTGATGAGCCGGGAGAAGCGCAAGCGCATCGCCCGGGAGACCCTCGACTACTACGCGCCGATTGCGAACCGGCTCGGGATGCACGCCATTAAGCAGGAGTTCGAGTCCCTCGGCTTCAAGGCGCTCTACCCGCTCCGGGCTGATCGCATCGAGCGAGCGGTGATCGCCGCCAAGGGCAACCGGCGCGCGCTGGTGGATGAGATCCGCAAGACCATCAAGGCCGCGCTCAAGCGCGAGAAGATCCGCGGCAAGGTCGAGGCCCGGGAGAAGCATCCCTACTCGATCTACCAGAAGATGCGCAGCCAGAAGAAGCCCTTCGAGCAGATCATGGATGTGTTCGGCTTCCGCATCGTGGTCAACAAGGTCGACGACTGCTACCGCGCCCTGGGAATCGTACACAACCTGTACAAACCGGTCATCGGGCGCTTCAAGGACTACATCGCGATCCCGAAGGTGAACGGCTATCAGTCCCTGCACACCTCCCTGTTCGGGATGCGCGGCGTACCCATCGAAGTGCAAATTCGCACGGAGCACATGGAGCAGGTGGCGGAAAGCGGCATTGCCGGCCACTGGCGCTACAAGAGCGACACGGACCAGTTCCAGCCCTCCCAACACCGGGCGCGGCAGTGGGTGAGCAATGTGCTCGATCTGCAGGCCCAGGCCGGCAACCCCATGGAGTTCATCGAGAGCCTGAAGATCGACCTGTTTCCAGACGAGGTCTATGTCTTTACGCCCCAGGGGGACATCCTGGAACTGCCGCGCGGCGCCTGCCCGGTCGATTTTGCCTACGCGGTCCACACGCAGATCGGCAACCGCTGCATTGCCTCCAAGGTCGACCGGCAGCTTGCGCCGCTATCGCAGCAGCTGCAAAGCGGGCAGAGCGTCGAGATCATCACCTCCGATGCCGCCACGCCGAGCCCGGACTGGCTGACCTTCGTGGTCTCCGGCAAGGCCCGCTCCGGCATTCGTCAGGCGCTCAAAGCACAGCAGCTCAGCGACAGCATCGCCTTCGGGCGCCGGCTGCTGAACCGCTCCCTGTCCGCAGAAAACACCTCGCTCAACGATCTCGACTTCCGCCGGCTGCGCAGCGTGTTCAAGGAGTTCAATGTACGCAAGCTCGACGAGCTGCTCGGGCGGATCGGCAATGGCGAGCTCATGAGCTACGTGGTCGCGCAGAAACTGCTGGCCGCCAACAACCCGGAGTACAAGGGGCTGATCGTCGAGGACGATGGCCCGGTGGCGATTCGCGGCGGCGAGGGCCTGGTCATCAACTATGCCCGCTGCTGCGGGCCGGTGCCCGGTGATCAGATCGTCGGGCGCATGACCCCAGGCAAGGGGTTCGTGGTGCACATGGAAACCTGCACCAACATGGCGGAGATTCGCCGGCGCAATCCCCAGGAGATCATCCCGGCGAACTGGGCTGAGGTCGTCGAGGGCGAGTACATGACCACGCTGCGGGTCGACGCCGAGGGCAAGAAGGGGCTGATCGCCGAGATCGCCAGCGCCATCGCGGCCACCGACGCCGGGCTCGACAACGTCAGTGTCGAGGAGCGCGACGCGGTCCTGTCGAGTATCTCCATACGCTTGAGCGTGCGCGACCTCGCGCACCTCGAGCGCGTGCTGCGGCGCCTGCGGGCGCTCACACAGGTCAAGAACATCAGCCGGGTCAGCGGCTAGGGAACCCACATGCCTTTCGAACGCACCACCATCGCAACGGATCGAGCACCGGCCGCGATCGGCACCTACGCCCAGGCGGTCCGCGTGGATCGGACCGTCTACATCTCCGGGCAGATTCCTCTGGTGCCGGAGACGATGGAGATGGTGAGCGACGACTTCGCCGAGCAGGCGGAGCAGGTCTTTGCGAACCTGCGCGGCGTTTGCGAGGCCGCCGGCGGGACCCTTGCGGACTGCGTAAAGCTCAATCTGTTCCTGACGGACCTGGCCCACTTCGCCACGGTCAATGAGACCATGGCGCGGCACTTCAGCGAGCCCTACCCGGCCCGCGCTGCCGTGCAGGTCGCCGCCCTGCCCAAGGGCGCGCAGTTCGAAGCCGACGCGATCCTGGTCCTGCCCGACGCGCCAGACTGAGGCGCCGGCAACGGCGATGGGACCGGATACCGCGGTCACGGCGCTGAAGGGCGTTGGCCCAAGCCTGGCAGAGAAACTGAAAGGGCTGGGCATTGCCCGGGTCGGGGATCTGCTGCTGCACCTGCCCCTGCGCTACGAAGACCGCACCCGCATCACCCCTCTGAATCGAATCAGCGCCGGCGCTACGGTGCTTATTGCCGGGCAGGTGGTGGATGCCAAGGTGAGCTACGGTCGCAGGCGCAGCCTGGCCGTGACCCTGGACGACGGTCATGGCTATCTGAACCTGCGCTTCTTTCACTTCAGCAAGGCCCAGCAGCAGGGACTGCGTCCCGGCTGCCATGTGCAGGCCTTCGGCACCGCGCGCTTCGGCGCGACCGGGCTTGAGCTCGCACACCCGGAGTACCGCAGCAGCGAGCAGCCCCTGCCACCGCCAGAGCCGGAGCTGACACCGGTCTATGGCATCACCCGCGGACTCGGCCAGGCGCGCATCCGCACTCTGGTGCGCGGCGCCCTGGCAGCGCTGGATCAGGCGAGCGCCACCGAGGCGGGCTGGCCCGTGCCGGAAATCACCTACCTGCACCAGCCCCCGGCGAGCGCGACGGCGGAACAGATCGAACTGGCCCAGTCACAGATCGCCATCGACGAGCTGACCGCTTACTACCTGATCATGCGCCACCGGCAGCGCGACCGGCAGCGCGAGCGCACCCTCGAACTGCCGCCGGCCAATCAGCTCGGCCGCGCCCTGCAGCGGCATCTGGGATTCACGCTGACCGGCGCGCAAAAGCGCGCGCTCACGGACGTGCTGAACGATCTGGGGCGGGCAGAACCCATGCTGCGGCTGATCCAGGGCGACGTCGGCTCTGGCAAAACCGTGGTCGCCGCCTTCGCCGCGATTCGCGCAGCGGAACAT